>NZ_CP149798.1:710000-1065000 GCF_037940415.1 Streptomyces sp. f51 | reverse complement strand
CCGCGACGAGGCGATCGAGCACGGCAAGGACGCCATCGCGCGCGCGATGCGCAAGCAGAACCTGCCGATCCAGCGGATCCTCACCGGGGACTCGCTCGTCACCCTCGCGCACGAGATGCGCTACCCCGACATCTCGTCCCTGTACGCGGCGATCGGCGAGGGCCACGTCACCGCCCAGAGCGTCGTGCAGAAGCTCGTGCAGGCGCTCGGCGGCGAGGAGGCGGCCACCGAGGAGATCGACGAGTCCGTACCCCCGGCGCGGGGCCGCGGCCGCAAGCGGCGCAGCAACAACGACCCCGGTGTGGTCGTCAAGGGCGTCGACGACGTGTGGGTCAAGCTCGCCCGCTGCTGCACGCCGGTGCCGGGCGACCCGATCATCGGATTCGTCACCCGCGGCAGCGGCGTCTCGGTCCACCGCAGCGACTGCGTCAACGTCGACTCGCTCTCGCGCGAGCCCGAACGCATCCTCGAGGTCGAGTGGGCCCCCACCCAGTCCTCGGTCTTCCTGGTCGCCATACAGGTCGAGGCGCTCGACCGGTCACGGCTGCTGTCGGACGTCACCCGTGTCCTGTCCGACCAGCACGTGAACATCCTGTCCGCGGCCGTCCAGACCTCCCGGGACCGGGTCGCCACCTCCCGGTTCACCTTCGAGATGGGCGACCCCAAGCACCTGGGACACGTCCTGAAGGCCGTCCGGGGCGTCGAGGGCGTCTACGACGTGTACCGCGTGACCTCGGCCCGCAGACCCTCCGAGGCCTGACGCCGGAGACACGCGAAGGGGCCCCCGTACGCACCGTACGGGGGCCCCTCGCGCAGGTCCGGACGAACTCAGCCGCCGAACTCCTGAAGACCCTTCAGCGCCTGGTCCAGCAGCGCCTGACGGCCGTCCAGCTCCTTCTGGAGCTTGTCGGCCTTCGAGGTGTTGCCCGCCGACCGCGCGGCCTCGATCTGGCCCTTGAGCTTGTCGACGGCGGCCTGGAGCTGACCGGTCAGACCCTCGGCACGCGCGCGTGCCTCCGGGTTCGTCCGGCGCCACTCGGTCTCCTCCGACTCCTGGAGAGCCCGCTCCACCGCGTGCATCCGGCCCTCGACCTTCGGGCGGGCGTCGCGCGGCACGTGGCCGATGGCCTCCCAGCGCTCGTTGATGGAACGGAAGGCCGCGCGGGCCGCCTTCAGATCGCCCACCGGGACGAGCTTCTCGGCCTCCTCGGCCAGCTCCTCCTTGAGCTTCAGGTTCTCCGTCTGCTCCGCGTCGCGCTCGGCGAAGACCCCGCTGCGCGCCGCGAAGAACACGTCCTGGGCGCCGCGGAAGCGGTTCCACAGATCGTCCTCGTGCTCGCGCTGGGCGCGGCCCGCGGCCTTCCAGTCCGCCATCAGCTCGCGGTAGCGGGCCGCCGTCGGACCCCAGTCCGAGGAGCCGGACAGCGCCTCGGCCTCGGCGACCAGCTTCTCCTTGGTCTTGCGGGCCTCCTCGCGCTGCGCGTCCAGCGAGGCGAAGTGCGCCTTGCGCCGCTTGGAGAACGCCGAGCGGGCATGCGAGAAGCGGTGCCACAGCTCGTCGTCCGACTTGCGGTCGAGTCGCGGCAGCCCCTTCCACGTGTCCACCAGCGCGCGCAGCCGCTCGCCGGCCGCCCGCCACTGGTCGCTCTGCGCCAGCTCCTCGGCCTCGACGACCAGCGCCTCCTTGGCGTGCCGTGCCTCGTCGGACTGCTTGGCCCGCTGGACCTTGCGTTCCTCGCGGCGCGCGTCGACGGTCTCCACGAGCTTGTCCAGCCGCACCTTCAACGCGTCCAGATCACCGACCGCGTGGTGGGCGACCACCTGATCGCGGATGTGATCGATGGCGGTCTGGGCGTCCTTCGCCGACAGGTCGGTGGTCTTCACTCGCTTTTCGAGGAGGCCGATCTCGACAACCAGGCCTTCGTACTTGCGCTCGAAGTAGGCCAACGCCTCATCAGGCGTGCCGGCCTGCCAGGATCCGACGACCTGCTCGCCGTCGGCCGTACGCACGTACACGGTCCCCGTCTCGTCGACGCGGCCCCACGGGTCGCTGCTCACAGCGCCTCCTCCACATGATGCCTGCGGGGGGCTTCAGCGCCCCCTGGCATCGTCCACAGTTTCGTCACGGCCAACATAGGCGACCGGCGGGGCGGCTGTCCGCATCCCGCGCGACCGAAATTCAGCAGCTGACGGTCAGGATTTCGTCACGGTCAGCTTGTTGATCACGACAGTCGCGTTCGGCGCGCCGTCGCCCTGACCCGTGCTCTCACCGGCGGCCGCGATCTTCTTGAGGACCGTCAGACCGGACTTGGAAATAGTTCCGAACGGTGTGTAGCTGGGCGGAAGCTGACTGTCCGCGAACACCAGGAAGAACTGGCTGCCGCCGGTGTGCTTCTGGCCGGTGTTGGCCATGGCGATCGTGCCCGCCGGGTACGTGTTGTTCTTGAGCGACGCGTCCTTCAGGTTCTCGTCCGGGATGGTGTAGCCCGGACCGCCGCTGCCCTGGGCCGTCGGGTCGCCGCACTGGAGGACGTAGATGCCCTTGGTGGTGAGCCGGTGGCACTTGGTGTGGTCGAAGAAACCCTTGCCGGCGAGGAAGTCGAACGAGTTCACCGTGTGCGGGGCGGCCGACGCCTTCAGGGCGATGTCGATGTCACCGCAGGTCGTCGCCATCTTCATGGTGTAGGCGGCCGACTTGTCGATGGTGAGGGCCGGCTCCTTCTTCCACGTGAGCGACTTCACCGTACCCGGCGCGGGCTTCTCGCACGGATCGGGAGCTTTGCTCGTCGGCGCCGCGCTCGGCGTCGCGCTGGGCGTCACCTCGGCGCCCGCGTTGGACTTCTTGTCGTCGCTCTTGAAGAGCCCGGTCGCGTAAGCCGTCGCACCGCCCGCGACGAGCACGCCGACGACCGCCGCGATCACCGCGTTGCGGGTTTGGGTCCTTCGTCGAGCGGATGTGCGGCGCTGCTGCTGTCGCAAGAACTTCTCCCGGGCGAGCTGACGCCGCCGCTGTTCCTGGCTGACCACCGGGTTTCTCCTCGTGCGTCTCGTACGGCGAGTGGGACGCGGGGGTCGCGTGAGCCGACCGCCTGCGTGTGCCCCGTACCGTATATGGGTTCGCTGAGGAATCGGCAGCGCCGGTAGGCTCTGATCCACAGCCAACCGCCCGTACGACACCAGCGCGTACGCCACCACGAAGGACGATCGTGCTCATTGCCGGGTTCCCCGCCGGGGCCTGGGGGACCAACTGTTACCTGGTCGCCCCCGCCGCGGGTGAGGAGTGCGTCATCATCGACCCGGGCCATCAGGCCGCTCAGGGAGTCGAGGACGCGCTCAAGAAGCATCGGCTCAAGCCCGTCGCGGTCATCCTGACCCATGGCCACATCGACCATGTCGCCTCGGTCGTCCCGGTGTGCGGAGCCAACGACGTGCCGGCCTGGATCCACCCGGCGGACCGCTACATGATGAGCGACCCCGAGAAGGCGCTCGGCCGGTCCATCGGAATGCCGCTGATGGGCGAGCTGACCGTGGGGGAGCCCGACGACGTGCGGACCCTGACCGACGGCGCGGAACTGAAGCTGGCGGGCCTCGACCTCTCCGTCGCGCACGCCCCGGGCCATACGAAGGGGTCGGTGACGTTCCGGATGCCCGAGAACGCGGACGTCCCGTCCGTCTTCTTCTCCGGGGATCTGCTGTTCGCCGGCTCCATCGGACGCACCGATCTGCCGGGCGGCGACATGGACGAGATGCTCGACTCGCTGGGCCGTGTGTGCCTGCCGCTCGACGACTCGACCGTGGTGCTGTCCGGCCACGGCCCCCAGACGACCATCGGCCAGGAGCGCGCCACCAACCCGTACCTTCGGCAGGTGGCCGCCGGGCTGGGAGCGGACCCGACCTCCGCTCCTCGACGAGGAATGTGACAAGACTTCCGTGAGCACCTTCAGGGCCCCCAAGGGCACGTACGACCTCATCCCGCCGGACAGCGCCAAGTACCTCGCGGTCCGCGAGGCCATCGCGGCCCCGCTGCGCAACTCCGGCTACGGCTACATCGAGACACCCGGCTTCGAGAACGTCGAGCTGTTCGCGCGCGGGGTCGGCGAGTCCACCGACATCGTGACCAAGGAGATGTACGCCTTCGAGACCAAGGGCGGCGACAGGCTCGCCCTGCGCCCCGAGGGAACCGCCTCCGTCCTGCGCGCGGCGCTCGAGGCCAACCTGCACAAGGCGGGCAACCTCCCCGTCAAGCTCTGGTACTCGGGCTCGTACTACCGCTACGAGCGCCCCCAGAAGGGCCGTTACCGCCACTTCTCCCAGGTGGGCGCCGAGGCGATCGGAGCCGAGGACCCGGCGCTCGACGCCGAGCTGATCATCCTGGCCGACCAGGCGTACCGCTCGCTCGGCCTGCGGAACTTCCGCATCCTGCTGAACAGCCTGGGCGACAAAGAGTGCCGTCCCGTCTACCGGGCCGCGCTCCAGGACTTCCTGCGCGGCCTGGACCTCGACGAGGAGACGCTGCGCCGCGCGGAGATCAACCCACTGCGCGTGCTCGACGACAAGCGCGAGGACGTCCAGAAGCAGCTGGGCGGGGCGCCGTTGCTGCGCGACTACCTCTGCGACGCGTGCAAGGCGTACCACGAGGAGGTCCGCGACCTGATCACGGCGGCGGGCGTCTCCTTCGAGGACGACCCCAAGCTGGTGCGCGGTCTGGACTACTACACGCGCACGACCTTCGAGTTCGTGCACGACGGGCTCGGCTCGCAGTCCGCGGTGGGCGGCGGCGGCCGTTACGACGGGCTGTCCGAGATGATCGGCGGCCCCGCGCTGCCGTCCGTCGGCTGGGCGCTGGGCGTCGACCGTACGGTGCTCGCGCTGGAGGCGGAGGGCGTGGAGCTCGAACTCCCCGCGGCCACCAGCGTGTTCGCGGTGCCGCTGGGCGAGGAGGCCCGCCGGCTGCTGTTCGGTGTGGTCACCGAGCTGCGCAGGGCCGGTGTCGCCGCCGACTTCTCGTACGGCGCCAAGGGCCTCAAGGGCGCGATGAAGAACGCGAACCGCAGCGGGGCCCGCTTCACGGTCGTCGCCGGTGAGCGTGATCTCGCCGAGGGCGTCGTGCAGCTCAAGGACATGGAGTCCGGGGAGCAGGCGGCGGTCGCGACCGGCGAGATCGTGGCCGAACTGCGCTCGCGCCTGGGCTGACGCGCTCGACCCCGTCCCGGTGGCCGACTCCCACCGGGGCGGGCCCCGTCCGGCGCCGGACCTGTCCTGGTCCGGCACCGTGACGGCGCGCGGTGGACCTGTCCGGTACCGGAGGGGGCGCCGCGGCCGTCCGGTACCGGAGCGGGCGCCCGGCCGGAGTGGTCAGCCGTCGCGCCGGTTCTTCCACCGGAACGTCAGCAGGCACAGCAGCAGCCCTCCGAGGCACCACGCCCCGAGCACCAGCGCGACCCGCCCGAACTCCCAGTCGCCCGTCTGCTCCAGGACCTTCGCGGAGTCGGGCAGGAACACCCCGCGCAGCCCCTGGCACATCCACTTGAGCGGGAACAGCGCGCCGATGTTGAGCATCCAGTCCGGGATGGTGTCGACGGAGATGTACACCCCGGAGATGAACTGAAGGACGAGGAAGGGCAGGACGACCACCGAGGTGGCGCTCTTGCCGGACTTCGGGACCGAGCTGACCGCGATGCCGAGCAGGGCGCAGGCCGTGAGCCCGAGGACGAAGATCCATCCGAAGTCGGCCCACCTGGCGGGGTCCGAGGGCAGGTCGACGCCGTAGAGCGTGGTGCCCGCGGTGAGCAGGATCGCCGTCTCCAGGGCGCCGGTCACCAGGACCAGCCATATCTTGCCGAAGAAGTACGCGGCCGGTGGCATCGGAGTGCCGCGCAGCCGGCGCAGCACCTTCTCGTCCCGTTCGATCGCGATCGAGATGCCGAGGGACTGGAAGCTGGTCGACATGATGCCCGCGGCCATCATCGCCGGGACGTACAGCTGCGAGGCGGTGATGCCCGCGCCCTTCACGTCGTTGCTGAAGATCGACGCGAACAGGAACAGGAAGACGACCGGGAAGGCGAACGTGAACACCACCTGGTCGCGCTGTCGGAAGAACTGCCTGATCTCCAGGCCGCCGCGGCCCAGTCCGAGGCCCCAGGCGCCGGGGAGCCGTCCGGAGGCGTTGCCCGTCTCCTGGCGTACACCGGTCGTGGTCATCGCGCGTCCTCCTGGCCGGTCAGTCGCAGATAGACGTCCTCCAGGGTGGGGCGGCTCACCCGCAGTCCCGGGATCTCCCCGTCGAAGCGGCGGATGAGTTCGGCCACCGTTCTGGTGGGGGTGTCCGTGCGTTCGCCGCGCGGGCTGCCGTCCGCCTCCGTCCACTCCACCGTGGCCTCGGTGCCGAACCGTTCGCGCAGCGCGGCGGGTTCGCCCTCGGCCACGACCCGGCCCCGCGCGACGACCGCGAGCCGGTCCGCGAGGGCCTCGGCCTCCTCCAGGTAGTGCGTGGTCAGGAGGATGGTCGTGCCCTCGTCGGCCAGCTTGCGGATCAGCTCCCAGAACTGCCGTCGTGCCGCCGGGTCGAAGCCCGTGGTCGGCTCGTCCAGGAGCAGCAGCTCGGGTCCGCCGATCACTCCGAGCGCCACGTCGAGCCGCCGGCGCTGGCCGCCCGAGAGCGACTTGATCCTGCTGCCCTCCTTCTCCTCGAGGCCGACCAGGCCGATGACTTCCCCCGGGTCGCGGGGATTCGGGTAATAACGGGAGAAATGCCTCACCGTCTCGCCCACCGTCAACTCGGCGGGCGCGGATTCGTCCTGCCAGACGATTCCCACCCGCGCGCGCCACGCGCGCGTGCCCGTCGCCGGGTCCGAGCCGAGGACCGAGACCTCGCCCGCGTCCCGCCGGCGATTGCCCTGGAGGATCTCCACGGTGGTGCTCTTGCCCGCGCCGTTCGGCCCGAGCAGGCCGAACACCTCGCCCCGCCTGATGCCCAGATCGATACCGTCGACCGCGGTCACGTCCCCGTACTGCTTGCGCAGTCCCCGTACGTCCACCGCGAGTTGATCCGCTTGTGTCGTCATGCGCACGAGCCTCTCC
The DNA here is from genome assembly GCF_037940415.1 of Streptomyces sp. f51. NCBI lineage: Bacteria > Bacillati > Actinomycetota > Actinomycetes > Kitasatosporales > Streptomycetaceae > Streptomyces > Streptomyces sp. f51. The sequence continues at coordinate 1,057,920 of NZ_CP149798.1, read as the reverse complement.
CCGAACCGAGCGTTCCGGGGCCTCCGTGCGTACCTTCTTATGTCCACCGAACGGTGGGAGGCCGGGCGGGTACGGCACAATGAGCCTGCCCGCAGGCCCCTTCGAAGCTACGGAAACGGCGTGATGAACAAGACGACAGTCAAGGACGTCCCGACCGATCAGGAACGCCCCGCCGCCGTCGCGCGGACCGTCGGCGCCGGCCGCGCTCTCGCCGTGCTGCTGGTGATCACGGGGGCGGCCGGTCTCCTTGCCGCGTGGGTCATCACGATCGACAAGTTCAAGCTGCTGGAGAACCCGAACTTCGTCCCGGGGTGCAGCCTGAACCCGGTGGTCTCCTGCGGCAACATCATGAAGAGCGCCCAGGCCTCGGCCTTCGGCTTCCCGAACCCGATGATGGGCCTGGTCGCCTACGGCATCGTGATCTGCGTCGGTGTGAGCCTGCTCGCGCGGGCCACCTTCCCGCGCTGGTACTGGCTGACCTTCAACGCGGGCACGCTCTTCGGGGTCGCGTTCTGCACCTGGCTCCAGTTCCAGTCGCTGTACCGGATCAACTCGCTGTGCCTGTGGTGCAGCCTCGCCTGGGTCGCCACGATCACCATGTTCTGGTATGTGACCTCCTTCAACGTCCGGGCCGGCTTCCTGCCCGCCCCGCGCTGGACGAGGAGCTTCTTCGGCGAGTTCACCTGGGTCCTGCCGACCCTGCACATCGGCATCATCGGCATGCTGATCCTGACCCGCTGGTGGGACTTCTGGACCAGCTGACGGGCTCCGCGCGAGCACGACAGCGGCCATGACCGCGGGCGGGACCGCGACCGCGGTCCACGGCCCGGGAGGGATTGTCGGTGGCGTGACATAGGGTTTCGAGCGTGGAGCCCGACCTGTTCACCGCCGCCGCGGAAGAACGCCAGGAGAAGGACCCGTCCGGCAGCCCCCTGGCCGTACGGATGCGCCCGCGCACCCTCGACGAGGTCGTGGGGCAGCAGCATCTGCTGAAGCCGGGCTCTCCCCTGCGCAGACTCGTGGCCGAGGGAAGCGGAGGCCCGGCCGGACCGTCCTCGGTGATCCTCTGGGGACCGCCGGGCACCGGCAAGACGACCCTCGCGTACGTCGTCTCCAAGGCCACCGACAAGCGCTTCGTGGAACTCTCCGCGATCACCGCGGGCGTCAAGGAGGTGCGTGCGGTCATCGAGGGTGCCCGCCGCGCCGCCGGCGGCTACGGCAAGGAGACCGTCCTCTTCCTGGACGAGATCCACCGTTTCAGCAAGGCCCAGCAGGACTCCCTGCTCCCGGCGGTCGAGAACCGCTGGGTGACCCTGATCGCCGCGACCACCGAGAACCCGTACTTCTCGGTGATCTCGCCGCTGCTCTCCCGCTCCCTCCTGCTCACCCTCGAACCGCTCACCGACGACGACCTGCGCGGACTGCTGCGCCGGGCCCTGGACGCCGAGCGCGGTCTCAAGGGGTCCGTCGCCCTGCCCGGGGACGCCGAGAAGCATCTGCTGCGCATCGCGGGCGGCGACGCCCGCCGCGCCCTGACCGCCCTGGAGGCGGCGGCCGGCGCCGCCCTCGACAAGGGCGAGCCGGAGATCACGCTCCAGACGCTGGAGGAGACGGTCGACCGCGCCGCCGTGAAGTACGACCGCGACGGCGACCAGCACTACGACGTGGCGAGCGCCCTCATCAAGTCCATCCGCGGCTCCGACGTGGACGCCGCCCTGCACTACCTGGCCCGGATGATCGAGGCGGGGGAGGACCCCCGTTTCATCGCGCGCCGCCTGATGATCTCCGCGAGCGAGGACATCGGCCTCGCCGACCCGAACGCGCTGCCCACGGCCGTGGCCGCCGCCCAGGCCGTCGCGATGATCGGCTTCCCCGAGGCCGCGCTCATCCTCAGCCACGCCACCATCGCCCTCGCGCTGGCCCCCAAGTCCAACGCCGCGACCACGGCCATCGGCGCCGCCATGGAGGACGTGCGCAAGGGGCACACGGGCCCGGTGCCCGCCCATCTGCGCGACGGGCACTACAAGGGCGCGGCCAAGCTCGGGCACGCCCAGGGGTATGTGTATCCGCACGACCTGCCCGAGGGCATCGCGGCCCAGCAGTACGCGCCCGAGACGCTCAAGGACCGGGAGTACTACGCGCCGACCCGGCACGGCGCCGAGGCGCGGTACGCCGACGCGGTGGAGTGGACCAGGAAACACCTCGGTAGAGGACGCGCCTGACCACCCTGTAGCATGGCTCGAAGCGCTGCGTCCCGTGTCCGGCTCCGGTCGGCATCACCCAACGGGACATCCAGCCGGAACCCCGCACCGTATGCGTACGGCGAGGGGATCCAGGAGCGTCGCGCACCGTCGAAGGTGTCGCGGGCTGCCCACCACCACCCGGTCTCCGGGAACGGTCGGTGGGCTACTCGTGTGCTGCACGTTGTGCCCAGACCAGGGAGCGGCTGCCCGGCAGGTCCGTCAGGACCCGCGGGGTTTCCCCGGCTGCGGATGCGACCTCCTTTAACCGGGTGAGCCGGAAACAGGAAAGAGATACAGACAGTGGCGAATCAGTCCCGCCCCAAGGTCAAGAAGTCGCGTGCGCTCGGTATCGCGCTGACCCCGAAGGCCGTCAAGTACTTCGAGGCCCGCCCCTACCCGCCGGGCGAGCACGGCCGTGGCCGCAAGCAGAACTCGGACTACAAGGTCCGTCTGCTCGAGAAGCAGCGTCTGCGCGCGCAGTACGACGTGTCCGAGCGCCAGCTCGTCCGCGCCTACGAGCGTGCCTCCAAGGTCCAGGGCAAGACCGGTGAGGCCCTGATCATCGAGCTGGAGCGTCGTCTCGACGCGCTGGTCCTTCGTTCGGGCATCGCCCGCACGATCTACCAGGCCCGCCAGATGGTCGTGCACGGTCACATCGAGGTCAACGGCCAGAAGGTCGACAAGCCCTCGTTCCGCGTCCGTCCCGACGACGTCGTGATGGTCCGCGAGCGCAGCCGCAGCAAGACGCTGTTCGAGGTTTCCCGCGCCGGTGGCTTCGCCCCCGACGGTGAGACCCCGCGCTACCTCCAGGTGAACCTCGCCGCCCTGGCCTTCCGCCTGGACCGCGAGCCGAACCGCAAGGAGATCCCGGTGATCTGCGACGAGCAGCTCGTCGTCGAGTACTACGCCCGCTGATCTTCCGACAGCGGACGCGGTACCACCTGCGCGTCAACGTCAGCCCGTCGTCTCCCCGCCCTTCGAGGTGGGCGAGACGGCGGGCTCTCGCACGTCCGGGGGCAGTCGTCGCTGCGACGGCACCGCCCCGAGCGCCGGCACCCCGGCCCCGCCGAGCGCCCGCGCGACGGCCGCGTCCTGCCCGAGCAGCTCTCCCGCGCGTACGCACTCCTCGTACCGCTCGTCGCCCAGCTGCTGCCGGGAAAGGGCCGCGCACCGCTCGTGCGGCGCGTTGTAGTACGCCGAACCGAACAGCGGTAGGCCCACCGACGGCCACATCCGCGACGCCGCCCCCTGGAGCAGTGCGGCCTCGGCGGCGTCCCCCTCCACCACCGTGACCAGGGCGAGCAGCTCGACCGCGAGAACGGCACCGAGCAGATCGTGGAAACCGTTCGCGATCCCGAGCCCCTGCTCCAGCAGACCGCGGGCCCTCGCGTGATCGCCCTCGGAGTGGGCCTGGTAGGCGAGGACGTACAGCGCGTACGCGAGCGCCCAGCGCTCCCCGTGGTCCTCGCACACCCCGCGGACGTCCTCGCACAGTTTCACCGCGGCCGGCATGTCGCCCTGGAAGGCCAGGGCCATCGCCAGTTCGACCTGGCCCATCAGCACGTTGCTGTTGAGCTCCCCGATCTCGTGATAGCGGTCCAGCGCCGAGCGCAGCAGCACCTCGGCGCGCGCCATGTCGTCCGAGACCAGGGCAAGACAGCCGGTGCGGTGTTCCGCGTACGCCACCGCGACCGCGTTCTCGCAGCGCTCCGCCTCCTCACGGCACTCCTGGAGCGCGGACAGCGCGGGCACCGAGTCCCCCTGGAGGACCGCCACATAGCCGAGCACCCACAGGGCCTTCAGCCGTGACTGGTCGCGGTCGCCGTCGAGCTCGACGCTGCGCTCCAGCCAGTGCCGCCCCTCCGACAGCCGCCCGCAGCCGACCCAGTAGAACCACAGCGCGCCCGCCAGATACTGGCCCAGATGCGCCTCGCCGGGTTCGGTCAGCGAGTACTCGAGCGCGCGGCGGACATTGGGCAGTTCCGTCTCCACGCGCTGTGCCACCTCGCCCTGCCGCGGCGAGAACCAGTCCAGCTCGCACCAGGTGACCAGGCCCATGTACCAGTCGCGGTGGCGCCGGCGCAGCCGCTCCGCGTCGCCCGTCGCCTCCAGCCAGTTGGCTCCGTAGGCCCGGACCGTGTCCAGCATCCGGTAGCGCACGCCCGCCGTGGTCTCCTCGCGTGACAGCACCGACTGCGCGAGCAGCTCGCCGAGCACGTCCAGGACGTCGTCAGCGGGCAGTCCTTCCCCGCTGCACACGTACTCGGCGGCCTCCAGGTCGAACTGCCCGGCGAACACCGAAAGGCGTGCCCACAGCAGCCGCTCCGCAGGTGTGCACAACTCGTGGCTCCAGCCGATCGCCGTCCGCAGCGTCCGGTGCCGCGGCGGCGCGTCGCGCACACCGCCGGTCAGCAGCCGGAACCGGTCCTCGAGCCGGGCGAGCAGCTGCCCGGGGGAGAGGGCGCCGACGCGCCCCGCCGCCAGCTCCAGCGCCAGCGGGATCCCGTCCAGACGCCGGCACAGCTCCAGGACGTCGGACCTGGTCCCCTCGTCCAGCGCGAACCCGGGCACCCGGGCCGCCGCCCGGTCCGCGAACAGCTCGACCGCCTCCGCCGCGGCCAGCGAGGCCAGCGGGAACACCCGCTCGCCCGCGATGTCCAGCGGTCTGCGCCCCACCGCCAGCACCCGCAGCCCCGGCGCCCGCCGCAGCAACTCGCCCACCAGTGAGGCGCTGACGTCCACCAGATGCTCGAAGCCGTCCAGGACCAGCAGGAGCCGGCGCCGGGCGACGTGATCGAGCAGCACCTGGCGCTGCGGCTTCGCCGTGTGGTCCGTCAGACCGAGCGCCTCGGCCACCGCGTACTCGACGAGTTCCGGATCGTGCACCGCGGACAGGTCCACGCGCCACACCCCGTCCCGCGGGTCCGTCGCCGCGGCCGCGCGCACGGCCAGGCGCGTCTTTCCGACGCCTCCCATGCCGGTCACGGTGACCAGCCGGACCGACTCCAGCGCCTCGGCCAGCCGGGCGAGCTCCTCGGAGCGCCCCACGAACGCGTCGAGTTCCAGGGGCAGATTGCCCGGTGCGGCGGGACCGGAGCGCCGGGCGGGGTGAGAACGGTGCATGAGATACGGAGCGTACTGACCCGTTAGCGCTCCGTACAATCGGTTCGCGCAACTCCACACTCCCGAGCGGATAAATGCGGTACGGAGCCACGGCCCCGGCGCGATAGGCTCGGGTGACGACTTTTCGATGTTCAGGCACACAGTCAGGGAGCGGGTGCACAGTGTCCGGTGGTGAGGTGGCCGGGATCCTGGTGGCCGTCTTCTGGGCGATCCTGGTCTCCTTCCTCGCCGTCGCGCTGGTGAGGCTGGCCCAGACGCTCAGGGCGACCACCAAGCTCGTGGCGGACGTGACCGAGCAGGCCGTTCCGCTCCTGGCCGACGCCTCGGCAGCCGTGCGCTCCGCGCAGACACAGATCGACCGGGTCGACGCCATCGCGTCGGACGTCCAGGAGGTCACGTCGAACGCCTCGGCGCTGTCGACGACCGTCGCCTCCACGTTCGGCGGCCCGCTGGTCAAGGTCGCGGCGTTCGGCTACGGCGTGCGCCGGGCCATCGGAGGCCGTCGTGAGAATGTGCCCGACAAAGCGTCCCGGCGTACCGTGATCGTGGGCCGCACCGTCCCGTCCGCGCGGCGGGGAAAGCGGAAGAAGGACTGACGCAGCGATGTTCCGCCGTACGTTCTGGTTCACCGCGGGCGCAGCCGCGGGTGTATGGGCCACCACCAAGGTAAACCGCAAGCTCAGGCAGCTGACCCCCGAGAGCCTCGCGGCACAGGCCGCCAACAAGGCGATCGACGCGGGCCACCGGCTCAAGGAGTTCGCGCTCGACGTCCGCGACGGGATGGCCCAGCGAGAGGCCGAACTCGGCGAGGTGCTCGGGCTGAACGGGCAGCCGGACCCCGAACTGCCCACGCAGCGCCGCCTCCGCGCGCTCGGCGGCGGGCAGTCCGGCGACAGCAAGCAGATCAAGTACATCGACAACACGACGTACTCGTACAACCGGAATGAGGACCACTGATGGAGTCGGCTGAAATCCGCCGCCGCTGGTTGAGCTTCTACGAGGAGCGCGGTCACACCGTCGTCCCTTCGGCGTCGCTCATCGCGGACGACCCGACTCTGCTCCTGGTCCCCGCCGGCATGGTCCCCTTCAAGCCGTACTTCCTCGGCGAGGTCAAGGCCCCCTGGGCGCGCGCCACCAGCGTGCAGAAGTGCGTGCGCACGCCCGACATCGAAGAGGTCGGCAAGACCACCCGCCACGGCACGTTCTTCCAGATGTGCGGCAACTTCTCCTTCGGGGACTACTTCAAGGAAGGTGCCATCACCTACGCCTGGGAGCTGCTCACCTCGCCCCAGGACAAGGGTGGTTACGGCCTCGACCCCGAGCGTCTGTGGATCACGGTCTACCTCGACGACGACGAGGCCGAGACCATCTGGCGCGACAAGATCGGCGTCCCGTCCGAGCGCATCCAGCGCCTGGGCAAGAAGGACAACTACTGGTCCATGGGCGTCCCGGGCCCCTGTGGTCCGTGCTCCGAGATCAACTACGACCGCGGCCCCGAGTTCGGCGTCGAGGGCGGCCCGGCCGTCAACGACGAGCGGTACGTGGAGATCTGGAACCTGGTCTTCATGCAGTACGAGCGCGGCGAGGGCATCTCGAAGGACGACTTCGAGATCCTCGGCGAGCTGCCCAGCAAGAACATCGACACGGGCCTCGGCCTGGAACGCCTCGCGATGATTCTCCAGGGCGTACAGAACATGTACGAGATCGACACCTCGATGGCCGTCATCAACAAGGCCACCGAGCTGACGGGTGTCGAGTACGGCGCCGCCCACGCCTCCGACGTCTCGCTGCGTGTGGTCACCGACCACATGCGCACCTCCGTCATGCTCATCGGCGACGGTGTGAGCCCCGGCAACGAAGGCCGCGGCTACGTACTGCGCCGCATCATGCGCCGCGCCATCCGCAACATGCGGCTGCTCGGCGCCACCGGACCGGTCGTCAAGGACCTCATCGACGTCGTCATCGGCATGATGGGCCAGCAGTACCCGGAGCTGGTCACCGACCGGCAGCGGATCGAGACCGTGGCCCTCGCCGAGGAGGCCGCCTTCCTCAAGACGCTGAAGGCCGGCACGAACATCCTCGACACGGCCATCACCGACACCAAGTCGTCGGGCGGCACGGTCCTCGCCGGCGACAAGGCCTTCCTGCTCCACGACACCTGGGGCTTCCCGATCGACCTCACCCTCGAAATGGCCGCCGAACAGGGCCTGTCGGTGGACGAGGACGGCTTCCGCCGCCTGATGAAGGAGCAGCGGGACAAGGCCAAGGCCGACGCCCGCGCCAAGAAGACGGGCCACGCCGACCTCGGCGCCTACCGTCAGATCGCCGACGCCGCCGGTGAGACCGACTTCGTCGGGTACGACGGCACCGAGGCCGAGTCGACGATCGTCGGCATCCTGGTCGACGGCGTCTCCTCCCCGGCCGCCACCGAGGGCGACGAGGTCGAGATCGTCCTCGACCGCACCCCCTTCTACGCCGAGGGCGGCGGCCAGATCGGTGACACCGGCCGCATCCGGGTCGACACCGGAGCCGTCATCGAGATCCGCGACTGCCAGAAGCCCGTCCCGGGTGTGTACGTCCACAAGGGCGTCGTCCAGGTCGGCGAGGCCACCGTCGGCGCCAAGGTCCAGGCCACCATCGACGTACGCCGTCGCAAGGCCATCGCCCGCGCCCACTCGGCCACGCACCTCACGCACCAGGCGCTGCGCGACGCTCTCGGTCCGACGGCCGCCCAGGCCGGTTCCGAGAACCAGCCCGGCCGCTTCCGTTTCGACTTCGGCTCCCCGTCCGCCGTCCCGACGGCCGTGATGACGGACGTCGAGCAGCAGATCAACGAGGTGCTCGCCCGCGACCTGGACGTCCAGGCCGAGGTCATGAGCATCGACGAGGCCAAGAAGCAGGGCGCCATCGCCGAGTTCGGCGAGAAGTACGGCGAGCGCGTCCGTGTCGTGACGATCGGCGACTTCTCCAAGGAGCTGTGCGGCGGCACGCACGTGCACAACACCGCCCAGCTGGGTCTGGTGAAGCTGCTCGGCGAGTCGTCCATCGGTTCCGGCGTGCGGCGCATCGAGGCCCTCGTCGGCGTCGACGCCTACAACTTCCTGGCCCGTGAGCACACGGTCGTCGCCCAGCTCCAGGAGCTGGTCAAGGGCCGCCCGGAGGAGCTTCCGGAGAAGGTCTCCGCCATGCTCGGCAAGCTGAAGGACGCCGAGAAGGAGATCGAGCGGTTCCGCGCGGAGAAGGTCCTCCAGGCCGCCGCCGGTCTCGTCGAGTCCGCCAAGGACGTCAACGGCGTGGCCCTGGTCACCGGCCAGGTCCCGGACGGCACGGGCGCCGACGACCTGCGAAAGCTGGTCCTCGACGTGCGCGGCCGGATCCAGGGCGGACGGGCCGCGGTCGTGGCCCTGTTCACGGTCGTGGGCGGCAAGCCGCTGACGGTCATCGCCACCAACGAGGCCGCCCGCGAGCGGGGTCTGAAGGCCGGCGAACTGGTCCGCGGCGCCGCCAAGACCCTCGGTGGCGGCGGTGGCGGCAAGCCGGACGTCGCCCAGGGCGGCGGTCAGAACCCCGCCGCCGTCGGCGAGGCCATCGACGCCGTGCAGCGCCTCGTGGCCGCGGCGAAGTAAGAATCGGCCGAGAAGATGCGAAGAGGACGCCGGCTCGCGATCGACGTCGGGGACGCCCGGATCGGGGTCGCCTCGTGCGACCCCGACGGGATCCTCGCGACTCCGGTGGAGACGGTCCCGGGACGTGACATCCCGGCCGCCCACCGCCGGCTGAAGCAGCTGGTCGAGGAGTACGAGCCGATCGAGGTCGTCGTCGGACTCCCTCGCTCCCTCAAGGGGGGCGAGGGCCCCGCCGCCGTCAAGGTCCGTGCCTTCGCCCAGGAGCTCGCGGGCGGGATCGCTCCCGTCCCGGTGCGGCTCGTGGACGAGAGGATGACCACGGTCACGGCCGGCCAGGGGCTGCGCGCCGCGGGCGTGAAGTCGAAGAAGGGCCGGTCGGTGATCGACCAGGCCGCCGCCGTCATCATCCTTCAGCAGGCACTGGAATCCGAACGGGTGTCAGGCACATCTCCCGGCGAGGGCGTCGAAGTGGTCATGTGATCGCGATACGGTAACGTTCCGCCCGATGCGGTGGGTTCGAACAGCCGTCGCACAGTAAAGAGGCGGACGGACGCCGGGCCACGAGAGCCGGCAGCTTCCGGCTCGCGGCTCGTAGGGGATCGATGACTGAGTATGGCCGGGGCTCTGGCTCCGAACCGTGGCATCCGGAGGACCCGTTGTACGGGGACGGCGGATGGGGCGGACAGGCCGCCGACGGCCAGTCCGCCTACGACGGCGGCCAGCCGCAGCACTATCCGCAGCAGCAGGGCGACTGGGGCCAGGGCCAGCAGTACCAGGGCCAGCAGCAGTACGAGCCGCAGGGCCGGCACGGGCAGTACCCCGGCCGGCAGCAGTATCAGGACCAGCAGTTCCAGGGCGGTCAGCAGTATCCCGACCAGGGGCAGCAGCCGTACCAGGGGCAAGGGCAGCAGCAGTACCCGGGTCAGGGGCAGCAGCAGTACCCCGGTCAGGGGCAGCAGCCGTACCAGGGGCAAGGGCAGCAGCAGTACCCGGGCCAGGGGCAGCAGCAGTACCCCGGCCAGGGCCAGCAGGCGTACCCGGGGCAGGGGCAGCAGCAGTACCCCGGTCAGGGGCAGCAGCAGTATCCGGATCAGGGCCGGCAGCAGTACGCCGACAACGGCACCGGCTCGCAGTCCCAGGTGCCGTACGCGGGCGACCCCGCCGACCCCTACGGCGGCCAGTACACGGGTGAACAGCCCGACCACTACAACACCCCCGACGCCTATCCGCCGCCCGAGCCGCCGGCCCGGCGTCGCGAGCCCGAACCCGAGCCCGAGACGGACTGGGACCCGGGACCCGACCAGGGCGAGCACGCCTTCTTCTCCGGCGCCGACGACGATGACGACGACTTCGACGAGGACGACGACCCGAAGAAGGGCCGTGGCCGCAAGGAGCGGGGCGGCGGCAAGGAACGCGCCGGCGGCAAGGGCAAGAAGCGCCGCAGCGGCTGCGCCTGCCTGCTGGTCGTCGTGGTCTTCGGCGGTGGTCTCGCCGGGGCCGGGCTCTACGGCTACCACTACTACCAGAATCGTTTCGGCGCGGCCCCCGATTTCGCCGGCGAGGGTACGGGACAGGTTCCCGTCGAGATCGGCAAGGGCGAGGGCGGCTATGTGATCGGCCAGAAACTCAAGGCGGCCGGTGTCGTCAAGAGCGTGGACGCGTTCGTGTCCGCCCAGGCCGAGAATCCCAAGGGAAAGTCGATTCAGGCGGGCGCCTACATCCTGCGCAAGGGGATGTCGGCCAAGAGCGCCGTCGCGCTCATGCTCGACCCCAAGAGCCAGAACAATGTGACCGTGCCTCCGGGACGTCGCAATGCCGAGGTGTACGCGAATATCGACGAGAAGCTCGGGCTCGCCAAGGGCACCACGAGCGCCGTCGCCAAGAAGGAATACAAGTCCCTCGGACTTCCGAGCTGGGCGAACAGCAACAAGGACATAAAGGACCCCCTGGAGGGGTTCCTGTACCCGCTCACGTATCCCGCCGCCAAGGGCATGAAGCCCGAGAGCGTACTCAAGAGCATGGTCGCGGAGGCCAACAGGAGGTACGCGGCGATGGGTCTCGTGGCGAAGGCGAAGGCGCTCAAGCTGGAGAACCCGCTCCAGGTGGTCACGGTCGCGAGCCTGGTGCAGGCGGAAGGCAAGACGCACGACGACTACCGCAAGATGGCCGAGGTCGTCTACAACCGCCTCAAGAGCACCAACACCGAGACCAATCAGAAGCTCCAGTTCGACTCGACCTTCAATTACCTGAAGGGCCAGAGCAAGATTCATATCGGCGAGTCCGAGATCAACAGCAACCCGGACCCGTACAACACGTATTACCACCGGGGCCTGCCGCCGGGTCCCATCGGCAACCCGGGTGACGACGCCTTCAGGGCCGTGTTCAACCCCACGAAGGACGGCTGGATGTACTTCGTGGCGACCGACGGCCAGAACAACACGGAATTCGCCAAGACCTTGGCCCAGTTCGAGAAACTGAAGGAAAAGTTCAATGCCAGCTCGGGCAACTGATGCCCGCCGGGCCGCCGTGCTCGGTTCGCCGATCGCCCACTCCCTCTCCCCGGTCCTGCACCGCGCGGCCTACCGGGAACTGGGCCTCGGCGACTGGACGTACGACCGGTTCGAGGTCGACGAGGCGGCGCTGCCCGCTTTCGTCGAGGGCCTGGGGCCGGAGTGGGCCGGACTGTCGCTGACCATGCCGCTCAAGCGGGCCGTCATGCCGCTGCTCGACGGGATCAGTGACACGGCCGCCTCCGTCGAGGCCGTCAACACCGTCGTGTTCACCGAGGACGGGCGCCGCCTGGGGGACAACACCGACGTCCCGGGGATGGTCGCCGCCCTGCGCGAGCGGGGGATCGAGCAGGTGGACTCGGCCGCCGTCCTCGGCGCCGGCGCCACCGCCTCCTCCGCGCTGGCCGCCCTCGCGCGGATCTGCACCGGTGAGGTCGTCGCGTACGTCCGCAGCCGGGAGCGGGCCGCCGAGATGCGGCAGTGGGGCGAGCGCCTCGGCATCGAGGTGCGCACCGAGGACTGGGCCGACGCGGAGCGGGCCCTGCGGGCGCCGCTGGTGATCGCCACGACACCGGCCGGCACCACGGACGCGCTGGCCGCAGCCGTCCCCGGGCGCCCCACGACCCTCTTCGACGTGCTGTACGACCCCTGGCCGACCGAGCTCGCGGCGCGTTGGTCCGCGTACGGCGGAGCCGTGGTCGGCGGTCTCGATCTGCTGGTGCACCAGGCCGTGCTCCAGGTCGAGCAGATGACCGGACGCGCCCCGGCCCCCCTCCTCGCCATGCGCAAGGCCGGCGAACACGCCCTCGCCGAGCGCTAGGACCTGACCGACCCCCCCCGCATCCCGGGTCCGCCGAGTCCGGCGGGGAGGAACCCGTGCGGTCCGGCACGTGCCGTCCCGACGAGGCCCCGGCGGGGTGCGTGGGAGCCCGTGCCCCGGCCGCGAGCGTCCGCTTTATGGACCTGCGGCCGGTTCCCGTCCCCGGACGTGGGAGGATCGGACGTGGCGGGCCAGGGCCGCGCACCCGGTCGCGCCGTCGCTGTACGCGAGGAGACGTGTACGCAGCAGCAGTACAGGGCGCGAGGATGAGGAGCACCGTTGAGCAGTTTGCGCTGGCTGACCGCGGGGGAGTCCCACGGTCCCGCACTCGTCGCGACGCTGGAGGGCCTTCCCGCCGGCGTCCCGATCACCACGGAGATGGTGGCGGACCACCTCGCCCGGCGGCGACTGGGCTATGGACGCGGTGCCCGGATGAAGTTCGAGCGCGACGAGGTCACCTTCCTCGGCGGCGTACGGCACGGCCTCACCCTCGGCTCACCGGTCGCGGTCATGGTCGGCAACACCGAATGGCCCAAGTGGGACCAGGTCATGGCGGCCGACCCGGTCGACCCGCAGATCCTCGCCGACCTCGCCCGCAACGCCCCGCTGACCCGCCCGAGGCCCGGCCACGCCGACCTCGCCGGCATGCAGAAGTACGGCTTCGACGAGGCCCGCCCGATCCTGGAGCGCGCCTCCGCCCGCGAGACCGCGGCCCGCGTCGCGCTCGGCGCCGTCGCCCGCTCGTACCTGAAGGAGACGGCCGGGATCGAGATCGTCTCGCACGTGGTCGAGCTCTGCTCCGTGAAGGCCCCGCAGGGCAACTACCCCACCCCGGCCGACGTCGAGAAGCTCGACGCGGACCCGCTGCGCTGCCTGGACGCCGACGCCTCGAAGGCGATGGTCGCGGAGGTCGACCAGGCCCACAAGGACGGCGACACGCTCGGCGGTGTCGTCGAGGTGCTCGCGTACGGCGTACCGGTGGGCCTCGGCTCGCACGTGCACTGGGACCGCAAGCTGGACGCCCGTCTCGCCGGAGCCCTGATGGGCATTCAGGCGATCAAGGGCGTCGAGATCGGCGACGGCTTCGAGATGGCCCGGGTGCCCGGCTCCCAGGCCCACGACGAGATCGTCAACACACCCGAGGGCATCAGGCGCACGTCGGGCCGCGCCGGCGGCACCGAGGGCGGTCTGAGCACCGGCGAGCTGCTGCGCGTCCGCGCCGCGATGAAGCCGATCGCCACCGTGCCGCGCGCGCTGGCCACCGTCGACGTCTCCACCGGCGAGGCCGCCAAGGCCCACCACCAGCGCTCCGACGTCTCCGCCGTCCCGGCCGCAGGCATCGTCGCCGAGGCCATGGTCGCCCTCGTCCTCGCGGACGCGGTGGCCGAGAAGTTCGGCGGCGACTCGGTCACCGAGACCCGCCGCAACGTCCGGTCCTACCTCGAGAACCTGGTCATCCGGTGACCGTCCCACGGCTGGTCCTGGTCGGCCCCATGGGAGTCGGCAAGTCCACGGTGGGCGCGCTCGTCGCGGAGCGGCTGGGCTGCGTCTACCGGGACACGGACGACGACATCGTGGCCGCCGAGGGCCGCAGCATCGCCGACATCTTCGTCGACGAGGGCGAGCCCGCGTTCCGCGCGATCGAGAAGCGGGCGGTGCGCGAGGCGCTCGCCGGACACGACGGGGTGCTGGCCCTGGGCGGCGGCTCGGTCCTCGACGCCGACACCCGCGCGCTGCTCGCCGGGCACCAGGTCGTCTACCTCTCCATGGAGGTGGAGGAGGCGGTCCAGCGCACCGGCCTGAACGTGGCCCGGCCGCTGCTCGCCGTCAACCCCCGCAAGCAGTGGCGCGAGCTGATGGAGGCGCGCCGCCATCTGTACACCGAAGTCGCCCGCGCGGTCGTGGCGACCGACGGACGCACCCCCGATGAGGTCGCCCAAGCGGTCCTCGACGCACTGGAGTTGAAGGAAGCATGAGCGAGGCAGTGACCCGTGTCCAGGTCGGCGGCAGTGCGGGCACCGACCCCTACGAGGTCCTGATCGGCCGTCAACTCCTCGGCGAGCTCGGCGGATTGATCGGCGACAGGGCCAAGCGGGTCGCCGTGATCCACCCCGAGGCACTCGCCGACACCGGTGAGGCGCTCCGCGCCGACCTGGCGGAGCAGGGCTTCGAGACCGTCGCCATCCAGGTGCCGAACGCCGAGGAGGCCAAGACCGCCGAGGTCGCCGCCTACTGCTGGAAGGCGCTGGGCCAGTCCGGCTTCACCCGTACCGACGTGGTCGTCGGCGTCGGCGGGGGCGCCACCACGGACCTCGCCGGTTTCGTGGCGGCGACCTGGCTGCGCGGGGTCCGCTGGATCGCCGTCCCCACCACCGTGCTCGCCATGGTGGACGCTGCGGTCGGCGGCAAGACCGGCATCAACACCGCCGAGGGCAAGAACCTGGTGGGCTCCTTCCACCCGCCCGCGGGCGTGCTCTGCGACCTGGCCGCGCTCGACTCGCTGCCGGTCAACGACTACGTCTCCGGGCTCGCGGAGATCATCAAGGCCGGCTTCATCGCCGACCCGGTGATCCTGGAGCTCATCGAGTCCGACCCCGAGGCGGCCCGGACGCCGGCAGGACCGCACACCGCCGAGCTGATCGAGCGCTCCATCAAGGTCAAGGCCGAGGTCGTCTCCGGCGACCTCAAGGAGTCGGGGCTGCGCGAGATCCTCAACTACGGTCACACGCTCGCCCACGCCATCGAGAAGAACGAGCGCTACAAGTGGCGGCACGGCGCCGCCGTCTCCGTCGGCATGCACTTCGCCGCCGAACTCGGCCGTCTCGCGGGCCGGTTGGACGACGCGACCGCCGACAGGCACCGCACGATCCTGGAGTCCGTCGGTCTCCCGCTGAGCTACCGCTACGACCAGTGGCCCAAGCTCGTGGAGAACATGAAGATCGACAAGAAGTCCCGCGGCGACCTGCTGCGCTTCATCGTCCTCGACGGCCTGGCCAAGCCGACCGTCCTGGAGGGCCCGGATCCGGCCGTCCTGCTCGCGGCCTACGGCGAGGTCGGCGAGTAACGGGCCGCGCCCCGCGGGGCCTTATCGTCCGAAGGACACCTGCTCAGCCCGTTTTGCCTCTCCTTCCCGGGCACTTCGCACGGTCCCCGGCCGTTCACACAACGACGGCCGGGGAAGGTACCGTTCGGTAGCGACGGGACCGGGTCCCGTCCGCCAGCGCACATCGCCTGTACGAGACGGAGTGGCACCGGATGCAGCACGCAGTGGGGGCTCCGCTGCCGCCGCCCCACCAGCCGGGGCAAGGGCCGGCCGCCGGATGGCCGCCGGCCGGACAGTATCCGGGGCAGCAGGGCTCCGCGCCGGGCTTCGCCGGAGCGCCGGTGCCGCCCGGCGCCCCGCCCGCCCAGACACCGCAGCACCATCTGCCACCGCACCAGATGCCCCAGCAGCCTCCGCAGCACCCGCCGGTCCAGCATCCTCAGCACCCGTCGGCGCACCCGCCCCAGCATCCTCAGCACCCGTCGGCGCAGCCTCCGCCGCATCCCTCCGGGCCGCCCGCGCCGGACAGCACCGGGCATGTGCGGCTGCCCCCGGGCGTCTCGGTGGCCATGCCGAACCCGCAGGCCGCCACGGGCGCGCCCGACCCGGCGGCGACCACGCTCGCCGTCCTGCTCATCGGCCCCGCGGGCGCCGGGAAGACCAGCGTCGCCAAGTACTGGGCGGATCACCGCCGGGTGCCCACGGCCCACATCAGCCTCGACGACGTACGCGAATGGGTGCGCTCGGGCTTCGCCGACCCGCAGTCCGGATGGAACGACCATTCCGAGGCGCAGTATCGGCTCGCCCGCCGCACCTGCGGCTTCGCCGCCCGCAACTTCCTGGCCAACGGCATCTCGTGCATCCTGGACGACGCCGTCTTCCCGGACCGGCCGGTCGTCGGCCTCGGCGGCTGGAAGCGGCACGTGGGTCCCGGGCTGCTGCCGGTCGTGCTCCTGCCGGGCCTGGAGGTGGTCCTGGAGCGCAACGCGGAGCGCTCGGGCAACCGCAGGCTCAGTGACGAGGAGGTCGCGCGGATCCACGGCCGCATGGCGGGCTGGTACGGCTCCGGGCTCCCGATCATCGACAACTCCCAGCTCGACGTGGCGACCACGGCCCGCGTCCTGGACGACGTCCTGGCCCGCTCGATCGCCAGCCCACCGCAGTGGTGAGGCAGCCCGCCCCTTCGCGCCGCTGAGCCCGAGCACCCGGGCACCGAATCGAGCCGCCGGGAACGCCGCCGCACCGGCACGATGCCGTCCCCGGCGGGGCCCGTCCGCGGCCGTGTCCGGCGAGGGGCGGTCCGCCGGTGGGCGCGCGCACCCAGGGGCGGTCCGCCGAGGGCGCGCGCACCCAGGAGCGGTCCGCCGGTGGGCGCGCACCTCGGAGACCGTCCGGAGGCTCCACCCGCGCGGGAGGGGGCCGCAGGCCGCGCTCAGGAGGCTCCGCCCGTGCCTAGGCGCTGCCTCCCTGCTCGCGGGAACCCGGCCGCCCTGTAGCGGGAACCCGGCCGCGAGGAATCCCCGCGCGGGGGGAACCCGGCCGTAGGGAATCCCTGCCGGCGGGTTCGTGAAGGGCACCGCGTCCGCGCCTCCCGGCCGGGGGATACCCGTCCGGCCCTCTGGACCGGCGGCATCGGCCCCGCGCTCGTAGGCTCGGTGCATGCCAGAGGTGTACGCGACCCGCAGAGAGCGGCTCCGGGAGCGCTGTACGGCGGGCGGCAGCGCGGCAGCGCTCGTCACCCGTCCCGCCAACGTGAGGTATCTCGCCGGCGCCGCGCCGCCCGGCGCGGTGCTCCTGCTCGGGAGCGACGGGGATCTGCTGCTGTGCGGCGGCCCGCCGACCGGCGAGCCCTCGGAAGGGCGCCCCGACGAGGCGCTGGACGTCCGGGTGCTTCCCCGCGCCGGAGGCGATCCGGCCGTCGCCGCCGCCGGACTCGCGGCCGGCCAGGGAGCCGAGTCCCTCGCGGTCGAGGAACACCACCTGACCGTGACCCGCCACCGTGCCCTCGGTTCGGTCGCGCCGCACCTGCGCCTGGCCGACCTGGGCGGAGCGGTGGAACAGCTGCGCGTGATCAAGGACGAGGAGGAGATCTCCGCGCTGCGGATCGGCGCCGAGATCGCCGACCAGGCGCTCGGTGAACTCCTCGAATCGATCCTCGTCGGCCGCACGGAACGCCATCTGGCCCTGGAGCTGGAGCGCAGGCTCGTCGACCACGGCGCGGACGGACCGGCCTTCGCGACCTCGGTGGGCACAGGACCGAACTCGGGACGCCGGGGTCACCGTCCCACCGACCGGCGTGTCGAGGAGGGCGACTTCCTCTCCGTGTGCCTCGGCGCGACCTACCGCGGCTACCGGTGTGAGATCGGTCGTACCTTCGTGATCGGCACCTCGCCGGCCGACTGGCAGATCGAGCTGTACGACCTCGTCTTCGCCGCCCAGCGGGCCGGACGGGAGGCGCTGGCACCCGGCGCCGCCTACCGCGACGTGGACCGCGCGGCCCGCCAGGTACTGGACTCCGGCGGCCATACCGAAGGTCTTCCACCCCTGACGGGGCACGGTGTCGGGCTCGAAATCGACGAGGACCCGCAGCTTGCCCCCGCGGCCATGGGTAAACTGGACGCTTGCGTGCCGGTCACCGTCGAACCGGGGGTCCACCTTCCGGGCCGGGGCGGTGTCAGGATCGATGACACGCTCGTCGTACGCCCTGAGGCGGACGGCGGACCCGAGCTACTCACCATCACGACCAAGGAACTGCTCGCGCTCTAGCTTCCGGGCTGCGCGCGAGCGCCGGGGTCGTCCACGTCAGTCCAGGAGATTCCGCAACCGTGGCTTCCACGAACGACCTCAAGAACGGCCTGGTGCTCAAGCTCGACGGAGGCCAGCTCTGGTCCGTCGTCGAGTTCCAGCACGTCAAGCCCGGCAAGGGCCCGGCCTTCGTGCGCACCAAGCTGAAGAACGTGCTCTCCGGCAAGGTCGTCGACAAGACGTTCAACGCCGGCGTCAAGGTCGAGACGGCCACGATCGACAAGCGCGACATGCAGTTCTCGTACATGGACGGCGAGTACTTCGTCTTCATGGACATGGAGACCTACGACCAGCTCATGGTCGACCGCAAGGCCGTCGGCGACGCCGCCAACTTCCTGATCGAGGGCTTCACGGCCAGCGTGGCCCAGCACGAGGGCGAGGTGCTCTTCGTCGAGCTGCCGGCCGCCGTCGAGCTGGTCATCCAGGAGACCGAGCCCGGCGTCCAGGGCGACCGCTCCACCGGTGGCACCAAGCCCGCCACCCTGGAGACCGGTCACCAGATCCAGGTCCCGCTCTTCATCACCACCGGTGAGAAGATCAAGGTCGACACCCGCACCAGCGACTACCTCGGCCGGGTGAACAGCTAACCGTGGCTGCCCGCAACACGGCCCGCAAGCGCGCCTTCCAGATCCTCTTCGAGGGCGACCAGCGCGGTGTGGACGTCCTGACGGTCCTCGCGGACTGGATCCGGCACTCCCGGTCAGACACCCGGCAGCCCCCGGTCAGCGAATACACGATGGAGCTCGTCGAGGGCTACGCCGTCAAGGCGCGGCGCATCGACGACCTCATCGCGCAGTACTCCGTCGGCTGGACGCTGGACAGGATGCCGGTCGTCGACCGCAACATCCTGCGCCTCGGTGCCTACGAGCTGATCTGGGTCGACGAGACCCCGGACGCCGTGGTGCTCGACGAGGCGGTGCAGCTGGCGAAGGAGTTCTCCACGGACGAGTCGCCCTCGTTCGTGAACGGCCTGCTGGGCCGGCTGAAGGACCTGAAGCCGTCGCTCCGCCGCGACGAGGACTGACCGACAGCCAGAGCCGTACGGCCCCGAGGGGGCGTACGGAACGCCGGAGGGCCCGCAGCGTGATCGCTGCGGGCCCTCCGGCGTTCCCGTACCCGGAAGACGTCCCGGGCCCGCAGACGGCCGCCGGGGTGGCCGGAACCATCAGGTTCCGGCCACCCCGGCGGCACGTTTCTGCTGAGCTGTCCCTAGAAGATTCAGCCCTCGTCGTGGGCGACCGCGCGGCGCGCGTCCGCGTCCAGGACGCCCCAGCTGATCAGCTGCTCGGTCAGGACCGAGGGGGACTGGTCGTAGATCACGGCGAGAGTGCGCAGGTCGTCCTGGCGGATCGACAGCACCTTGCCGTTGTAGTCGCCGCGCTGGGACTGGATCGTCGCCGCGTAGCGCTGGAGCGGGCCCGCCTTCTCGGCCGGCACGTGCGCCAGCCGCTCCAGGTCGAGGACCAGCTTCGGCGGCGGCTCGGCGGCCCCGCCCGGCGTGGTGCCCGGAAGCAGTTCCTGGACCGGCACTCCGTAGAAGTCCGCCAGCTCGGCGAGACGCTGTACGGTGACGGCGCGGTCGCCGCGCTCGTACGAACCGACCACGACCGCCTTCCAGCGGCCCTGCGACTTCTCCTCCACGCCATGGAGGGAAAGGCCCTGCTGGGTGCGGATGGCGCGGAGCTTGGCCCCGAGCTGTTTGGCGTATTCGCTGGACATATAGCTCCCCGGACGCTGTATCAACGTGCGGCTCCGCCGCGCGGCTGGTGACTCACTGTGAGGTTACGCAGCGTTACTCTCCCCCGTCAAGCCGAAGGATTTTCGACCGGCCCCGGGCGGGTGTCACCGGGGGTGGCTCAAACTGATGTGATCAGCCGCGTTGCCGGGCTGGTACCGTTGATGGCGCAAATCCGACGTCCTTTAATGATCCGTCCCGTGAGGCGGAGAAGGAGGTCCGTTTCCCATGGACACCGAGCACGACAAGCAGCACGACGAGGCCGACGCGCGTCCCGTGCTGGAGGCACCCGACATCGCCCGGGTGCTGACCCGCATCGCCCACGAGATCGTCGAACGCGCCAAGGGCGCCGACGACGTGGTGCTCCTCGGCATCCCGACCCGGGGTGTCTTCCTGGCCCGCAGGCTGGCCGACAAGCTCGAAGAGATCACCGACCGCAAGATCCCGGTCGGATCCCTCGACATCACGATGTACCGCGACGACCTGCGCATGCACCCGCCGCGCGCGCTGGCCCGCACCGAGATCCCCGGTGACGGCATCGACGGCCGCCTCGTCGTCCTCGTCGACGACGTGCTCTTCTCCGGCCGCACCATCCGCGCCGCGCTCGACGCGCTGAACGACATCGGCCGGCCGCGCGCCGTGCAGCTCGCCGTCCTCGTCGACCGGGGCCACCGCGAACTGCCCATCCGCGCCGACTACGTCGGCAAGAACCTCCCCACGTCGTTGCGGGAGACGGTCAAGGTCCAGCTCGCCGAGGAGGACGGTCGCGACACCGTGCTGCTCGGTGCCAAGCGGACCTCCACGGGCGAGCCCCGCTAGCACTCCGGCCCACGCCGCAGTGCGCCGCCGCGCGCCCGCATGCCCGAATCCTCCCTGAATTCCCTTACGGAGCCTGACAGATGCAGCGTCATCTCATCTCGGCCGCCGACCTCACCCGCGACGACGCCGTCCTGATCCTCGACACCGCCGAGGAGATGGCCCGGGTCGCCGACCGGCCGATCAAGAAACTGCCGACCCTGCGCGGCCGCACCGTCGTCAACCTCTTCTTCGAGGACTCGACGCGGACCCGGATCTCCTTCGAGGCCGCCGAGAAGCGCCTCTCCGCCGACGTCATCAACTTCACCGCCAAGGGGTCGAGCGTCTCCAAGGGCGAGTCCCTCAAGGACACCGCCCAGACCCTGGAGGCGATGGGCGTCGACGCCGTCGTCATCCGGCACGGCGCCTCGGGAGCCCCCTACCGCCTCGCCACCTCCGGCTGGATCGACGCCGCCGTGATCAACGCAGGCGACGGCACCCACCAGCACCCCACGCAGGCCCTGCTCGACGCCTTCACCATGCGCCGCCGGCTCGTCGGCCGGGACGCCGGGATCGGCCAGGACCTGTCAGGCAAGCGCATCACGATCGTCGGCGACGTCCTGCACAGCCGCGTCGCCCGCTCCAACGTCGACCTGCTGCACACCCTCGGCGCCGAGGTCACCCTCGTCGCCCCGCCCACCCTGGTGCCGGTCGGTGTGGAGAGCTGGCCCTGCGAGATCTCGTACGACCTCGACAGCACCCTCTCCAAGTCCGACGCCGTGATGATGCTGCGCGTGCAGCGCGAGCGGATGAACGCGGCGTTCTTCCCGACCGAGCGCGAGTACTCGCGTCGCTACGGGCTCGACGGCGAGCGCATGGCGAGAATGCCGGAGCACGCCATCGTGATGCACCCCGGCCCGATGGTCCGCGGCATGGAGATCACCGCCGAGGTCGCCGACTCCGAGCGCTGCACCGTCGTCGAGCAGGTCGCCAACGGTGTCTCCATCCGCATGGCCGTCCTGTACCTGCTCCTGGGCGGCAACGAGCCCGCCGTCACCCACACCCGTACCGAGGAGAAGTAAGACCATGAGCAAGATCCTTATCCGTGGTGCGCGGGTGCTCGGCGGCGAGCCGCAGGACGTCCTGATCGACGGCGAGGTCATCGAGGCCGTCGGCACCGGGCTGTCCGCCGAGGGCGCCGAGGTCGTGGAGGCCGAGGGCAAGGTGCTGCTGCCGGGCCTGGTCGACCTGCACACCCATCTGCGCGAGCCGGGCCGCGAGGACTCCGAGACCGTGCTGACCGGCACCCGTGCCGCGGCGAGCGGCGGCTTCACGGCCGTGTTCGCCATGGCCAACACCTTCCCGGTCGCCGACACCGCCGGCGTGGTCGAGCAGGTCTACCGGCTCGGACAGGAGCACGGCTACTGCGACGTGCAGCCCATCGGCGCCGTCACCGTCGGCCTGGAGGGCAAGAAGCTCGCCGAGCTCGGCGCCATGCACGAGTCCGCCGCGGGCGTCACGGTCTTCTCCGACGACGGCAAGTGCGTGGACGACGCGGTGATCATGCGCCGAGCCCTCGAGTACGTGAAGGCGTTCGGCGGAGTCGTCGCCCAGCACGCCCAGGAACCCCGCCTCACCGAGGGCGCCCAGATGAACGAGGGCGTCGTCTCCGCCGAGCTCGGACTCGGCGGCTGGCCCGCGGTGGCCGAGGAGTCGATCATCGCCCGGGACGTCCTGCTCGCCGAGCACGTCGGCTCCCGCGTCCACATCTGCCACCTGTCGACCGCCGGCTCCGTCGAGATCGTCCGCTGGGCCAAGTCCCGCGGCATCGACGTCACCGCCGAGGTCACCCCGCACCACCTGCTCCTCACGGACGAACTGGTGCGCTCGTACAACCCGGTCTACAAGGTCAACCCGCCGCTGCGCACCGAGCGGGACGTCATGGCGCTGCGCGAGGCGCTGGCCGACGGCACGATCGACATCGTCGCCACCGACCACGCGCCGCACCCGCACGAGGACAAGGACTGCGAGTGGGCGGCCGCGGCGATGGGCATGGTCGGTCTGGAGACCGCGCTGTCCGTCGTCCAGCAGACGATGGTCGAGACCGGGCTCCTGGACTGGGCCGGCGTCGCCGACCGCATGTCCGTGAAGCCCGCCGCGATCGGCCGGGCCACCGGCCACGGACGTCCCGTCTCGGCAGGTGAGCCCGCCAACCTCACGCTCGTGGACACGGCATACCGTGGGACCGTGGACCCCGCCGGCTTCGCCTCGCGCAGCCGCAACACCCCCTACGAGGGCCGTGAGCTGCCGGGCCTGGTCACCCACACCTGGCTGCGGGGCAAGGCCACACTCGTCGACGGGAAGCTCGCGTGACACCTCACATCTCCATCGCCGCCGCCCAGAAGTCCGCGGAAGTGACCGACTGGTCCGCCCGGATCGGCTGGCTCGTCGGTCTCGCCCTCTTCGTGGCGCTCGTCTACTGGCTGATGCGCGAGGGCTGGAAGTGGCGGGGCACCCTCCAGGGCGACCTGCCCGAGCTCCCCACCGCGCCGGAAGACACCGGCCCGGCGAGACTGGGCATGAGCGGCCGCTACCACGGCTCCACCACCGCCGGGCAGTGGCTCGACCGGATCGTGGCGCACGGTCTGGGCACGCGCAGCCGGGTCGAGCTCACCCTGACGGACGCGGGACTCGACGTCGTACGCCCCGGAGCGGACGACTTCTTCATCCCGGCCTCGCAGCTGCGCGAGGCCCGGCTCGACAAGGGCATCGCGGGCAAGGTCCTCACCGAGGGCGGACTCCTGGTCGTCACCTGGGCGCACGGCGACAGGCTCCTCGACTCCGGATTCCGCTCCGACCGCGCGGCCGAGCACAACGAATGGGCCGACACCCTGAACGACATGATCAACAAGACGGAAACGGAAGGCGCACGATGACGACCTCCACCCAGGGGAACGCCTCGCAGAGGGAGAAGGCGCTTCCCGCCGTACTCGTCCTTGAGGACGGCCGGGTCTTCCGCGGCCGCTCCTACGGGGCCGTGGGGGAGACCTTCGGCGAAGCGGTGTTCTCCACCGGCATGACCGGCTACCAGGAGACCCTCACCGACCCGTCGTACCACCGCCAGGTCGTGGTGATGACCGCCCCGCACGTCGGCAACACCGGCGTCAACGACGAGGACCCCGAGTCGCAGCGGATCTGGGTCGCCGGATACGTGGTCCGCGACCCCGCGCGCGTGCCCTCCAACTGGCGCTCGCGGCGCTCCCTGGACGACGAACTGCGCAACCAGGGCGTCGTCGGAATCAGCGGTATCGACACCCGCGCCCTCACCCGCCACCTGCGCGAGCGCGGCGCCATGCGCGTCGGCATCTTCTCCGGCAACGCGCTGCCCGACGAGGGCACCATGCTCGCCCAGGTGCGCCAGGCGCCCGAGATGACGGGCGCGAACCTCTCCGCCGAGGTCGCCACCAAGGAGACGTACGTCGTCCCCGCCATCGGCACGAAGAAGTTCACCGTCGCCGCCGTCGACCTGGGCATCAAGGGCATGACCCCGCACCGGATGGCCGAACGCGGCATCGAGGTCCACGTGCTGCCCGCGACGGCCACCGCCGAGGACGTCTACGCCGTGAACCCGGACGGCGTCTTCTTCTCCAACGGCCCCGGTGACCCCGCCACCGCCGACGGTCCCGTCGCCGTGATGCGCGAGGTCCTCGCCCGGAGGACGCCGCTGTTCGGCATCTGCTTCGGCAACCAGATCCTCGGCCGCGCGCTCGGCTTCGGCACGTACAAGCTCAAGTACGGCCACCGCGGCATCAACCAGCCGGTGCAGGACCGTACGACCGGCAAGGTCGAGGTCACCGCGCACAACCACGGCTTCGCCGTCGACGCCCCGCTCGACGAGGTCTCCCAGACCCCCTTCGGCCGCGCCGAGGTCTCCCACGTCTGCCTCAACGACAACGTGGTGGAGGGCCTCCAGCTGCTCGACCAGCCGGCCTTCAGCGTCCAGTACCACCCCGAAGCGGCGGCAGGACCGCACGACGCCGCCTACCTGTTCGACCGCTTCGTATCCCTGATGGAGGGCCAGCGTGCCTAAGCGCACCGATATCCAGTCCGTCCTGGTCATCGGCTCCGGCCCGATCGTCATCGGCCAGGCCGCCGAGTTCGACTACTCCGGCACCCAGGCGTGCCGCGTCCTGCGCGCCGAGGGCCTGCGGGTCATCCTCGTCAACTCCAACCCGGCGACGATCATGACCGACCCGGAGATCGCCGACGCCACCTACGTCGAGCCGATCACCCCCGAGTTCGTCGAGAAGATCATCGCCAAGGAGCGCCCCGACGTCCTGCTGCCGACCCTCGGCGGCCAGACGGCCCTCAACACCGCCATCTCCATGCACGAGCAGGGTGTGCTGGAGAAGTACGGCGTCGAACTGATCGGCGCCAACGTCGAGGCGATCAACAAGGGCGAGGACCGCGACCTGTTCAAGGGCGTCGTCGAGGCCGTGCGCGAGAAGATCGGGTACGGCGAGTCCGCCCGGTCCGTGATCTGCCACTCCATGGACGACGTGATCGCGGGCGTCGACACGCTCGGCGGCTACCCCGTCGTCGTGCGCCCCTCCTTCACCATGGGCGGCGCCGGTTCCGGCTTCGCCCACGACGAGGACGAGCTGCGCCGCATCGCCGGCCAGGGCCTCACGCTCTCCCCGACCACCGAGGTGCTCCTGGAGGAGTCCATCCTCGGCTGGAAGGAGTACGAGCTGGAGCTGATGCGCGACAAGAACGACAACGTCGTGGTCGTCTGCTCCATCGAGAACTTCGACCCGATGGGCGTGCACACCGGCGACTCCATCACCGTCGCCCCGGCCATGACGCTCACCGACCGCGAGTACCAGCGGCTGCGTGACATCGGCATCGCGATCATCCGCGAGGTCGGCGTCGACACCGGTGGTTGCAACATCCAGTTCGCGATCAACCCCGACGACGGCCGCGTCATCGTCATCGAGATGAACCCGCGCGTCTCGCGGTCCTCCGCCCTCGCCTCCAAGGCGACCGGCTTCCCCATCGCCAAGATCGCGGCCAAGCTCGCCGTCGGCTACACGCTCGACGAGATCCCGAACGACATCACCGAGAAGACCCCGGCCTCCTTCGAGCCGACCCTCGACTACGTCGTCGTCAAGGCCCCGCGTTTCGCCTTCGAGAAGTTCCCCTCCGCCGACTCCACCCTGACGACCACCATGAAGTCGGTCGGCGAGGCCATGGCGATCGGCCGCAACTTCACCGAGGCGCTCCAGAAGGCGCTGCGCTCGCTGGAGAAGAAGGGCAGCCAGTTCACCTTCGTGGGCGACCCCGGTGACAAGACCGAGCTGCTGCGCGAGGCCGTCCGCCCCACCGACGGCCGCATCAACTCCGTCATGCAGGCCATCCGCGCGGGCGCCACGCCCGAGGAGGTCTTCGAGTCCACGAAGATCGACCCGTGGTTCGTCGACCAGCTCTTCCTGATCAAGGAGATCGCCGACGAGCTGGCCGCCGCCGACAAGCTCCACCCCGAGCTGCTCGCCGAGGCCAAGCGGCACGGCTTCTCCGACACCCAGATCGCCGAGATCCGCGGGCTGCGCGAGGACGTCGTCCGCGAGGTGCGGCACGCGCTCGGCGTGCGCCCGGTCTACAAGACGGTCGACACCTGCGCCGCCGAGTTCGCCGCGAAGACCCCGTACTTCTACTCCTCCTACGACGAGGAGACCGAGGTCGCGCCGCGCGAGAAGCCCGCGGTGATCATCCTGGGCTCGGGCCCCAACCGCATCGGCCAGGGCATCGAGTTCGACTACTCCTGCGTCCACGCCTCCTTCGCCCTGAGCGACGCGGGCTACGAGACCGTGATGGTCAACTGCAACCCCGAGACCGTCTCCACGGACTACGACACCTCCGACCGCCTGTACTTCGAGCCGCTGACGCTGGAAGACGTGCTGGAGATCGTGCACGCGGAGTCGCTGGCCGGCCCGATCGCCGGTGTCATCGTCCAGCTCGGCGGCCAGACCCCGCTGGGCCTCGCGCAGGCGCTCAAGGACAACGGCGTACCGGTCGTCGGCACCTCGCCCGAGGCGATCCACGCCGCCGAGGACCGCGGCGCCTTCGGACGGGTCCTCGCCGAGGCCGGTCTGCCGGCCCCCAAGCACGGCACCGCCACCACCTTCGCCGAGGCCAAGGCCATCGCCGACGAGATCGGCTACCCCGTTCTGGTGCGCCCCTCGTACGTCCTCGGCGGACGCGGCATGGAGATCGTCTACGACGAGACCCGGCTGTCCTCCTACATCGCCGAGTCGACCGAGATCAGCCCCTCCCGGCCGGTCCTGGTCGACCGCTTCCTCGACGACGCCATCGAGATCGACGTCGACGCGCTGTACGACGGCGAGGAGCTCTACCTCGGCGGCGTCATGGAGCACATCGAGGAGGCCGGCATCCACTCCGGCGACTCGGCGTGCGCCCTGCCCCCGATCACCCTCGGCGGCTTCGACATCAAGCGGCTGCGCGCCTCGACGGAGGCGATCGCCAAGGGCGTCGGCGTCCGCGGCCTCATCAACATCCAGTTCGCGATGGCCGGGGACATCCTCTACGTCCTGGAGGCCAACCCGCGCGCCTCGCGCACCGTCCCCTTCACCTCGAAGGCGACCGCGGTGCCGCTCGCGAAGGCCGCCGCCCGCATCTCGCTGGGCGCGACCGTCGCCGAGCTGCGCGCCGAGGGCCTGCTCCCCGCGAACGGCGACGGCGGCACCCTGCCGCTCGACGCGCCGATCTCCGTCAAGGAGGCCGTCATGCCGTGGTCGCGCTTCCGCGACATCCACGGCCGCGGCGTCGACACCGTGCTCGGCCCGGAGATGCGCTCCACCGGCGAGGTCATGGGCATCGACTCCGTCTTCGGCACGGCGTACGCCAAGTCGCAGGCCGGCGCGTACGGCCCGCTGCCCACCAAGGGCCGCGCGTTCATCTCGGTCGCCAACCGGGACAAGCGCTCGATGATCTTCCCGGCGCGTGAACTCGTCGCCCACGGCTTCGAGCTGATGGCCACCTCCGGCACGGCCGAGGTGCTCAAGCGCAACGGCATCCACGCCACGATCGTGCGCAAGCAGAGCGAGGGCGAGGGCCCGAACGGCGAGAAGACCATCGTGCAGCTCATCCACGACGGCGAGGTCGACCTCATCGTCAACACGCCGTACGGCACCGGCGGCCGACTCGACGGCTACGAGATCCGCACGGCGGCGGTGGCCCGCTCGGTCCCGTGCCTGACGACGGTGCAGGCGCTCGCCGCCGCCGTCCAGGGCATCGACGCGCTCAACCACGGAGACGTGGGCGTGCGCTCGCTCCAGGAACACGCCGAGCATCTGATCGCGGCGCGCGACTAGCGGCCCCGAGGGGGACACCGGGAAACGGTGTCCCCCTCTTCATGAGCCCCCTGACCCTTCCAGAGGCGTCCCTCACCCGGCTCCTCAGAGGACATGATCATGTACAAGCTCTTCTTCGGTCTCGTGTTCAAGCGGATGGACCCGGAGCAGGCCCACCACCTCGCCTTCCGCTGGATCCGCCTCGTCGCCCGCGTCCCCGTCCTGCGCACGTTCGTCGCCGCCGCCCTCGCGCCCCGGTACGAGGAACTGCGCACCGAGGCGTTCGGCCTGCGCATGCACGGGCCCTTCGGACTCGCGGCGGGCTTCGACAAGAACGCCGTGGCCATCGACGGGATGTCGATGCTCGGCTTCGACCACATCGAGATCGGCACGGTCACCGGTGAGCCTCAGCCGGGCAACCCCAAGAAGCGGCTGTTCCGCCTCGTGCCGGACCGCGCGCTGATCAACCGCATGGGCTTCAACAACGAGGGCTCCGCGGCCGTCTCCGAGCGCCTGGCGGCCCGTACGCCCGTCTTCAGGACCGTCGTCGGCGTCAACATCGGCAAGACCAAGGTCGTCCCCGAGGAGGAGGCCGTCGGCGACTACGTGAAGTCCACCGAGCGCCTCGCCCGGCACGCCGACTACCTCGTCGTGAACGTGTCGTCGCCGAACACCCCCGGCCTGCGCAACCTCCAGGCCACCGAGGCGCTGCGCCCGCTCCTCAGCGCCGTGCGCGAGGCCGCCGACCGCGCCGTCACGGACCGCCGCGTCCCGCTCCTCGTCAAGATCGCGCCCGACCTCGCCGACGAGGACGTCGACGCGGTCGCCGACCTCGCCGTCGAGCTCGGCCTGGACGGGATCATCGCCACGAACACCACCATCGCCCGCGAGGGACTCGGGCTGACGTCCGACCCCTCCGTGGTGAAGGAGACCGGCGGCCTGTCCGGCGCGCCGCTCAAGGCACGCTCCCTGGAGGTCCTGAGGCGCCTCTACGCGCGCGTGGGCGACCGGATCACCCTGGTGGGTGTCGGCGGCGTCGAGAACGCCGAGGACGCCTGGCAGCGCGTCCTGGCCGGCGCCACGCTGGTCCAGGGCTACAGCGCCTTCATCTACGAGGGTCCCTTCTGGGGCCGCGCCATCCACAAGGGACTCGCCGCCCGCCTGCGGACGAGCCCGTACGCCACCCTCGCCGACGCGGTCGGCGCCGACGTGAGGAAGCCCGCATGAGCCTGGAACCCTTCGGCGCGCGCCTGCGCCGCGCCATGGACGAGCGCGGTCCCCTGTGCGTGGGGATCGACCCGCACGCCTCCCTGCTCGCCGAGTGGGGGCTCGGCGACGACATCGCCGGTCTGGAGCGGTTCAGCCGCACGGTCGTCGAGGCGCTCGCCGAGCGGGTCGCCGTCCTGAAGCCGCAGAGCGCGTTCTTCGAGCGGTTCGGCTCGCGCGGGATCGCCGTCCTGGAGAAGTCCGTCGAACAGGCCCGGGCGGCCGGTGCGCTGGTCGTGATGGACGCCAAGCGCGGCGACATCGGCTCGACCATGGCCGCGTACGCCGAGACCTTCCTGCGCAAGGACGCGCCCCTGTTCTCGGACGCGCTGACCGTCTCGCCGTATCTGGGCTACGGCTCGCTGAAGCCCGCGGTGGAGCTGGCGCGCGAGAGCGGGGCCGGCCTCTTCGTGCTCGCGCTCACCTCCAACCCGGAGGGCGGCGAGGTGCAGCACGCCGTGCGCGCCGACGGGCGGAACGTCGGAGCGACGATGCTCGCGCACCTGGCCGCCGAGAACGCGGACGAGAGGCCCCTCGGTTCCTTCGGCGCGGTCGTCGGCGCGACCCTGGGCGACCTCTCCTCGTACGACCTGGAGATCAACGGCCCGCTCCTCGCGCCCGGCATCGGCGCCCAGGGTGCGACCGCCGCCGATCTGGCGGGGGTGTTCGGGTCCGCCGTGCGCAACGTCGTCCCGAACGTGAGCCGGGGTGTCCTTCGTCACGGTCCCGACGTCATGGCCCTGCGGGAGTCGGCCGAGGGCTTCGCGGAGGAGATCAGGGCCGCCGTGGCGGCCGCCTGAGAGCTGCGACAGCCGTTCGAGGGACCTCCGACGGGTGCCTTCCCGGAGCCGCGAGTCTGAATACATTCTCAAATCCGGGGAGGTATGTCGTAAATGTCGGGCTCCAGGGAGGCTGACCAGGACTTTTCCTCTGTTCTCGCTGACTCCGGCGCACTTGCCCGCTAGTCTCCGACGAGTGGGAGCACCTCCCGCGCTGTGAAGGCGGCGGGAATCAACGGGCGAGCGTGTAGCCCGGGCTCCCCGGTGAGGGGCGACCAGGTCCCTCACCGGTCCGTATCCGACAGTTCGACATCCGAGGTGACGTAGGCGTGGCTCTTCCGCCCCTTACCCCTGAACAGCGCGCAGCCGCGCTCGAAAAGGCCGCCGCGGCTCGCCGGGAGCGGGCCGAGGTCAAGAATCGACTCAAGCACTCCGGCGCGTCCCTTCACGAGGTCATCAAGCAGGGCCAGGAGAACGACGTCGTCGGCAAGATGAAGGTCTCCGCTCTCCTGGAGTCCCTGCCGGGCGTGGGCAAGGTCCGCGCCAAGCAGATCATGGAGCGACTCGGGATCTCCGAGAGCCGCCGCGTCCGCGGTCTCGGCTCGAACCAGATCGCCTCTTTGGAGCGCGAGTTCGGTGGTTCCGGCGCCTGAGTCCTGGACACACCGGGATTGCTGGAATAATCGCTGTATGGCTGCAACACCCCGGGGGACGACCCCCGTACCCCCGGACGTACGTCCGCGGCTGACCGTGCTCTCCGGCCCCTCAGGGGTCGGCAAGAGCACGGTCGTCGCTCATATGCGCAAAGCGCACCCCGAGGTCTGGCTCTCGGTGTCGGCGACGACCCGCAAGCCCCGCCCCGGCGAGAAGCACGGAGTCCACTACTTCTTCGTCACCGACGACGAGATGGACAAGCTGATCGCCAACGGCGAGCTCCTGGAGTGGGCCGAGTTCGCCGGCAACCGCTACGGCACTCCGCGGGCCGCGGTCCTGGAGCACCTGGAGTCCGGTGTGCCGGTCCTCCTGGAGATCGACCTCCAGGGAGCCCGGCAGGTCCGCGAGTCCATGCGGGAAGCGCTGCTCGTGTTCCTGGCGCCGCCGTCCTGGGACGAGCTGGTGCGCAGGCTCACCGGGCGGGGCACCGAACCGCCCGAGGTGATCGAGCGCCGTCTGGACGCGGCGAAGATCGAACTGGCCGCCGAGCCGGAGTTCGACGTCACCCTGGTCAACACCTCCGTCGAGGACGTGGCGCGTGAGCTGCTAGCCTTGGTGGCAGTTGTTTGATCTTTCAGGTCAATTTCCACCTTTCGGAAGGCAGAGCGTGTCCTCTTCCATCACTGCTCCCGAGGGCATCATCAACCCTCCGATCGACGAGCTCCTCGAGGCCACCGACTCGAAGTACAGCCTGGTGATCTACGCGGCCAAGCGTGCCCGTCAGATCAACGCGTACTACTCGCAGCTCGGCGAGGGCCTCCTCGAGTACGTCGGTCCGCTCGTCGACACCCACGTCCACGAGAAGCCGCTGTCGATCGCTCTGCGCGAGATCAACGCGGGTCTGCTGACCTCCGAGGCCGTCGAGGGCCCCGCCCAGTAGTCGTATCAAAAAGCTCATCCCAGGCCCGGCGGCGCGACCGCCGGGCCTGTGGTGTGTCATGGAGTCGTACGTTTCCGAGCCCGGGGAGAGACGGTGGACAAGCCCAAGGTCGTTCTGGGGGTCAGCGGTGGCATCGCCGCCTACAAGTCCTGTGAGCTGCTGCGACGGCTGACGGAGTCGGGTCACGACGTACGGGTCGTGCCCACGGCCTCCGCGCTGAACTTCGTCGGCGCCGCCACCTGGTCCGCGCTCTCGGGCCACCCCGTGTCCACCGAGGTCTGGTCGGACGTCCACGAGGTCCCGCACGTCCGCATCGGCCAGCACGCCGACCTCGTGGTCGTCGCCCCGGCGACGGCCGACATGCTGGCCAAGGCCGCCCACGGGCTGGCCGACGACCTCCTCACCAACACCCTGCTCACCGCCCGCTGCCCGGTCGTCCTCGCACCCGCCATGCACACCGAGATGTGGGAGCACCCGGCGACCCAGGAGAACGTGGCGACGCTGCGGCGGCGCGGAGCCGTCGTCATCGAGCCGGCCGTGGGACGTCTGACCGGCGTCGACACCGGCAAGGGGCGGCTGCCCGACCCGGGGGAGATCTTCGAGGTCTGCCGCCGTGTCCTGGCCCGCGGGGTCACCGGGCCGGATCTCGCCGGACGGCACGTCGTCGTCAGCGCCGGCGGCACCCGTGAGCCCCTCGACCCGGTCCGCTTCCTCGGCAACCGCTCCTCCGGCAAGCAGGGGTACGCGCTGGCCCGCACCGCCGCCGCCCGCGGCGCCAGGGTCACCCTGATCGCGGCGAACACGGGTCTCGCGGACCCGGCCGGGGTCGACGTGGTCCAGGTCGGCACCGCCGTGCAGATGCGCGAGGCCGTGCTGAAGGCGGCCTCCGACGCCGACGCGGTGGTGATGGCGGCCGCGGTGGCGGACTTCCGCCCTCAGACGTACGCGGCCGGAAAAATCAAGAAGAAGGACGGCAAGGAACCGGAGCCGATCGTTCTGGTTCGCAATCCGGACATTCTCGCGGAGATCTCCGCGGACCGCGCCCGCCCCGGCCAGGTCGTGGTGGGATTCGCCGCCGAAACCGACGACGTCCTGTCCAACGGACGGACCAAACTGGAGCGCAAGGGCTGCGATCTCCTGGTGGTGAACGAGGTGGGCGAGCGCAAGACCTTCGGTTCCGAGGAGAACGAGGCGGTCGTGCTGGGAGCCGACGGGAGTGAGACCCCGGTGCCCTACGGACCCAAGGAAGCACTGGCCGAGACCGTGTGGGACCTGGTGACACGCCGACTGGTGTGAAACCTCTCCCGTCGCACCTGTCACACAAATCGCGCAAAATCGGGCGTGGCGGGCCTGGCGGAGACCCCCGGCCATGGCGCAGAATGCCCGTGCCGCAGGTCACAGGCCTTCCGAGAGGCGAGACAGGGGTCCCGCGGCCGAGTGCGACCGATAAACTGTTCTCGGACGACGCCGGGCGCAGCCCCCGACCCGTCCACCAATGATCAGCCAGCAGCCGCTGCAACCACAGGGAGCGTTGTGTCCCGTCGCCTGTTCACCTCGGAGTCCGTCACCGAGGGTCACCCCGACAAGATCGCTGACCAGATCAGCGACACCATTCTCGACGCGCTTCTGCGCGAGGACCCGACGTCCCGGGTCGCCGTGGAGACGCTCATCACCACCGGCCTGGTGCACGTGGCCGGAGAGGTCACCACCAAGGCGTACGCGCCGATCGCCCAGCTGGTCCGCGACAAGATCCTGGAGATCGGCTACGACTCGTCGAAGAAGGGCTTCGACGGAGCGTCCTGCGGCGTGTCGGTGTCGATCGGCTCCCAGTCCCCGGACATCGCGCAGGGTGTCGACACGGCGTACGAGTCCCGTGTCGAGGGCGACGAGGACGAGCTGGACAGGCAGGGCGCCGGCGACCAGGGCCTGATGTTCGGGTACGCGACGGACGAGACCCCGAACCTGATGCCGCTCCCGATCCACCTCGCGCACAAGCTCTCGCGCCGCCTGTCCGACGTCCGCAAGAACGGGACCATCCCGTACCTGCGCCCCGACGGCAAGACCCAGGTCACCATCGAGTACGACGGCGACAAGGCGGTCCGTCTGGACACCGTCGTCGTCTCCTCGCAGCACGCCTCGGACATCGACCTGGAGTCCCTGCTCGCCCCCGACATCCGCGAGTTCGTGGTGGAGCCGGAGCTGAAGGCCCTCCTCGAGGACGGCATCAAGCTGGAGACCGAGGGCTACCGCCTGCTGGTGAACCCGACCGGCCGCTTCGAGATCGGCGGCCCGATGGGCGACGCCGGCCTCACCGGCCGCAAGATCATCATCGACACGTACGGCGGCATGGCCCGCCACGGCGGCGGCGCCTTCTCCGGCAAGGACCCGTCCAAGGTCGACCGCTCCGCCGCCTACGCCATGCGCTGGGTCGCGAAGAACGTCGTCGCCGCGGGCCTCGCCTCGCGCTGCGAGGTCCAGGTCGCCTACGCGATCGGCAAGGCCGAGCCCGTCGGTCTGTTCGTCGAGACCTTCGGCACCGCCAAGGTCGACGCCGAGAAGATCGAGACCGCCATCACGGACGTCTTCGACCTCCGTCCGGCGGCCATCATCCGCGACCTCGACCTGCTCCGCCCGATCTACTCCCAGACCGCCGCGTACGGCCACTTCGGCCGCGAGCTGCCCGACTTCACGTGGGAGCGCACGGACCGGGTGGACGCGCTGCGCAAGGCCGCGGGCCTGTAGTCCCGGAAAGACCCGTCAGAGCCGTGAGGCCCGGTACCCCCTGGGGTGCCGGGCCTCACGGCTGCGCGGGAAAAACGGTGGCCCGACCGCGTGTGGGTTCGTACGCTGATGATCTCCCGGTGCGATGGCCGCGGTTACTTCGGTGGAGTACGCCCATGGCGTGCGGTGAATCTGGATACACGTTCCGCTGCCGCCCCGATCTCGGGAGAACCGCCGCCGTCCCGCCCGGTGCGACGGCCGCGGCTCCTTCCTGGGGGACGCCCCTCGCGGGTTCGAATCCCGCTGCCGGTCCCCGACCGGTATGGCCGAGCGGTCCATGGCGGAGGCGCCTTCACGGCGCGCGCGATCCGCGGCCGGCCCGATCTCGGGCGGGCGGCGCTGTCGGTGCGGTCTGGTAGGAATACTGCTGTGAGCAGCGCGAACGGGCGATCCGAGGACAGCGCGGGCGGCGCGGACGGCGCACCGCCCGAGCAGCTTGCGCTGATCAGGGAGGCCGTGCGCCAGGCCAAGGCGCCGAAGGCCAAGCCGCGGACCTGGCGGGGTGCCCCGCTCGCGAAGGACCTGCCCGTCGCGCGGGTGCTCGTCGACAAGGGCGTGCTGCACCTCGACCGCTACTTCGACTACGCCGTGCCCGAGGACCTGGACGAGGCCGCGCAGCCCGGCGTCAGGGTCCGGGTCCGGTTCGGCGCCGGCGGCCGCACCGTGCGGGAGGGGCGGCGCGAGGGCGGCGGTCTGATCGACGGCTACCTCGTCGAGAGGGTCGCCGAGTCCGACTACTCAGGGCCCCTGGCCGCACTCGCCCAGGTCGTCTCGCCCGAACCCGTCCTCGGACCCGAACTGCTGGGACTCGCCCGCGCCGTCGCCGACCGGTACGCGGGATCGCTCGCCGACGTGGTGCAGCTGGCCGTCCCGCCCCGGCACGCGCGTGCCGAGACGCGGGAGTCGCCCGTGCCCCCGCCGCCGCCCGCCGCACCCGACCCCGGGACCTGGCGCCGGTACGGACGGGGGGCGGACTTCCTCGCCTCACTCGCCTCGGGCGGTGCCCCGCGCGCGGTGTGGACGGCGCTGCCCGGACCCGAATGGGCCGATGAGATCGCCCGCGCCGTGCAGGCGACCCTCGCCTCCGGGCGTGGCGCGCTCGTCGTGGTCCCCGCGGGCCGGCCCGCCGCCCGCGTGGACGCGGCCCTCAAGGCCCTCATGGGGGAGGGGCGGCACGCCGTGCTGACCGCCGACGCCGGACCGGAGCGCCGCTACCGCGACTGGCTCGCCGTGCGACGGGGGTCCGTACGGGCGGTGGTCGGCACCCGGGCCGCGATGTTCGCACCGGTACGCGACCTCGGGCTCGTCGTCGTCTGGGACGACGGCGACGACGGCCACAGCGACGACAACGCTCCCTTCCCGCACGTACGTGAAGTGCTGGAGCTGCGCGCCTCACGCGACAAGTGCGGCTTCCTGCTGGGGGGTTGGACCTGCACGGTGGAGGCGGCCCAACTGGTCGAGAGCGGTTGGGCGCTGCCGCTGGCCGCCGAACGGGAACAGGTGCGCGCCGCCGCGCCGCTGGTGCGGACCGTCTCGGACGCCGACCTCGCGCGCGACGAGGCCGCCCGTGCCGCCCGGCTGCCGTCGCTCGCCTGGCAGATCGTCAGGGAGGGGCTGAAGCAGGGGCCCGTGCTGGTGCAGGTGCCCCGGCGCGGCTATGTGCCGCGGATGGCCTGCGCGCGCTGCCGTGAGCCCGCGCGCTGCCGGCACTGCGCGGGACCGCTGGAGGCGCAGGACGCCCAGGCACTGCGCTGTGCGTGGTGCGGGCGGGACGAGCCGGCCTGGCACTGCCAGGAGTGCGGCGGGTTCCGGCTGCGGGCGCAGGTCGTCGGCGCCCGGCGGACCGCCGAGGAACTGGGACGGGCGTTCCCCGCCGTTCCCGTGCGCACGTCCGGGCGGGAGCAAGTCCTGGACACGGTGCCCGCGGCGCCCGCCCTGGTCGTCAGCACGCCGGGGGCCGAGCCCGTCGCCGAGGGCGGGTACGCGGCGGCCCTGCTGCTCGACGGCTGGGCCATGCTCGGACGGCCCGATCTGCGGGCGGGCGAGGACGCGCTGCGCCGCTGGACGGGGGCCGCGGCACTGGTCCGTCCGCAGGGGGCGGGCGGCACGGTGGTGATCGTGGCCGAACCGACCCTGCGGCCCGTGCAGGCGCTCGTCCGGTGGGACCCGGTCGGGCACGCGGTGCGTGAACTGGCCGAGCGGGCCGAGCTGGGATTTCCGCCGGTCTCCCGGATGGCCGCGGTGTCCGGGGCGCCGGAGGCGCTCGCCGGTTTCCTCGCGGCGGCCGAACTGCCGCGCGACGCCGAGGTGTTGGGACCCGTGCCGGTTCCGGCGGTCGAGCCGGGGCGGCCCAGGCGGCCCGGTGGGCCGCCTCTGGGCGAGCCGGGGGAGCGGGTGCTGATCCGGGTACCCCCGGGCAGCGGGGCCGCGCTGGCGGCGGCGCTGAAGAGCGCGCAGGCGGCACGGATGGCCCGTGGGGGCGCCGAGCCCGTACGCATCCGGATCGATCCGCCCGACATCGGGTGAGACCCGGCGGGCCGCGGGCCCGGGTGCCCCGGCCGGCCTCCGCCGGGTCGGCGGGGCGGAGCGGGACACGGACTCGGGCGGGGGTTCGTGGACGCGTACGTGGGGCACTGCCCCCCGGGTCAGGCGCCGGGAGGCAGGTGTCGCCTGGGTGCTCCGGGTCAGCCGTTGCGCGGGCCCGGGAAGGCCGTGGGCCTGACCTCGTCGCGGAACGCCGGACTGCCGGAGGTCGGCTGGGTCGGCATCGAGCGGGCCGCGGGCACGGTCGGCACCGAGGGGATGACGCTGTCGACGGCGACCGAGCGCGTGTCGGCCGCCTCCGTCGCGCGCTCCGCCTCGGCGGCGGCCTGGGCGGCGGCACGGCGGGCGCCGTAACGCCGGTGCACGGCCTGCTTGGTGACCCCGAGGGCCGAGCCCACCGCGTCCCAGGAGAAGCCGAGGGAGCGGTCGAAGTCCACGGCGGCGGTGACCAGGGTCTCGACGCTGTCCCGCAGTTCCTGGGCGAGACGGACGGTCGGGGCGGGAGCGCGCCCGTAGACGACGAATCCCGTGGAGGGGCCGGCACGGCGCGGACGGTAGACGTTGCCCAACTGGGCGGTGAGCGTGCGCAGTGCGTCCACCTGCCGACGGACCCGCTCGATGTCGCGCACCAGCAGGTGCAGGCTGGCCCGAGCCTGGGCGTCGTGGGTTGCATGGTCGGCCATGAACAAACCTCTCGAACCGGCGTTGAAAGGGATCGGACCGTTGGTGTGCGGCCCGCGGTGGTCAACTCTTTCTTGACCAACGCGTGGACGGGTGAGTGGTCACGGGTGCAAGGGCGCAAGAGCATATGAACGGGGCGCGTCACGCGCTGTACGCCCCCCGTCGTGCGGTGGACGCGCCCCGCGCGCCGACGGACGGTGCCCTCCACCTGCGCCGACGCCCGGGGCGTGACAGCCGGGCCCGTGCGCGGCCGGCACCCGGCGGACCGCCCGTCCCCGTGCCCGGCGGCGCACCGCCCGTCCCCTTACGCGGGGACGGGCCACCCGCGCCCGGCCCGTTCCGTCCCGCGTCCGTGCCGCCGGTCTCCGGCCAGCGCTCGTCCCGCTCGTTTGCATCCCTCGTCCGTACCGCCCGTTCCGTCCCGCGTCCGTGCCGCCCGGCCCGGCCGTGTCCGTTCCGCCCGGCGTCCGTTCCGGCCGCTTCCGTGCCGTCCGTGCCGCCCCGCGTCCCTGCCGTCCGGCCCGGCCGCGTCTGTGCCGTCTGCCTCCGGCCGTGTCCGTGCCGCCTGCCCCGTCCGGCGTCCGTGCCGTCTGCCTCCGGCCATGTCCGTGCCGTCTGCCCCGCTCGGCGTCCGTGCGGTCCGGCCCCGGCCGTGTCCGTGCCGTCCGTCCCCGGCCGGGCCCGTACCGCCCGTACAGCCGCCGGGACATGGCCCCTCGGGGAACCCCCGAGCCCTTGCGGCGCGGGCGGCATAGACTGGTGCGCTGCCCCGTGCGCCGCCTGAACCGGCACGCGCGCGGGGGACGGAAGTGCTCCCGCCCGAGAGGCCAACCGCCACCCATGAAGCTCGTCTTCGCAGGCACCCCCGAGGTCGCCGTTCCCGCCCTGGACGCCCTGATCGCCTCCGGGCGGCACGAAGTGGCCGCCGTCGTGACCCGGCCGGACGCCCCGGCCGGACGGGGGCGACGGCTCGTCGCGAGTCCGGTCGCCGAGCGGGCGGAACAGGCCGGGATCGAGGTGCTCAAGCCCGTGAAGCCGCGGGACGAGGAGTTCCTGGCCCGGCTGCGGGAGATCGGCCCGGACTGCTGTCCCGTCGTGGCGTACGGGGCGCTGCTGCCCCGGGTCGCCCTCGACATCCCCGCCCAGGGCTGGGTCAACCTGCACTTCTCGCTGCTGCCGGCCTGGCGCGGCGCCGCCCCCGTCCAGCACGCGATCATGGCCGGTGACGAGATCACCGGCGCCACCACCTTCCTGATCGAGGAGGGCCTCGACTCGGGACCGGTCTACGGCACCGTCACCGAGGAGATCCGGCCCACCGACACCAGCGGGGATCTGCTCACGCGGCTCGCCTTCGCCGGGTCCGGACTGCTCGCCGCGACGATGGACGGGATCGAGGACGGCACCCTCAAGGCCGTGCCGCAGCCCGCGGACGGCATCAGCACCGCGTCGAAGATCACCGTCGAGAACGCCCACATCGACTGGGCCGCCCCGGCGCTGCGCGTCGACCGCATGGTCCGCGGGTGCACCCCCGCCCCCGGTGCCTGGACCGTCTTCCGCGGCGAGCGGCTCAAGCTCATCCAGGCCGCCACGGTGCCCGACCGCACGGACCTCGCCCCGGGCGAGCTGTCGGTCGCCAAGAACAACGTGTACGCCGGCACGGGCTCGTACGCCGTCGAGCTGCTCTGGGTGCAGGCCCAGGGCAAGAAGCCGATGCGGGCCGCGGACTGGGCCCGCGGGGTGCGGATTCCCTCCGGCGAGCGCCTCGGAATCTGACGCCGGACCTGCGGCGTACGCTGATAGACGCACCTTTTTCCTGGATCCGGAGCACCTTTTTCGTGAGTGAGCAGCCCCGTCGGCCGCAGAAGCCCGGCAAGCCCTACCGCCGCCCCCAGAAGGACCCGGTCCGCATGCTCGCCTTCGAGGCGCTGCGGGCCGTGGACGAACGGGACGCGTACGCGAACCTCGTCCTGCCGCCGCTGCTGCGCAAGGCGCGGGAGAAGGGCGACTTCGACACACGGGACGCGGCGCTCGCCACCGAGCTGGTGTACGGCACGCTGCGCCGTCAGGGGACGTACGACGCCGTCATCTCGGCCTGCGTCGACCGGCCCCTGCGGGAGGTCGACCCGCCGGTCCTCGACGTGCTCAGCCTCGGCGTCCACCAGCTGCTCGGCACCCGCATCCCCACGCACGCGGCCGTCTCCGCCTCCGTCGAGCTGGCCCGGGTGGTCCTCGGCGACGGGCGGGCCAAGTTCGTGAACGCCGTGCTGCGCAAGGTCGCGCGGCAGGACCTCGACACCTGGCTCGAACAGGTCGCGCCGCCCTACGACGAGGACCCCGAGGACCACCTCGCCGTCGTGCACTCCCACCCGCGCTGGGTCGTCTCCGCCCTCTGGGACTCCCTCGGCGGGGGCCGGGCCGGTATCGAGGACCTGCTGGAGGCCGACAACGAGCGGCCCGAGGTCACCCTCGTCGCCAGGCCCGGGCGCTCCACCTCGGAGGAACTCCTCGACTCCCTCGACGAGGACTCGGCGCTCCCCGGGCGCTGGTCCCCGTTCGCCGTGCGGCTCACCGAGGGCGGTGAGCCCGGTGCCGTCGACGCCGTGCGCGAGGGCCGGGCGGGCGTCCAGGACGAGGGCAGCCAGCTGGTCGCGATCGCCCTGGCGAACGCTCCGGTCGACGGGCCCGACCGGCTCTGGCTGGACGGCTGCGCGGGACCCGGCGGCAAGGCCGCGATGCTGGCGGGTCTCGCCGCCCAGCGGGGGGCGACGCTGCTCGCCTCCGAGAAGCAGCCGCACCGCGCGGGGCTCGTCGCCAAGGCACTCGCGGGGAACCCCGGCCCCTACCAGGTCATCGCCGCCGACGGCACACGCCCGCCGTGGCG
Source organism: Streptomyces sp. f51 (assembly GCF_037940415.1). Taxonomy (NCBI): domain Bacteria; kingdom Bacillati; phylum Actinomycetota; class Actinomycetes; order Kitasatosporales; family Streptomycetaceae; genus Streptomyces; species Streptomyces sp. f51. Next base: position 1,017,324 of record NZ_CP149798.1, on the reverse strand, counting down.
GCCCGGCACGTTCGACCGGGTGCTCATGGACGTGCCCTGCACGGGTCTGGGCGCGCTGCGCCGCCGTCCCGAGGCCCGCTGGCGTCGTCGCCCCGAGGACCTCGACGGCTTCGCGCCGCTCCAGCGCGGGCTGCTGCGCACGGCGCTCGCGTCCGTACGGGTGGGCGGTGTCGTCGGCTACGCGACCTGCTCGCCGCACCTCGCCGAGACCCGCGCGGTCGTCGACGACGTCCTCAAGCACTTCGAGGACGGCTCGGCCGAACTGCTCGACGCCCGCCCGCTGCTGCCCGGAGTGCCCGCCCTGGGGGACGGCCCCGACCTCCAGCTGTGGCCGCACCTGCACGGCACGGACGCGATGTACCTGGCCCTGATCCGCCGCACCGGCTGACGGGCCGTACGGGCACAGCCGCACGGCCGGCGCGGCACCGGGCCCGGCTGACCCGCAGCGACTCGCCCGGTCCGCACCGTCAACCGGGCGGCTGGGCCGGTTTCGTGGGGTCTCCGGGCGCCCCCGGGTCCGGCGGGTGGTCCCCGCCCTCCCCGGAGTCCGGCGGCTCCCCGGGTCCGCCGGGCGTCCTCGCGTCCGTCGGCGGGGAGCCGCCGTCCTCGTGCGCGAGCCGGTTCGGCCACCACACCTTCGGGCCGACGTCGAGGAAGAGCGCGGTGACCAGCACCGAGCGGACCACGAAGGTGTCCAGGAGCACGCCGAGGGCGACCGCGAAGCCGATCTCGGCGAAGCCCACGATCGGCAGGGTGCCGAGGGCCGCGAACGTGCCCGCGAGCACCAGACCGGCCGAGGTGATCACCGCGCCGGTGGTGGCGAGCCCCGTGACCACACCCTGCCGGGTGCCGTGCCGGACCGCCTCCTCGCGGATACGGGTGGTCAGGAAGATGTTGTAGTCGATGCCGAGCGCCACCAGGAACACGAACACGAACAGCGGGAAGGCCACGTCCTCGCCCGCGTAGTCGAAGACGTGCCGGAAGGCCAGCGCGCTCACGCCGAGCGCGGTCGCCAGCGACAGCACCACGGTCCCGATCAGCAGGAGCGGCGCGACCAGCGCGCGCAACAGGACGCTGAGGACGAGCAGGACCACCACCAGGACGAGCGGGATGACCAGGTAGTTGTCGTGCGTCTGGGCGTTCTCCATGTCCAGCAGGGCCGCCGCCCCGCCGCCCACCTTCGCGTCGGCCCCCGGCACGGCGTGCACCGCGGCGCGTACCCGCTCCACCGTGTCCTTCGCCGCCGCGCTGTCGGAGGGCGCGCGCGTGGTCGCCTCGAACAGCACCCTGCCGTCGTGCACGGGCGCGGCGCCCGGAGGCACACCGATGCTCGCCGGCACCACGTCCGGATCCGCCGCCACGGTGCGGCCGACCTCCCTGGCCTGGGCCGTGTTGGACACGATGACCAGCGGATCCCCGTCACCCGCGGGGAAGTAGCGCGCCGACACCTCCTGGCCCACGATCGAGTCCGGTTTCCCGGTGAACTGGTCGGCGTTGGGGATGCCCGCGGCCCGCAGCTGGATCAGGCCGAGGGACAGCAGCCCCAGCGCCAGCGCCGTGGCCACCCAGGTGGTCCGGGGGCGGCGCGCGATCCTGCGGCCCGTACGCGCCCAGACACCGCTCCTGGTGGGGTCGGCCGAGCCGACGTGCGGGACGGCGGGCCAGAAGATCCAGCGGCCGCACACGAGCAGCAGCGCGGGGAAGAGCGTGAGCATGGCGAGCAGCGCGACGGCCACGCCGATCGCCGCGACAGGACCGAGACCCCGCGTCGAGTTCATCTCGGCGACCAGGAGCACCAGCATGCTCAGCACCACCGTCGCGCCGGACGCGAGGATGGCGGGACCGGCCCGGTTCATGGCGAGCTTCATCGCCTCGTGCCGGTCCTCGTGGCGGCGCAGCTCCTCGCGGTAGCGGGCGACCAGCAGCAGCGCGTAGTCGGTCCCCGCGCCGAACACGAGCACGGTCAGGATGCCGGCGCTCTGCCCGTTGACGGTCAGCCCCGCGTGCTTCGCCAGCAGATAGATCAGCGCCTGGGCCGTGAACAGGGCGACGACCACGCCGAGCAGCGGCACGAAGAGCAGGATCGGGCTGCGGAAGGTGATCAGCAGCATCACGACGACGACGGCCATGGCGGCGAAGAGCAGCGTCGAGTCGATGCCCTCGAAGGCCTTCGAGGAGTCGGCGGCCGTACCGCCGGGTCCGGTGATGTGCACCGAGAGGCCGTCGCCGCCCTTGCCCACCTGGTCACGGATGGAGGAGACGGCGGGGCCGATCCGCTGCCAGCCGGACGCGTCCATGGTGATGGGGACGTAGATCTGCGCCGCGCGCGGATCCGGCCGCCGGTCGAAGACCGGTCCCCGGGTCTCCTCGCCGCGGATGCCGTGGGCCCGCAGCGTCTTCAGCTGCCCGACGTCCTCGGCGATCTGCACGCGGTCCTTCGCGGTCAGACCGTCCGGGCGCGCGTAGACGACGACCGCGGGGATCTGCTCGGGCCTGAACCCGTTCGAGATGCTGAGGACCTGGGTGGACTCGGCCGAGCCCGGCAGCCAGGACTGGGCGTCGTTGTCCTCGGCACCGCTGAGCTTGGACCCGAGGGGCGCGAGGAAGAGGAGAACCAGCAGCCACAGGGCCAGGACCAGCCACTTGGACCGCTTGCCGCACACGGCCGAGATGGCCCCGTGCTTCCAGCCGTCGAGCCGGTTCATGCCCACCCCCGGGACCGGGCGCGGCGCCGCAGGACCGTTCCGCAGGGCACGCCGGGCCCTCGTACGGTGTCCACGGAGCGAACCAGGTCCGGACCGAGGCGGGCAACGGGCCCGGGGCATGGCAGTCTTGGGGCATGGCCGCGCAGATCAACCCCAGCATCCTGTCCGCCGACTTCGCCCGTCTTGCCGAGGAGGCAAAGGCGGTGGAAGGCGCGGACTGGCTCCATGTCGACGTCATGGACAACCATTTCGTACCGAACCTCACCCTCGGGGTCCCGGTCGTAGAGTCTCTGGCCCGTGCGACCGACACTCCGCTGGACTGCCATCTGATGATCGAGGACGCCGATCGGTGGGCGCCCCAGTACGTGGAAGCCGGTGCCGGCTCCGTCACCTTCCATGTCGAGGCGGCCGCCGCGCCCGTCCGGCTCGCCCGCGAGATCCGGGCGAAGGGGGCCAGGGCCTCGATGGCGCTCAAGCCCGCGACCCCCATCGAGCCGTACGAGGACCTGCTGCCCGAGCTCGACATGCTGCTGATCATGACGGTCGAGCCCGGATTCGGGGGCCAGTCTTTTCTTGACATCATGCTCCCCAAGATCCGCCGGACGCGCGAGTTGATCAGCAAGCACGGTCTGGAACTGTGGCTCCAGGTCGACGGCGGCGTCTCGGCCTCCACCATCGAGCGGTGCGCGGAGGCGGGAGCCGACGTGTTCGTCGCCGGTTCGGCGGTGTACGGGGCCGCGGACCCGGCCGAGGCGGTACGTGCATTGCGCACCCAGGCCGAGGGGGCGATGACCCGTGCGTCGTGGGCGTGCGGCCACTGAGCCAAGGGAACGTGAACGCCGCCCATCAGGGCGGATCAAGTGCGCCGGATCTGCAAGGATGAACGGCGAATCCAGAGTGTGAACAGAAGTGAGGAGATCGCCGTGTCGGGTATGTCGGCGGGCCGGTCAGCCATGCGGATGGGACCCGCTGAGCTGGTCCAGGCGGCGGCCATGGCCCGCCGCTTCTACCTCGAGGGCAAATCCAAGATCCAGATCGCCGAGGAGTTCGGCGTCAGCCGCTTCAAGGTGGCCCGGGTCCTGGAGACCGCTCTCGAACGGGATCTCGTGAGGATCGAGATCCGCGTCCCCGCCGAGCTCGACGCGGAGCGCTCGGACGCGCTGCGTGCCCGCTACGGCCTGCGGCACGCCGTGGTCGTCGAGTCCCCGGCCGAGGCCGAGGAGTCGCCCGACCCGGAGAACCTCGGCGAGGTGGCCGCCGACCTGCTCGGCGAGCTCGTCAACGAGGGGGATGTGCTCGGCCTCGCCTGGGGCCGCTCCACGATCCACATGGCGGCGGCCCTCGACCGGCTCCCGCCGTGCACCGTGGTGCAGCTGACGGGCGTGTACGACGCCGGGACCGCCGAACGCGGCTCCGTCGAGGCCGTCCGTCGTGCCGCGCAGGTGTCGGGCGGAGACGCCCACCCCATCTACGCGCCGATGCTGCTGCCCGACGCGGCCACCGCGGCCGCGCTGCGCCACCAGACGGGCATCGCCCGCGCCTTCGAGTACTTCGACAAGGTGACGGTCGCCTGCGTCTCCATCGGCTCCTGGGAGCCCGGCATCTCCACGGTGCACGACATGCTCAGCGACGCGGAGCGCGCGCACTACGCCTCGCTCGGCGTCGCCGCCGAGATGTCCGCGCACCTCTTCGACGCCGAGGGGCGCCGGGTCGGGCGTGACCTGGGCGAGCGCTGCATCACGGTCGAGGCCGACCGGCTGCGCCGCATCCCCGAGGTCGTCGCCATAGCGGGTGGGCAGCGCAAGGCGGCCGCCATCGACGCGGTGCTGCGGTCCGGCCTCGTCACCAGCCTGGTGACGGACACCTCGGCCGCGGACGCGCTGATGACGGCGGGCCCGCCCCCGCGTCCGGCACTGAACCGCGCGGACCCGGACGGGCCCTGAGGACGGCACGCGGAGCGCGCCCCGAGGGGGCGGCCGTGGCAGCATCGACGTCATGCTGCTGCGGCCGCCCCCTCGGGCGTTCACGGTCCGCCTGTTCGCGGGACTGCTGGTCTGTCTGACCGTCCTGTTGACGGGCTGCTCGGCGACGGGCGGGGCCGGTCCAGGCGACTCGGCGGCCACCGCCGTGAGCCGTTCCGGGCGCGCCCCTTCATGGGCCGGCGGTCTGCCGGCCGTCTCCGTGACCGCGCTCCCCGCCGAGGCGCGGTCGACCCTCGCCCTCATCGACCGGGGCGGCCCCTTCCCGTACGCCAAGGACGGCACCGTCTTCGGCAACTTCGAACGCGAGCTGCCGGGGCACACCAGGGGCTACTACCACGAGTACACGGTGCCGACCCCGGGGGAGGGCGACCGGGGGGCCCGGCGCATCGTCACCGGGCGGGGCGGGGAGATCTTCTACACCGACGATCACTACAACTCGTTCAAGGCGGTGCTGAGATGACGCACGGTCCGCTCGCCGCGGTGTGCCGTTCGGCCGGGTGGCAGGTCACCGAGCTCGACCTCACCGGGGTCCTCGACAAGGCCGCCTTCATGGCGCGCTGCGTCCGCTGCCTCGACCTGCCGGAGTGGTTCGGGCGCAACTGGGACGCGCTCGGCGACCTCCTGGGCGACCCCGACTGGGGACCGGCGAGTCCGGGCAGACTGCTCGTGGTGACCGGCTGGCGCCCCTACGCGCGAGCCCGGCCCGAGGAGTGGGAGACCGCGCAGGAGGTGCTGGAGTCGGCCTCCGGCTACTACCAGGAGTCCGACGCGGCCCTGTCGGTCGTGCTGTCCCTTGGAGGATCCGACCAGTTGCCCCCTGACCAGCCTGGATGATCCGCCCGGGGACCGCGCACCGGCTGTCATGGGACAATGAAGTACGTGCTCTTCCCCCTGGCTGACCTGTCCGGGGGCCACCTCTGATCGACTGGGATGTGCAGCACGTGCGTTTCCTCAACGACATCCAGCCCCCGTACGACCTGACGTACGACGACGTCTTCATGGTGCCCAGCCGTTCGGCCGTCGGCTCGCGTCAGGGAGTGGACCTCGCCTCCCCCGACGGCAGCGGCACCACCATCCCCCTCGTGGTCGCCAACATGACGGCGATCGCGGGCCGCCGGATGGCCGAGACCGTCGCCCGCCGCGGTGGCCTTGTCGTCATTCCGCAGGACATTCCGATCGACGTCATCACCGAGGTCGTCACCTGGGTCAAGGGACGCCATCTGGTGCTCGACACCCCGATCGTCCTCGCGCCCCACCAGACCGTCGCCGACGCGCTGGCGCTGCTGCCCAAGCGCGCGCACAACGCGGGCGTCGTCGTCGACGAGGACGGCCGCCCCGTCGGCGTCGTCACCGACACCGACCTGTCCGGCGTGGACCGCTTCACCCAGCTGTCCGAGGTCATGTCCAAGGACCTGCTGCTCCTGGACGCGGACATCGCGCCCCGCGAGGCATTCAACCGGCTCGACGCCGCCAACCGCCGCTACGCCCCCGCCGTGGACGCGGACGGCAAGCTCGCCGGCATCCTCACCCGCACGGGCGCCCTGCGCGCCACGCTGTACACGCCGGCCACCGACGCGAACGGCCGGCTGCGCGTCGCCGCCGCCGTCGGCATCAACGGCGACGTGGCCGGCAAGGCCAAGCAGCTGCTGGACGCGGGCGTCGACACGCTCGTCATCGACACGGCGCACGGCCACCAGGAGTCGATGATCAGCGCCGTGCGGACCGTGCGTGCGCTGGATCCGCAGGTGCCGATCGTCGCGGGCAACATCGTCGCCGCCGAGGGCGTCAAGGACCTGATCGACGCGGGCGCCGACATCATCAAGGTCGGTGTCGGCCCGGGCGCCATGTGCACCACCCGCATGATGACCGGCGTCGGCCGGCCGCAGTTCTCCGCGGTCCTGGAGTGCGCCGCCGAGGCGAAGAAGTACGGCAAGCACGTGTGGGCCGACGGCGGTGTCCGCCACCCCCGTGACGTCGCCATGGCGCTGGCCGCCGGTGCGTCGAACGTCATGATCGGCTCCTGGTTCGCCGGCACGTACGAGTCCCCCGGCGACCTCCAGCAGGACGCGCACGGACGCCTGTACAAGGAGTCCTTCGGCATGGCGTCCGCACGGGCCGTCAAGAACCGCACCAGCGAGGAGTCCGCGTACGACCGGGCCCGCAAGGCGCTGTTCGAGGAGGGCATCTCCACCTCGCGCATGTTCCTCGACCCGGCCCGCCCGGGCGTCGAGGACCTGATCGACTCGATCATCGCGGGCGTCCGTTCCTCCTGCACCTACGCGGGCGCCAACTCCCTGGAGGAGTTCGCCGCGAACGCGATCGTCGGTATCCAGAGCGCGGCCGGCTACGCCGAGGGCAAGCCCCTGCACGCCAGCTGGAGCTGATCCCCGGAAGTCCTCCTCACGGTCCCCGTTCCCCGTCCGGGAGCGGGGGCCGTACGCGTTCCCGCCCGCCCGGAAGTCGCCTTGCGCAACCATCGAAAAGCCCTGCGCAACGAACAGGCGCCGGGATGCGATGAACGCAACGATCTTGCGGAGATGCGCAAGGTTGCTGCATTACGCCCGTGAAGCCCGAACTCATAGGGTCGGGCGCTGTACACAGGCGCGGCGGGGACCCCGCTCGGTGGGTCCCGGCTGTCAGGGGTGCCGCCGGTCCCCGTCCTCTTCGACCGGCAGCGATGAAGGAGCGAGCGCGTGCTCGATCAAGGCGCACCCCCGCAGTCCCCACCCACCTCCGCCCCGTCCTCCCCGGGCCTCGGCGCCCGTCTCATGCGCCGCAAGCCGGTGGAAGCCCTGGTGCAGGAAGGCGGACACGGTGAGGGCGGCTCGCTGCGGCGCTCCCTCGGCCTGTGGCAGCTCACCATGATCAGCATCGGCGCCACGCTCGGCACCGGCATCTTCGTGGTCCTCGGCCAGGCCGTCCCCAAGGCCGGACCCGCGGTCACCCTGTCCTTCGTCATCGCCGGTGTCACGGCGCTGTTCTCCGCCCTCTCCTACGCGGAACTCGCCGGCACCATCCCGGTCGCCGGGTCCTCGTACTCGTACGCGTACGCAACCATGGGAGAGCTGATCGCCTGGATCTGCGGCTGGTGTCTGGTCCTGGAGTACGGCGTCTCGGTCGCGGCCGTCGCGGTCGGCTGGGGCGAGTACCTGAACGAACTGCTCGACGGCACGATCGGCGTCACCATCCCGGACGCGCTCTCCGCGCCGCCCGGCGACGGCGGTGTCTTCAACCTGCCCGCGCTCATCGTCGTCCTGCTCGCGATGGCGTTCCTGCTCGGCGGCGCCCGCGAGTCGGCGCGCGCCAACACCATCATGGTGGCCGTGAAGATCGCCGCCCTGGTGCTGTTCTGCGCGATCGGGGTCCAGGGTCTGCGCTCGGGCAACTACGAGCACTTCATGCCGCTCGGCATGGCGGGCGTCAGCGCCGCGGGCGCCACCCTGTTCTTCTCCTACATCGGCTTCGACGCCGCCTCCACCGCCGGTGAGGAGGCCAAGGACCCGCAGCGCGACCTGCCCCGCGCGATCATGCTCTCGCTGGTCATCGTGACCGCCCTGTACGTCCTGGTCGCGGCCGTCGCCGTCGGCGCGAAGCCCTGGCGGCAGTTCGGCGACGCGCACGCGGCGCTCGCGGAGATCATGAAGGAGGTCACCGGGCAGACCTTCTGGGGCACGCTCCTGGCCGCCTGCGCCGTCATCGCCATCGCCAGTGTCGTGCTGACCGTCCTGTACGGCCAGACCCGCATCCTGTTCGCCATGGGCCGGGACGGTCTGGTGCCCAAGGTGTTCGCCCGGGTCCACCCGAAGACCGGCACGCCCCGCGCCAACACCGTCATCGTCTCGCTGTTCTGCGGTGTCCTCGCCGCCGCGATCCCGCTCGGCCAGCTCGCCGACGCCACCAGCATCGGCACCCTGTTCGCCTTCGCGCTGGTCAACGTCGCCGTCGTCGTGCTGCGCCGGACGCGCCCGGCCATGCGCCGCACCTTCCGGGTTCCGTTCGCGCCGGTGTTCCCCGTGATCGGCTTCCTGCTGTGCCTGTGGATGATGGCCAGTCTCTCTGCCGTCACCTGGGCGGTCTTCGGCGTCTGGATGGCCGTGGGGCTCGTGTTCTACTTCAGTTACGGCTACCGCCGGTCCCGGATGGCGGCCGCGGAACCCGCCGTCGCCGAGCAACCGTAGAACTCCTCGCAGAAAAGTGAACCGCCCGCAGTGCTGAACGATCTCGACGAACGCATCGTGCACGCCCTCGCCGAGGACGCCCGCCGGTCCTACGCGGACATCGGGCAGCTGGTCGGCCTGTCCGCGCCCGCCGTGAAGCGGAGGGTCGACCGGCTGCGGGCCACCGGGGCCATCACCGGGTTCACCGTACGGGTGGACCCGGCGGCCCTCGGCTGGGAGACGGAGGGCTTCGTCGAGATCTACTGCCGACGGAACACCTCGCCGGAGACCATCCAGCGCGGTCTGGAGCGGTACCAGGAGGTCGTGGCCGCCTCCACCGTCACCGGGGAGGCGGACGCGGTGGTGCAGGTGTTCGCCTCGGACATGCGGCACTTCGAGCGGGTGCTGGAGCGGATCGCGGGGGAGTCGTTCGTCGAACGGACGAAGTCCGTTCTGGTTCTCTCCCCGCTCCTGCGGAGGTTTTCGTCGGGGTCGCCGACGTAGTCGGTGGCCCCGTGCCGGCGTGCGCCCCAGGGGTCGGGGGTCTCGCCCCCGCGCGGCCTTGGGTGGTTCGGTGGCTTGTCGCGCAGTTCCCCGCGTCCCTTGCGGGCGCTCCTCGCAGGGCCTACTCCGCTGTTTTCCTCGCCAGGGCGTTGTTGCCGATCGAGTTGTGGATGCTGAAGCTCACGGCGTCCGAGCGGTAGCGGTCGTCCGACCATTCCACCGGGCGGCCCTCGCGGGTGGTGGTGACCCGGCGGACGCGCAGCAGGGGGCTGGTGCGGCGGACGCCGAGCAGGTCGGCGTCCTGGGCGCCCGCCGCGACCGCGTCGATGACGTGCTCGCCGTACGCGAAGACCAGGCCGGTGTCCTCGAAGAGGCGCTGGGTGACCGAGGGGCACTCGGGTTCGATCGCCGTGACGGCGGGGGAGATCCAGTCCGCGTACACCGTGCGCTCCAGCAGCACGGGTTCGCCGTCCAGCCCGCGCACCCGCAGGACGTGCAACACCGGGGTCCTCTCGGCGAGTTGGAGGCGTACGGCGTCCTCCGCCGTGGCCGGGCGGTACTCCTGGGCCACCACGTGCCCCGTCGCCTCGCGCCCCATGGCCCGGGCCCACTGCGCGAAGCTCCGCAGTTCGGCGAAGCTCTGGCTGCGGCGGCCCGCGAGGACCACGCGCCGGGCGCCCTGACGCGACCCGATGAGCCCCTCGGCGGTCAGGGCCGCGACGGCCTGGCGGACGGTGCCGCGTGAGACGCCGTACTGGGCCGCGAGGTCGGTCTCCGCCGGCAGCAGACTGCCCACGGTGTACTCCTCGCGGTCGATCGCCCGCCGCAGCTCCTCGGCGATCTCCTCGTGTCGCGCCGTCATTCTTCCCCTCTGGTCGGCCCGCTGTGCACAGCCTGACCAGCCTAATCGACAGCGGACGGTGATCGGGAACGGTCGGGATTGTGCAGGGAATAGGGGCTTGGGGTTTCACCGCCGTTCACCGTGGGGACACCATCGGCGGGCCTACTGGGGCCAACTTGTTCAGACAAGTTCTCCGTTCCACCCCACCCTCGTGCGTCACCCTGGAGAGACCGTGACCGTGTTCCTGCCGAGGACCGCCCTCCTCACCGGCGGCCTCGCCGTCGCCGCAGCGCTCACCCTGAGCGCCTGCGGCGCCGCTCCCGACGACAAGGCGACCACCGCCGACGGCAAGAGCGCGGCCACCGCGACCTCCGCCGCGGACTTCGGCGGTCTCGACGCCCTGGCCAAGGCCGCCAAGAAGGAGGGCACGCTGCACGCGATCGCCCTTCCCCGCGACTGGGCCAACTACGGCGCCCTCATCGACGGCTTCACCAAGAAGTACGGCATCAAGATCCAGGTCGAGAGCCCGGACGGCTCCAGCCAGGACGAGATCAACGCCGTCACCTCGCGCAAGGGCCAGGACCGCGCCCCCGACGTGCTCGACCTCGGCAGCTCCTTCGCGCTGAGTGCCGCCCAGCAGGGCCTGCTCGCCCCGTACAAGGTGGCCGGCTTCGCCGACCTGCCCGAGGGCCAGAAGGACCCGCAGGCCCGCTGGTTCAACGACTACGGCGGCTACATCTCCATCGGCTGCGACGCCAAGAAGGTCAAGGAGTGCCCGACGACCTTCAAGGAACTGCTCAAGCCGCAGTACAAGGGCCAGGTCGCGCTCAACGGCAACCCCACCAAGTCCGGTTCGGCGTTCGGCGGCGTGTACGCGGCCTCGCTCGCGAGCGGTGGCTCCTTCGACGACATCCAGCCCGGCCTCGACTTCTTCGCGAAGCTGAAGAAGAACGGCAACTACACGCCCGTCGAGTCGACCCCGGCCACCGTCGAGAAGGGCGAGACGCCCATCAGCATCGACTGGGACTACCTCAACGCCGGTTACGCCGACGAGTTCAGGTCCAAGGGCGTCGACTGGAAGGTCGCCGTGCCGAGCGACGGCCAGTTCTCGCAGTACTACTCCCAGGCCGTCAACAAGGACGCCCCGCACCCCGCGGCCGCCCGGCTGTGGCAGGAGTACCTCTACAGCGCCGAGGGCCAGAACCTCTGGCTCAAGGGGTACGCCCGACCGGCCCTGATGACCGCGATGGAGAAGGCCGGCACGCTCGACAAGACCGCCGCCGCGAAGCTCCCCGCCGTCTCGGGCACCCCGAGCTTCCCGACCGAGGCGCAGCAGAGCAAGGCCAAGACCGTGCTCGCCCAGGGCTGGGGCAAGGCCGTCTCCGGATGACCACCGCTCTCACCGAGGCCCCGGCCGACGTGGCGCCCGCCGCTGCCCACCGGCAGCGGCGGCGCCGCGCCACCGGCCCGCTGGCCGTCCTCCCGCTGCTCGTCTTCGTCGCGGTCTCCTTCGGGGTCCCCGCGCTCGCCATGCTGAACGGCGCCTTCACCGTCAAGGACTCGGCCACCGGCGCCAGTTCGTACACCACCGCCAATCTGACCGGCTCGTTCCACGGCGCCTACCTGACCGCGCTGACCGGCAGCGTCAAGCTGTCCGCCGTCTCCGCCGGGCTCGCGACCCTCCTCGGACTGCCGCTGGCCCAGGCCGTGGTGACCTCCCGCTTCCGCGCGCTGCGCGAGGCCGTGCTCACCGCCTCCGGCGTCCTCGCCAACTTCGGCGGTGTCCCGCTCGCCTTCGCCTTCGTCGCCACCCTCGGCAACTCCGGTGTGCTGACCCGGCACTTGAGCCTGACCGACCGGGGCTGGGACCTCTACAGCTTCTGGGGCCTGGTCGTCGTCTACCTCTACTTCCTGATCCCGCTCATGGTCCTCACCATCACCCCCGCCCTCGACGGCCTGCGCTCCCAGTGGCGCGAGGCCGCGCGGAACAACGGCGCGACCACCGTCCAGTACTGGCTGCACGTCGCCCTGCCGGTCCTCGCGCCCTCGCTCCTCGGCGGACTCGTGCTCCTCTTCGGCAGCGCCTTCGCCGCGTACGCCACGGCGGCCGCCATGGTGGGCAGCGCGGTGCCGCTCGTCACGCTCCAGATCGCCGACGCCATCTCCGGCAACGTGCTGGTCGGCCAGGAGAACGTGGCGCTCGCCCTCAGCCTCGACATGGTCCTCATCGCGGGCCTGGTCATGGCCGTGTACCTGCCCCTGCAACGACGGAGCGCGCGATGGCTCGCCTGAACCCGTGGCGCTGGGTGGTCCTCGCCCTCGCCGCGCTGTACTTCCTGGTGCCCATGGCCGCGTCCGTGGTCTTCACGGTCGACGTGCCCGGGCAGGGTGTCACCTTCGACGCCTACAGCCGGATCGTGTCCGCCGACGGCTTCGCCTCCAGCCTCGTGCTCTCCCTGGAACTCGCCGCCGCGACCATCGCCGTGGTGCTGCTCCTGATGGTCCCCGCCATGGTCGCGCTGCGGCTCGGATCCGCCCGGCTGCGGCCGGTCGTCGAGGTGGTGTGCTCGCTGCCGCTGGTCGTGCCCCCGATCGCGTTCGTCGCCGGCATCTCCACCGTCCTGAAGTGGGGACCCGAACACCTGTCGCGCACGCCGCTGTTCCAGACGTTCGTGGCGATCCAGGACCCGGGCTTCCCGGTCGTCCTCGTCCTCGCGTACGTCGTGATGGCGCTGCCGTTCGTGTACCGGGCCCTGGACGCGGGACTGCGCGCCGTCGACGTGCGCACCCTCGTCGAGGCCGCCCGCAGCTGCGGGGCGAGCATGCCGCAGGCCCTCGTGCGGGCGGTGCTGCCCAATCTGCGCGGCGCGCTGCTCAACGCCTCCTTCCTCACCCTGGCCCTGGTGCTCGGCGAGTTCACGGTCGCGAGCCTGCTCGGCTACCAGCCCTTCGCCGTGTGGATCTACGACATCGGCGGCTCGCAGGCCCAGATGTCCGTCGCCGTCTCCGTGCTCAGCCTGTTCCTCACCTGGGCACTGCTCCTCGCGCTCGCCGTCCTCGGCGGCCGCTCCCGTACCGCTTCCGCCTCCCGGGGATGACCATGACCCTCGCCACGACCGACCAGGCCGCCACCGTCGAATTCCGCGGACTCAGGCGGGAGTTCGGACCGACCGTCGCTCTCGACGGCCTCGACCTCACCGTCCGGCCCGGTGAACTGCTCGCCCTGCTCGGCCCTTCCGGCTGCGGCAAGACCACGGCGCTGCGCATGCTCGCCGGCTTCGAACACCCCGATTCCGGCGAGGTGCTGGTCGACGGCCAGGACATCACCCGGGTCCCGGCACACAGCCGCGACGCCGGGATGGTCTTCCAGTCGTACAGCCTCTTCCCGCATCTCAGCGCCCTGGACAACGTGGCCTTCGGGCTGCGGATGCGCAAGGTGCGTACGGCCGAACGGCGCTCACGTGCCGCCGAGTTGCTCGACCTCGTGGGGCTCGGGGACAAGGGCGAGCGGTTCCCGCACCAGCTCTCCGGGGGGCAGCAGCAGCGCGTCGCCCTGGCCCGCGCGCTCGCCCTGCGGCCCCGCGTCCTGCTGCTCGACGAGCCGCTGTCCGCGCTGGACGCCAAGGTGCGGCTCTCGCTGCGCGAGGAGATCCGCCGACTCCAGCTGGAACTCGGCATCACCACCCTGTTCGTGACCCACGACCAGGAGGAGGCGCTGTCCATGGCGGACCGGGTCGCGGTGATGCGGGCCGGACGGCTCGAACAGTGCGCGTCCCCCGCCGAGTTGTACGGGCGCCCCGCCACCGCCTTCGTCGCCGAGTTCGTGGGGACGATGAGCAGGATCCCGGGGACGCTCGACGGCGAGCGGGTCGACGTCCTCGGGCGGCGGCTGCCGGTGGACGGGGATGCGCCCGCCCCGGGGGCGGTGGACGTGCTGGTGCGGCCGGAAGCGGTCCGGGTGAGTGCCGACGCGGCGGGTGACGCCCGGGTCGTGGCCACCGCGTTCCTCGGCGCCGCCACCCGGGTGACCGTGCGGCTCTCCGACGGGACCGAGGTCAAGGCCGATCTGCCCACGCACGAGGCCGGCGCGCTCGTGGCGGGCGCCGGCGTGACGGTCACGCTGCCGGACCGGCCGGTGCTGGTCGCCGCGCGGCAGAGCTGAGAAGCGTCGACCGGCCCCTCCGCTGCCCCCTGCCACTCGCGGGTGCCGGTTCGTGGCCCCACGGCCCACAAGCGACGATCGCCCCCTCCGCCCCTGCCCGACCCGAACCCGGGGCTCCGCCCCGGACCCCGCTCCTCAAACGCCGGAGGGGCTGGAACTTGCCCCGCACCGAGGAAGTAGCGCCCGGGGCTGGGACTTGTCCCGCGGCGAAGATTCAGCGCGCGGGGCTGGGACTTGTCCCGCACCGAGGAAGTAGCGCCCGGGGCTGAAACTTGCCCCACACCGAGGAAGCAGCGCGCGGGGCTGGGACTTGCCCTGCGCCGAAGATTCAGCGCGCGGGGCTGGAGCTTGTCCCGCGCCGAAGGTTCAGTGCGCGGGGCTGGGACTTGTCCCGTGGTGCAGCCCGAGGGGCTGGAACCTGAACCTCCCCCCCCACCGAAGAAAGAGATCACCGTGACCCACCGTTCCACCGCCCGGGCCTCCCTCCAGGCCGTTCTGTTCGACATGGACGGCACGCTCGTGGACACCGAGCGACTGTGGTGGGAGGCGGTGGAGGAGGTGGCCGGCGGGCTCGGGCACGTGCTGACGGGGGCCGATCAGCCGCACGTCCTCGGACGGCCCGTCGAGCACACCGCCGCCTGGCTGGCCGGGCTCACCGGCGCACCGCGTGAGGGCACCGCCGCCGAACTGCACCGGCAGTTCGCGGACCGGGTCCGCACCGGCATCGTGCCCCGGCCCGGGGCGCGGGAACTGCTCAGGGCGCTCGCCCGCGAACGCGTACCCACCGCCCTGGTCACCGCCTCCCCGCGCGCGGTCGCCGACACCGTCCTCGAAGCGCTCGGAGCCGACCAGTTCGCCGTCTCCGTCACCGCCGACGACACCCGGCGCACCAAGCCCGCCCCCGACCCCTACCTCGCCGCCTGCCGCGCCCTGGGCGTCGACCCCGCCGCCTGCGTCGCCGTCGAGGACACCCAGACCGGTGTCACCTCGGCCGAGTCGGCCGGCTGCGCCGTCCTCGCGGTGCCCTCGCTCGCGCCGATCGCGCCGGCCGCGGGCCGTACCGTGCTCGGCAGCCTGGAAGGCGTCTCCCCGGCCCGGCTGCGGGCCATGGTCGCCCCGGGCGAGCTGCGGGTGATGAGCTGGAACCTCTGGTTCGGCGGCACTCGGGTCGACGGGTACCGCGAGAAGCAGCTCAAGGCCATCACCGGGACGGGGGCGGACGTCGTCGGGCTCCAGGAGACGTACGGGAGCGCGGCGCGCGAGCTCGCCGACGCCCTCGGCTGGTACCACCACCAGGCCGGCGACAACCTCGGCGTCATCAGCCGCCACCCGATCACCGCCGTGCTCGGCGATCCGGACGTCGGCTTCTACGGAGGCACCGGCGTCAGGATCGAACTGGACGGCGGGCAACGGGTCGACGTCTGGAGCGCGCACCTCGACTGCGCTCCGTACGGCCCCTACGAGGCACGCTTCGACGGCCTCGACGAGTCCGCCCTGATCGCGCACGAGAGCGGCAGGCTCGCCCGGATGCGGGAGATCCTGCGCCGGATCGCCGACACGAGCGAGGAATCCGTTCCGGTCGTCCTGACCGGTGACTTCAACGTGCCCTCGCACCTGGACTGGCCGGACGTCGCCTGGCCGGTGACGCGGGCCACCGAGGAGGCCGGCCTGCGGGACTCCTACCGGCAGGCGCACCCCGACCCGGCGGTGGACCCCGGCCACACCTGGTCGCCCGTCCACACCGAGCACGAGGACGGCAGCGGGCGCCCGGAGCCGCAGGACCGGATCGACTTCGTCCTGCACCGGGGGCTGACCGTCCTCGACTCGCGCACTCTGGTCACGGGGGCTCCCCGGGCCTGGCCGGACGTGGCGGGCAACGACTGGCCCTCCGACCACGCCGCGGTCGTCACCGTCTTCGCGCTGCCCGGAGGCGAGTGAGGGGCGAGAACCGGGGGCGTGTCCGGTGACCTTTCCGGAGACGGATCCGGTGACGCCGCGCAGCGCGCGTTGAACGCTCAGTCAGTCCGGACCATTGCGGTACGGGCGGCCCATCGACTAGTTTGAGCCGCGCGCCCGCTACCCGCGAGTAACACATGGGTTACCACACGTCACCCAGCCATCCGACCCGTCCTGTCGTCCTGGGGAGACCATGCGCTGGCCCTTCGGCCGTCCGCCGACGGTCCGTTCACGGATCGTGGCCCTCTCGATCGCCCCGGTGATCGCCCTCATGACGCTGTGGAGCTTCGCCATGGTGTCCGTCACCGGCGATCTGCGCGCGCTCGTCCGCCTCCAGGGGGTCTACAACGACTTCGGCACCCCCGTCGACACGGCGATCGGCCAGATCCAGATCGAACGCCGCCTCGCCGCCGCCTACTTGGGCGCGCGGCGCGGGACGACGGCGGGCGTCGAGCTGCTGGCCCAGGAGCGCCGCACCGACCGCGCCGTGACGGCGCTGCGCGCTGCGGCCCGGGACGGGGACCGCAGCCGCCTGTCCGGACAGCAGCGGCGGGCGCTCGACGCCCTGCTCCACTCCGTGGACGGTCTGGAGGGGCTGCGCGGCCGGGTGCTGGCCCACACCGTCACCTGGGACCGTGCCGTGGCCGAGTACAGCACCCTGGTGGAACCGTCCTTCGACGTCGAGTCCGCGCTCACGGCGCTCCAGGCGGGACAACTCGCCCGTGAGGCACAGGTCGTCGTCGAGCTGGTGCGGGTACGGGACTTCGTCTCGCGCGAGGACGCGCTCGTCGCCGGGGCACGGGCCGCGGGCACGCTCACCGACCAGCAGTACGACACCCTCACCGCCACCATCGAGGACCGCAGGGTCTTCGAGCGGACCTATGTGCCCGACCTGCCGGCCGACTCGCGCTCGCTCTTCGAGACCTTCCAGCGGGGCGACCTCCACCAGGAGCTGACCCGGGACGAGGACGCCCTGCTGCGGGCGGGCGCCCGGCGCGCGGGCGAGGCCGTCGCGGCCGGTTCCTGGCGCACCACCACCGACCGCGCCGTCAAGCGGTACATGCTGATGTGCACGCAGTCCGCGCTCAACTCCGCAGCGCGCGGGCGGGCGTTCGCCTACCAGGAGCTCACCAAGGCCGCGATCGTCGGCGTACTGGGACTGGCCGCCGTGGGTCTCTCGCTCTGGTTCGCGGTACGGGGCGCCCGGCGCATCTCGCGCCGCCTGGAGTCGCTGCGCGACGCCGCCGACCTGCTGACCAACCGTCAGCTTCCGCAGGTCATGGAGCGGTTGAGCGCCGGCCAGGAGGTCGACGCGGCCGCCGAGGCGCCACCGCTCGCGGACGTGGAGGCGGTGGCCGACGAGATCGGACAGGTCGGCCGGTCCTTCAACACCGCCCGGCTCGCCGCCGTCGAGGCCGCCGTCAAGCAGGCCACCCTGCGCCGCGGGCTGTTCGCGGTACTCCTGAACATCGCGCGCCGCAACCAGGCGCTCGTCCACCGCCAGCTCAAGCTCGTCGACACGCTGGAGCGCCGCACCGACGACCCGGACGTCCTGGACGACCTGTTCCGGATCGACCACCTCACCACCCGTATGCGGCGCCACGCGGAGAGCCTGATCATCCTGTCCGGCTCGGCCCCGGGCCGGCGCTGGCGGCGGCCCGTTCCCGTCGCCGAGGTGGTGTCCTCCGCGGTGAGCGAGATCGAGCAGTACGCGCGGGTGGTGGTCCCGCCGATGCCCGAGGTGGGCGTCGCGGCCGACGCCGTCGCCGACGTCGTGCACCTGATCGCCGAACTCGTCGAGAACGCCACCGTGTTCTCACCGCCCCGCACCCAGGTCACCCTGCGCACCGGGCGGGCCGGGAGCGGGTTCGTCCTGGAGATCGACGACCGGGGCCTCGGCCTCGCGCCCGACCAGATCGACGAGGCGCACCGCACGCTCACCACGCCGGAGGACTTCGACCCGACCCGGCACGACCGGCTCGGGCTGTACGTGGTGGGCCGGCTCGCCGCACGGCACGGCATCAAGGTCACCCTGTGCCGCTCGCCGTACGGCGGTACGACGGCGGTCGTGCTGCTGCCCGAGGCGGTGCTCGCCCCGGTGGAGACCACGAACCTTCCGGTGGCGGACACGGCTCAGGCGCCGCTGCCCTCGCGGACGGCCACCGCGGTCCTCCCGGCGCAGCGGACGGCGACCGGGGAGCGGTACGACGGCTCCGTGGTGCCGGAGGTCTCCTCCGTGCCGCCCGAGGACCCGGCTCCGGAACCGCCCGTGCTGCCCACCCGGGTCCGCCAGCGGGCCCTCGCCCCGGAGCTGCGCACCGAGGCGCCGGCGGCCGACGGGACGCCCGAACGCGAGATCACCCCGGAGGAGATGCGCGCGGTCTTCGGAGCCTTCCAGCGCGGCCTCGACCGGGGCCGCAAGGGCCTGCCCTCCGGGCCGGACACCGGCGGGACCGGCTCACGGCGCCCCGACGGACCGTCCGACTCCGTGCCGTCCGGCGACGCGCGGCACGACTCCGCGCGGTCCGGCCCGGCGCGGCGAACCGACACCGAGGAAGGGACGGACGTCCACGATGCGCCCTGACCAGCTCCCAGAGCACCCCACCCGGACCCTCGGGGCCCGGCACCCGGACCGGACGGGCGGCGCCCTCGGCACCGGGGACGACGCCGACCGGCCGGGCACCGACCTCGGCTGGCTGCTCGACGACCTCGTGGCCAGGACCGACCACGTACGCCAGGCCGTGCTCCTGACCGCCGACGGCCTCCCTCTGAGCTGCTCGGACGGCATGCGCAGACGGGACATCGAGCACCTCGCGGCGGTCTGCTCGGGCTTCCACAGCCTCGCCCGCTCGGTCGGCGAGCGCTTCGCCGCGGGCGGGGTGCGCCAGACCATGGTGATGCTCGACGACGCCTACCTCTTCATCACCCCGGCGGGTGACGGAAGCCGGCTCGCCGTGCTCAGCGAGGTGCAGACGGACGTCGGACAGCTCGCCCACGAGATGGAACTGCTCGTCCGCCGCGTCGGCCGCCACATGGCCGCCGCCGTCCGTTCGGCGGCCGACCCCGCGGGCCACTGATCCGGCTGTGACCGACGAGCACTGGTACGAGGACGAGACCGGGCCCATGGTGCGGCCCTACACCGTCACCGGGGGCCGGACCCGGCCCTCGGACCGGCACGTCATCGACCTGATGTCCCGGGTCAGGGTCCGGGAGACGGACGCCGGGCCGCCCGGGCTCGATCACGCGGCGGCCGCCCTGCTCGACCTGGCCCGCCGCGGCCCCCGGCCGGTCGTGGAGCTTGCCGCGGACGCCGACCTGCCGCTGACCGTCGTCCGCGTGCTGCTCGGCGACCTGGCCGAGGCGGGCCTGCTGATCATCGACGAGCCGTACCGCCCGCCGGACGGCGCTCCCGCGGCCGACCCGGAACTGCTCCGCGAGATCGTGGAGCGCCTGCGCGAGCTGTGACCGCCCGCCGGGGCCCGACCGGGCGCCCCGGAGCGCTGGATCCCGGGCCGGCCCCTCCTGTGACCTGCGTCTCCACGGGTTCGGGACCTTCGGGGCCTTGACCGCGGGAGCGCGACGGGCCGCGCAACGAATCGCCGCCGGAGTCCCGACGTGCGCAACGAATCGTCCACCGGCGCGCAACGGGTCCTTCTTGTCCCCCCGAGCCGGCCGACCGTACCGTCTATCTGACCCCCCGAACCCCCTCGTACCGGTGGAGAACCCGCATGCGCACAGCCCTGCTCCAGAGCTCCGGCCGCCCCGGCTCGGTCGTCGAGAACCTCAAGGTCCTCGACGAGGCCGCGGGCCGCGCCGCCGCAGCGGGAGCCGGGCTCGTGGTGACCTCGGAGATGTTCCTGACCGGCTACGCCATCGGCGACGACATCGCGCGGCTCGCCGAGCCCGCCGACGGCGACTCCGCCGACGCGGTGGCCGAGATCGCCACCCGGCACGGCGTCGCCGTCGCCTACGGCTACCCCGAGCGCGAGACGCCCGAGGGCGACGGCGCGGCGCGGGTCTTCAACTCCGTACAGCTGATCTCCGCCGACGGCACCCGGCTCGCGAACTACCGCAAGACCCACCTCTTCGGCTGCTTCGAGCACGATCACTTCACGCCCGGCGAGCAGACCGTCGTCCAGGCGGAGCTGAACGGACTCCGGGTCGGCCTCATGATCTGCTACGACGTCGAGTTCCCGGAGAACGTCCGCGCGCACGCCCTCGCCGGCACCGACCTGCTGCTCGTGCCGACCGCGCAGATGCACCCGTTCCAGTTCGTCGCCGAATCCGTCGTGCCGGTGCGCGCCTTCGAGAACCAGATGTACGTCGCCTACGTCAACCGCACAGGCCCTGAAGGGGAGTTCGAGTTCGTCGGACTGTCCACGCTGGCCGGCCCCGACGGCGTCGCCCGCGCCCGCGCCGGCCGCGGCGAGGAACTGCTCCTGGCCGACGCCGACCCGGTCCTGCTGTCCGCCTCGCGCGAGACGAACCCGTATCTGAAGGACCGCCGCCCCGGCCTCTACGGGTCCCTCGTCTGATCCTCCGCCCGGCCCGCCCCGGCCGGTCCCACAAGCCTCCCCTCACCAGTTTCCGCGCAAGGAGTCCGTACCCCATGACGTCCACCGTGCCCAACGCCGTCCAGCACGCCGACGTGCAGCAGCCGCCGATCACCATGTTCGGCCCGGACTTCCCCTACGCCTACGACGACTTCCTCGCGCACCCCGCGGGCCTCGGCCAGATACCCGCCACCGAGCACGGCACCGAGGTCGCCGTCATCGGCGGCGGACTGTCCGGCATCGTGGCCGCGTACGAGCTGATGAAGATGGGCCTCAAGCCCGTCGTGTACGAGGCCGACGAGATCGGCGGCCGGCTGCGCACCGTCGGCTTCGAGGGCTGCGACCCCTCGCTGACCGCCGAGATGGGCGCGATGCGCTTCCCGCCGTCCTCCACCGCCCTCCAGCACTACATCGACCTGGTGGGTCTGGAGACCAGCCCGTTCCCCAACCCCCTCGCCGAGTCCACGCCCTCGACGGTCGTCGACCTCAAGGGCGAGTCGCACTACGCGACCTCCGTCGACGACCTCCCCCAGGTCTACCGCGACGTGATGAACGCCTGGAACGCCTGTCTGGAGGACGGCGCCGACTTCTCCGACATGAACCAGGCCATGCGCGAGCGCGACGTCCCGCGCATCAGGGAGATCTGGTCGAAGCTCGTAGAGAAGCTCGACAACCAGACCTTCTACGGCTTCCTGTGCGAGTCGGAGTCCTTCAAGTCCTTCCGCCACCGCGAGATCTTCGGCCAGGTCGGCTTCGGCACCGGCGGCTGGGACACCGACTTCCCCAACTCCATCCTGGAGGTCCTGCGGGTCGTCTACACCGAGGCCGACGACCACCACCGCGGCATCGTCGGCGGTTCCCAGCAGCTCCCGCTGCGCCTGTGGGAGCGCGAGCCGGAGAAGATCGTCCACTGGGCGTACGGCACCTCGCTCTCCACGCTGCACGACGGCACCCCGCGTCCGGCCGTCACCCGGCTGAACCGCACCGCGGGCAACGGCATCACCGTGACGGACGCCAACGGAGACATCCGCACCTACAAGGCGGCGATCTTCACCGCCCAGTCCTGGATGCTGCTCTCCAAGGTCGCCTGCGACGACTCGCTCTTCCCGATCGACCACTGGACGGCGATCGAGCGCACGCACTACATGGAGAGCTCCAAGCTCTTCGTCCCGGTGGACCGGCCGTTCTGGCTGGACAAGGACGAGGAGACCGGCCGTGACGTCATGTCGATGACGCTCACCGACCGGATGACCCGCGGCACCTACCTCCTGGACGACGGCCCGGACAAGCCCGCCGTCATCTGCCTCTCGTACACGTGGTGCGACGACAGCCTGAAGTGGCTGCCGCTGTCCGCGAGCGAGCGCATGGAGGTCATGCTGAAGTCGCTCGGCGAGATCTACCCGAAGGTCGACATCCGCAGCCACATCATCGGCAACCCGGTGACCGTGTCCTGGGAGAACGAGCCCTACTTCATGGGCGCGTTCAAGGCCAACCTGCCGGGCCACTACCGCTACCAGCGCCGTCTGTTCACGCACTTCATGCAGGAGTCGCTGCCCGAGGACAAGCGGGGCATCTTCCTCGCGGGCGACGACATCTCCTGGACGGCCGGCTGGGCCGAGGGCGCCGTCCAGACCGCGCTGAACGCGGTCTGGGGCGTCATGCACCAGCTCGGCGGCGCGACCGACCCGACCAACCCCGGGCCCGGCGACGTCTACGACGAGATCGCGCCGGTGGAACTGCCCGAGGACTGATCCCCGCCTCGTGGCGCGGGCCCGCCGGGTCAGACCCCGGCCGCCCGCGCCGCCTCGTACAACTCGGCCGCCACGTCCTTCAGTTCGGCCGCGTCCCGCACCTGGCTCTGCACATCGAGGAAGATCTCGTCGAGGCCGATCCCGGCGTGGTCGACCAGGTCCGCCACGATCTGGTCGACGGCCCCCTGGAACGGCTGACGGCCGTCCCCCACGTACGGCTTCGGCGTGTAGACCAGGTTGGTGCGCAGCACGGTCCGCAGTGGCCGGGTGCGCCCGCGCTCACCGGCCAGATCCTGCAACTGCCGCCACTGGGCCGTCAGTCGCTCGACCCCCATGCCGACCGGCATCCAGCCGTCCGCGTGGTCGACGAGCCTGCGCCGCGCCCTGCCCGTGTTGGCGGCGAGCAGGATCGGGATGGGCCGGGCCGGCTTGGGGCCGACCACGGCGGAGGCGATCCTGGTGAGGGTGCCGTCGTGGACCACCGGGTCGGGACCCCACACCGCGCGGCACACCGCGATCACCTCGTCCAGGGCGTCACCGCGTTCCTCGAAGGGCCGCGCGGAGGCCGCCGCGTACTCGTCGAGCGACCAGCCCGTGCCGAGGCCCGCCACGACCCGGCCTCCGGCGGCCGCGTCGAGCGAGGCGAGGGCCTTGGCGAGCTGGAAGGGAGTGTGCAGCGGCGCGACCAGCACGCTGGTGCCCAGTTCGGCGCGCTCGGTGGCCGCGGCCGCGAGCGTCAGGGTCACCAGCGGGTCGGCGACGCCCCGGTAGGCGTCCGGCCAGGCCAGTCCCTCGATGCCGTACAGCCCCTGGGTCGGCGGGTCGGGGAACAGGGCCCGCTCGAAGACCCACAAGCTGTCGTACCCGATCGCCTCGGCGGCGCGTGCCACGTCGGGTACGTCCCGTCCGAGGTCGTACTGCCGCATCTGCGGGAGGGCGAGGCCGAGTCGCGTCGTCATACCGGTGTACTCCTTCGCATCGGGGTGTGCCGACGTGTCAACGTACAGGCGGCGTACGGATGTTCCGGCGAGGACCGCGCCGGGTGGCGGGATCAGCCCGGCAGGGGAGTGAGCAGCATCCGGCCGGCCAGGCCCACCGCCGCGTCGAGCCGGTCGCCGAACTCCTCGGCCAGGTCCGGGAGTCCGCGCAGCGCCCACAGGGTCCGGGCCGCCGCCCAGGTCGCCTCGCGGGCCCGCTCCAGGCTCCAGGAGCCGAGCAGATGGGTGAGCGGATCGGCGATCTGGAGCAGGTCGGGGCCCGGCATCAGCTCCTCGCGGACGCGTTCCTCCAGCGAGACGAGCAGATCGCCCACCAGGTCGAACTCGTCCTCCAGGTCGGCCGGTTCGCAGTCGAGCGTGCGGCAGCTGTCCAACACGGCGAGCGCGAGGTCGTGCCCGATGTGCGCGTTGATGCCCGCGAGCGCGAACTGGAGGGGACGTACCCCCGGATGGCGGCGGAAGCGCAGCAGCGGGCGCCAGCAGGCGGGCGCCCGGCCCTCCTCGGCCACCGTCAGATAGCGCTCCGCGAACCGGACGTCCAGGGCCGTCGCGGCCCGCGCGTCCGGGAAGACCCCGGCGTCCAGCCGGCGGTCGAACTCCTCGGTGACCGTGAGGTAGACGCGGTTGAAGACCGCGAGTCCGTCGCGCGCGGGGAGCGTCGCGTCCAGGGCGCGCATCCGGGCGACGACCGTGTCAACCGGGGTGGTGATCTGTGCCGACTTGGCCATGACGGCAGCGTCCCAGGCCCGGCCCCGACGGCGCGCCGCCGGGCCGCGGGGTTCCCCGGAACGGGGGAACGCGGCCGGGCGGCAGGGGCTTTCCCGGCGGACCGCGGCTACGCTCCGGCGGGCCGGTCGCCCGGATCGTCGTACGCCGACGTCCCCGCGTCGAGCAGCGGTTCGGTCCTCAGGTGGGGCGGGGCCATCGCCCGCAGCGCGTGATAGCCGGTGATCACGACGATGGTGCCCAGCGCGATGCCGTTCAGCGAGAAGTGGTCGGTGAACTTCAGGGAGACCCCGCCGATGCCGATGATGATGCCGGCGGCGGCGGGCACCAGGTTCAGCGGATTGCGCAGGTCCACCCGGGCGTTGAGCCAGATCTGGGCACCGAGCAGCCCGATCATGCCGTAGAGGATGACGGTGATGCCGCCGAGGACACCGCCGGGGATCGCCGCGACCACCGCGCCGAACTTGGGGCACAGCCCGAAGAGCAGGGCGAAGCCGGCGGCGGCCCAGTAGGCGGCCGTGGAGTAGACGCGGGTCGCGGCCATCACGCCGATGTTCTCGGAGTAGGTGGTGTTGGGCGGGCCGCCGACCGCGGTGGAGAGCATGGAGGCGGCGCCGTCCGCGGAGATCGCGGTGCCCAGTTCGTCGTCCAGCGGGTCGCCGGTCATCTCGCCGACGGCCTTGACGTGCCCCGCGTTCTCGGCGACCAGCGCGATGACCACCGGCAGCGCGACGAGGATCGCGGACCACTGGAACGTCGGTCCGTGGAAGGACGGCAGTCCGATCCAGTCGGCGTGCTCGACCGCGGAGAGGTTCAGCCGCCAGTGGTCGGTGACCTGGCCGCTCGCGTCCGCCGAGTGGATCCGGCCGAAGATCCGGTCGAAGGCCCAGGAGATCGCGTAGCCGAAGACCAGGCCGAGGAAGATCGCGATGCGTGACCAGAATCCGCGCAGGCACACCACCGCCGCGCCCGTGACCAGCATGGTCAGCAGGGCCGTCCACTGGTCCTGCGGCCAGTAGGTGGACGCGGTCACCGGCGCCAGGTTGAAGCCGATCAGCATGACGACCGCGCCGGTCACGATCGGCGGCATCGCGGCGTGGATGATCCTCGCCCCGAACCGCCGGACGGTCAGACCCACGAGGAACAGGGCGACGCCGACCACGAAGCACGCGCCGGTCACCGTGGAACTGGTGCCGCCCTGCGCGCGGATCACGGCCGCGACGCCCACGAAGGAGAGCGAACAGCCCAGATAGCTGGGCACCCGGCCGCGGGTGGCGAGCAGGAAGACGACCGTCGCGACACCGGACATCATGATCGCGAGGTTGGGGTCGAGTCCCATCAGGACGGGTGCCACGAAGGACGCCCCGAACATGGCCACCACGTGCTGGGCGCCGAGTCCGAAGGTCCGGGGCCAGGAAAGGCGTTCGTCGGGGCGGACGACCGCTCCCGGGGCGGGAGTCCGCCCGTCGCCGTGCAGTTTCCAGCGCACGCCCAGGTCCATGTCGAGAGTCCACCTTCTCCGTATGTGAATGTGTCCGGACCATTGTCACGTCCGACCAGCCGCTCTACGCTCGCACGGTCCTTCTCATGAACATCGTTCATATGTCTGATCGGAGTGTTCTGTGAGTGCACGATCACGACTGGGTCTGGCGGCCGTGACGGCCGCCATCACGCTCGCATCCCTCGTCGCCCCTGCGGCATCGGCGCGCACGGCGTCCGGGCCGGGCCCCGCGGCGCCGGGGCGCGCCCCGTCCGCGGTCCCCCTTGCGGTGTCCGGCCGGAGCGCGCCCGGAGCGCCGCGGACCGTGGTCCTCGACGGCGCCCGGCTCCTCCGCACCCGCGCCCGCCTGCAACACGGCGACCGCCGACTCGCCCGCACACTGCGGGAGTTGACGGCCCGCGCCGACAACTGGCTGGACCAGGGACCCTGGACGGTCGTCGACAAGCCGAGGCCCGCCCCCGGCGGGGATGTTCACGACTATCTCAGCCAGGCTCCCTACTGGTGGCCCTCGAAGCCCGCCACCGCGGACAACCCCTGGGGCTGCCCGTACGTGCAGCGCGACGGGCAGCGCAATCCCGAGGTGGACACCGGCACCGACCGCCAGGACGCGGAGAAGGTGTTCGACTCGACGTACGACCTCGCCCTCGCCTGGTACTACACCGGCGAGAAGCGGTACGCCGTGAAGGCCGCCCAGGTCCTGCGCACCTGGTTCCTCGACCCGGCCACCCGGATGAACCCGAACCTGGACCACGGCCAGTTCATCCCGTGCAGGTACGACGGCCGGGCCATCGGGATCATCGACTTCTCGCAGTCCTGGACGAGCGTCCTCGACGCGACCGCCCTCCTGGACACCGGCGCCCCCGGCTGGTCACGGCGCGACCGGGCCGCGATGCTCGCCTGGAACACCGGCTACCGCGACTGGCTGACGGACAGCGCCTTCGGCAAGGAGGAGGCCGCCGCCCGCAACAACCACGGCACCTTCTACGACATGCAGCTCGCCGCCCTCGCGTACGCGACCGGGGAGAAGGACCTCGCCCGGCGGACCGTCCTCGCCGCGCGGGCCCTGCGGATCGACCCGCAGATCGCCGCCGACGGCAGCCAGCCCCAGGAGCTCGCCCGCACCCGGAGCTGGCACTACTCGGCCTTCGACCTGGTCGCGTACACCCGGCTCGCGGCCGTCGGCGAGAAGGTCGGCGTCGACCTGTGGGCCTACCGCGGGCCGGAGGGCCAGAGCCTGTCCGGGGCCGTCGACCATCTGCTGCCCGCGGCGACCGGTGCCGAGCCGTGGAGCGGTCCCGAGCTGGAGTTCCACCGCTACGCGGCGAGCGACGTGGTGCGTGCCGCGGCCGACGCGGGGGACCGGGCCGCGCGGGCCGCCGTGCCGCGGCTCGAAGCACCGCCCGGCGGTGATCTGTGGGAGCTGCGGCCGGCCGCCGAGCAGCTCGACTCCATCGTCGGCTGATCCCGCCCGGGCAGGGCTCCTGAGCGTTTGCTTAGGATGGGGGTGTCGTTTCAGCCAGGCCCGCCGTCCGCGCGCCGCAGCACCTCCCAGGAGCCCCGCCCGTGACCGCCGAAGCCCCCGTCGTCCCCGCCCTCCCGTACGGAAGGCTGCTGCCCGTCACGGTCCACTTCGACGACCTCGACGCGCTCGGACTCCTGCACAACGCCCGCTACCCGGTCCTGGTCGAGCGCGCCTGGACCGCGCTGTGGAACGAACGCGGCTTCGGCTTCGAGGGCGACTGGGAGGCGGCGGGCGACTCGTGCAACGCCGTCAAGGAACTGCGGATCACCTACGAGGCCCCCGTCAGCCGCCCCGGCGCCTACGCCGTCCACCTCTGGCTGGAACGGCTCGGGACCACCGGGCTCACGTACGGCTTCCGCTTCTGCTCGCCCGACGGCGCGGTCACCTACGCCCACGGGACGCGGGTGCTCGTCCGGCTCGACGCCGGGACGCTGCGCCCGGCGCCGTGGAGCGAGGGCTTCAGGGTCGTGGGCCGGGAACTGCTGCGCTCGGGGGAGTGACCTTCGCGGGCGCGCGGTCCCCGGCGCGCAGCACACCGGCGAGCGCGGTCAGTCCGAACGCCAGCACCGTGACCAGGGCGAACGACACCATCAGGTTGGTCGCCTGCGCCACCGAACCGATCAGGCTCGGCGCGACGAGCCCCGAGGTGTACGTGATGGTCGCGACGCCCGCGATGGCCTGACTGGGGTTGGGGCCGCTGCGCCCGGCCGCGGCGAAGCAGAGCGGGACGACGACCGCGATACCGAGTCCGAGCAGCGCGAAGCCGGTCATCGCCACCGCGGCGTTCCCCGCGAGGACGATCAGCAGCCCGCCGAAGACGGCCAGGACACCGCCCGCCCGCACGGTACGCACGGCGCCGAAACGGTTCACCACCGTGTCGCCGACCAGTCGGGCCACCGCCATGGTGAGCATGAAGCCGGTGGTCGAGGCCGCGGCGAGAGCGGCCGAACTGTCCAGCCGGTCGCGCAGATAGACCGCCGACCAGTCCAGGCTCGCGCCCTCCGCGAAGACCGCGCAGAAGCCGACCGTGCCGATGAGCAGGGCCGACCGGGGCGGCAGCGCGAACCGCGGCGGCGGTTCCTCGTCCTCGGTGGGCTGGAGGTCGAGCACCCACTGGCAGGCGGCGAGACCGAGGAGCGTGAGGGTCGCCGCTGCCAGGGCGTGGTGCAGCCGGGCGTCCGCGCCCAGATGCGCGGCGATGGTGCCGGCCGCCGCGCCGGTCAGCGCGCCGGCGCTCCACATGCCGTGCAGCCCCGACATGATCGACTTGTCGAGCCGGTTCTCGACCTCGACGCCCATCGCGTTCATGGCGACGTCCGCCATCCCCGCCGTGGCGCCGTAGACGAACATCGCGAGGCACAGGACCGGCAGGTTCGACGCCAGGGAGGGCAGGACCAGGGCCAGCGTCCACAGGGCGATGAGCCCGCGCAGTGCCGCACGGCTGCCGAAGCGGTGGGTGATCCGGCCCGCCAGCGGCATCGAGCAGGACGCGCCGAACGCGGTGAAGGCCAGGGCGAAGCCCAGCTGCCCCGCGCTGACGGACGCGTGGTCCTGGATCCACGGCACGCGGGTCGCGAAGGACCCGGTGACGGCTCCGTGCACGGCGAACACGGCCGCCACGGCGTACCGGGCGCGCCTGACCTCGCGCTGTTCGTAGACCACTCCACTCATGCTCGGGCCCCTCCCCGGGTGATGGTTCCACGGTGTGCCGCCGTAAACTATCAGGAACCCTGCCTGATAAATAGATGCCCGCTCGCCGCCCGGTCGCCCGGTGGCCTCGCCGATCTGGGAGGATTCCCGCCATGCCCGCATCCCCGAGCACCGCACGGGCCATCAACGACCGGCTCGCCCTGCGGCTGTTGCAGCAGGAAGGCCCCTTGACGGCCACGCGGCTGAAGCAGCTCACCGGACTGTCCCGGCCGACCGTCGCCGACCTCGTGGAGCGCCTCACCGCCTCCGGTCTCGTCACCGTCGTCGGCGAATCGAGGGAGCAGCGGCGCGGTCCCAACGCCCGGGTCTACGGGATCGTTGCGGACCGCGCCCACCTGGCTGCGCTGGACGTCCGTACGGAGGGGGTCTCCGTCGTCGTCTCCGACCTGGTCGGGCGGGTCCTGGCCGAGGCGTCCGCGCCCATCGGGGCGGGCGCCGGTACCGGACCGGCGGTGGAGCGGGCGGTCGCGCTGGTCGAGCGGGTGGCGAAGGAGGCGCGCGCGCTCGGGGGGCCGGCCCCGCGGGAACGCGCCGGGGGGTGGGGCGGGCTGCACACCGTCGGCATCGGGGCGCCCGGTCTGATCGACCCCGTCAGCGGTGAACTCCGCGACTCCACGGGGCTGCCCGAGTGGCACCGGCGGCTGGTCGCCGCACTCCAGGAACGGCTTCCCGAGGCCCGCGTCCTCGTCGAGAACGAGACCAACCTCGCGGCCCTGGCCGAACAGCGCGAAGGCGTCGCCCGCGACCGCGACACGTTCGTCCTGCTGTGGCTCGGCCACGGCACCGGCGCCGCCGTGGTCCTCGACGGCGTCCTGCGCCGGGGCGCCTCGGGAGGCACCGGTGAGATCGGCTTCCTGCCGGTGCCGGGCACCACGAGCCTGCCCTCGGCGACCGACTGCGGGGGCGGTTTCCACTCCCTGGTCGGGTCGGCGGCGATCGCGGACCTGGCGGCGGAACACGGCGTCTCCGCGCGGCCCGAGGGCCACGAACCGCATGCCGCGGCACTGGTGAGGCAGGCGCTGGCGGTACCCGGCTCCCCGGCGGCCGACGGTTTCCTCGACGCCCTCGCCCAGCGCCTCGCGATCGGCGCGGCCTCCGTCAGTGCCGTGCTCGACCCCGGCTGCGTGGTCCTCGGCGGCGAGGTCGGCCGGGCGGGCGGAGCGGCGCTCGCGGCCCGGGTCGGGCGGCGGCTCGCCGGTATCTCGCCGCTCCCGACCGAGGTGCGCGCGACCACGGTGGGCGGAGGCGCGGTGCTGCGGGGAGCGCTGCTGACCGCGCGCGACGGCGCCCAGGACGAACTGTTCGCCCCCGCCCCGTCGCGGTAGGGCGTGTCCGCCGGGTCACGCCTGCCGGGCGCCGCCCCGGGCGGCCTCCGGCGGTTGGAGACCCGGCGGCGGGGCAAGGGCCTTCGTCACCGCCGCCGGGTCGATCGTGGGGGGACCGGCAATGAATGATCACGCAGTCTTGATCGAGGACACTAAGAGGACTAGACCAGAGCGTCAATAGGTATGGACCAGTTGCGGAAACCTGTGACCTGCTCCAAGGCCGCCCGGAGCCAAGGAGGTTGGCCCCCGGGCCCGTCCGCGGAAGTCCATGGCGAGCCGTTGTGAGCCACCCCACAGGGATACGGCCGTATGACCTTCGTTCGGGCGTGGCACACTGGCCATGTACCAGAAGCAGCGCACTCCGGGGTCGGTGTAATTCCGAACCGGCGGTTATAGTCCGCGACCCGGTCGCTTCCAGCGGCCGGTTGACCAGGTGGAATTCCTGGACCGACGGTTAAAGTCCGGATGGGAGGCAGTGCGCGGCGGGCGGGCATTCGTGCGCGCTGCCGTCAGTTGCTGCTCGTCCTGCGGGACGGGTGTCCTTTCGGCGTCGCTCCCGGTGTGCCGCTGTCCGCTCATTCTGTCGTCATCGACAGCCCCGGAGTCCGTGCCCTATGAGGCAGGAGGACCCGGGAAGTGTTCACCGGAATCGTCGAAGAGCTGGGTGAGGTCACCGCCGTCGAGATGCTCGACGACGCCTCGCGTTTCCGGCTGCGTGGCCCCGTCGTCACGCAGGGCGCGCAGCACGGCGACTCCATCGCCGTCAACGGAGTCTGTCTCACCGTGGTCGAGCACGAGGGCGACGAGTTCACCGCCGACGTCATGGCCGAGACCCTGAACCGCTCCAGCCTCGGGGCCCTCACCGTCGGTTCCCGCGTCAACCTGGAACGGCCGATGGCCGTGGGCGAGCGCCTCGGCGGACACATCGTGCAGGGACACGTCGACGGCACCGGCGCGGTCATCGAGCGCAAGCCGTCCGAGAACTGGGAGATCGTCAAGATCTCGCTCCCCGCCGACCTTTCGCGCTACGTCGTCGAGAAGGGCTCCATCACCGTCGACGGCATCAGCCTGACCGTGGTCGACGCGGGCCCCGACTTCTTCACCGTCAGCCTCATCCCCACCACGCTCGACCTGACTACCCTGGGCCACAAGCAGCCCGGCGACCCGGTCAACCTGGAGGTCGACGTGATCGCCAAGTACGTCGAGCGACTGCTGGGCGCGCGCGGCGAGCAGTCCGGCGGTCTGCCCGGTGCCCAGGAGGCCGGCCGGTGAACTGGCTCAACTCCGAGGCCTTCGTCCTGTTCGGCCAGCACATCATGTGGTCGGACATGATCGGCAACGTGATCGGCCTGATCGCCCTCGCGCTCGGCTGGCGGCGTTCCGTGTGGAGCTGGCCCGTCCAGCTCCTGTCCGGCCTGGTCCTCTTCGCCGCCTTCTTCGGCCACCTCACCGGCAGCGCGGGCAAGCAGGTCGTGGTCATCGCCGTCGCCCTGTGGGGCTGGTGGCAGTGGAACCGCGGCGAGGGCAAGGACGGCCGCGTCTCCGTCCGGTTCGCCACCTGGCGCGAACGCGCGTACATGGCGGGCGCCGCGGCCGTCGGCACCCTCGCCGTCAGCGCCCTCTTCCACGCGTACCCGACGCTGTCCTGGGACCCCTGGCCCGACGCCTACATCTTCGTCGGCACGATCGTCGCCATGTACGCGCAGGCCCGCGGCATGGTCGAGTTCTGGTTCGCCTGGCTGCTCGTCGACGTGGTGGGCGTCCCGCTCAACTTCGCCAACGGCTACGCCTTCTCCGGTTTCGTCTACGTCCTGTACGGCGCGCTCGTCCTGTGGGGCATGCGCGACTGGTGGCTGCGCTCCCGTGAGGCCGGGCAGCCCGTCATGGAAGGAGCCCCGGCATGACAACGGCGCCGGTTTGGTACAGCACCGGGCACGATCAGGATGCCTCGGACTTCGCGCTCGACCCCGTCGAGCGGGCCATCGCCGACATCGCGGCCGGCCGTCCCATCGTGGTCGTCGACGACGAGGACCGGGAGAACGAGGGAGACCTCGTCGTCGCCGCCGAGATGGCGACCCCCGAGATCGTCGCCTTCATGATGAGCGAGTGCCGCGGACTGATCTGCGCGCCCATGGAGGGCGACGAACTCGACCGGCTGCGGCTGCCGCAGATGGTCGACGACAACACCGAGTCGATGAAGACCGCGTTCACGGTGTCGGTGGACGCGTCCGCCGCCCACGGGGTCACCACCGGCATCTCGGCGGCCGACCGCGCCGCCACCCTGCGGCTCCTCGCGGACGGCGGCTCGGAGGCGGACGACTTCGTGCGCC
Source organism: Streptomyces sp. f51 (assembly GCF_037940415.1). Lineage (NCBI taxonomy): Bacteria > Bacillati > Actinomycetota > Actinomycetes > Kitasatosporales > Streptomycetaceae > Streptomyces > Streptomyces sp. f51. Next base: position 984,601 of record NZ_CP149798.1, on the reverse strand, counting down.
CCGGCCACATCTTCCCGCTGCGCGCCCGGCCCGGAGGCGTGCTGGCCCGCAACGGCCACACCGAGGCCGCCGTCGACCTGGCCCGGCTGGCGGGACTGCGCCCGGCCGGAGCGATCGTCGAGATCGCGGGCGAGGACGGCCGGATGCTCCGGCTGCCCGAACTCATCCCCTTCGCCCGCAAGCACGGCCTGACGATCATCTCCATCGAGGACCTGATCGCCTACCGCCGCTCCACCGAACGCGGCGCGGCGGCCGGCACCGCGGCGGCGGCCCCCACCGTCCGGCGCGAGGCGGAGGTTCATCTCCCCACCGCCTTCGGCGAGTTCACCGCCTACGGCTACCGCTCCACCACCGACGGCGTCGAGCACGTCGCGCTCGTCCACGGGGAGATCGGCGACGGCGAGGACGTTCTCGTCCGCGTCCACTCCGAGTGCCTCACCGGTGACGTCTTCCACTCGCACCGCTGCGACTGCGGACCGCAGCTCCAGACGTCCATGGAGCGCATCCAGGCCGAGGGGCGCGGCGTCGTGGTCTACCTGCGCGGCCACGAGGGGCGCGGCATCGGCCTGCTCTCCAAGCTCCGCGCGTACGAGCTCCAGGAGCGCGGCAGGGACACCCTCGACGCCAACCTGGAACTCGGCCTGCCGGCCGACGCCCGGGACTACGGCGCGGGCGCCCGCATCCTGGAGGACCTCGGCGTCCGCAGCCTGCGGCTGATGACCAACAACCCGGACAAGACCGACGCGCTCGTCCGCCACGGCCTGCGGGTCAGCGCACGCGAGCCGATGCCCGTACAGGCGGGCGAGCACAATCTGAGCTACCTGCGGACCAAGCGGGACCGCATGGGCCACGACCTGCCCTGGCTCGACTCGGTCACGGTCTCGGCCTGCGGCAGCCAGTGACCCCGTAGGACGGGCCCCTCCGCGGGCCCGGCACCATCGGCACGACAGCACGACAGCACGACAGCACGACAGCACGACAGCACGACAGCACGACAGCACGACAGCACGACAGCACGACAGCACGACAGCACGACACCGACCGCGGGCGGCATGGCGCCCGTGGCGCGGCACTATCGGCAACACGGCACAGCGGGACTGAAGGAGAGACGTGAGCGGCAAGGGTGCACCTGAACTGTCCGTACGCAACTGCGGCGACCTGCGGGTCGCGGTCATCGCGGCACAGTGGCACGACAAGGTGATGGACGGTCTCGTCGACGGCGCGCTGCGCGCCCTGCGCGAGCTCGGGATCGACGAGCCGACCCTGTTGCGGGTCCCCGGCAGCTTCGAACTGCCGGTCGCCGCCAAGGTCCTCGCGGGCCGCGGCTACGACGCGATCGTCGCGCTCGGCGTCGTCATCCGCGGTGGAACGCCCCACTTCGAGTATGTGTGCCAGGGCGTCACCCAGGGACTCACCCAGGTCTCCATCGACACCGGCGTCCCCATCGGCTTCGGTGTACTGACCTGCGACACGGAGGAGCAGGCCCTGGACCGCGCGGGCATCGAGGGCTCCAACGAGGACAAGGGCCACGAGGCGGTGACGGCCGCCGTGGCGACCGCGGCCACCCTCCGCTCAGTATCTGAACCCTGGCACTGAGGTACGGCCCCGAGCGCGTAGGGTGAGGACCACCATGTCCAATAAGACGTTCGAGGAGCTCTTCACCGAGCTCCAGCACAAGGCCGCCACGGGCGATCCCGCCACCTCACGCACCGCGGAACTCGTCGGCAAGGGCGTTCATGCCATCGGCAAGAAGGTCGTCGAAGAGGCCGCGGAGGTCTGGATGGCCGCCGAGTACGAGGGCAAGGACGCCGCCGCCGAGGAGATCTCCCAGCTGCTCTACCACGTCCAGGTGATGATGGTCGCGCGCGGGATCTCCCTCGACGACGTGTACGCGCATCTGTAGGGACCGCTCACCGCGGCACCCCACCGAGCCCGTCCGCCCCACCCACCCCGAACACCACTACCGAGCAAAGGAAGCCGACCTCATGCTGCGCATCGCCGTCCCCAACAAGGGTTCCCTCTCAGGACCTGCGGCGGACATGCTGCATGAGGCCGGCTACCAGCAGCGCCGGGAGTCCAAGGAACTGCGGATCGTCGACCCGAACAACGAGGTCGAGTTCTTCTACCTCCGCCCCCGCGACATCGCGATCTACGTCTCCTCCGGCCGCCTCGACATCGGCATCACCGGCCGCGACCTGCTGGTCGACTCCGGGGCCCACGCCGAGGAGATCCTCCCGCTCGGCTTCGCCCGCTCCACCTTCCGCTTCGCCGCCAAGCCGGGTACCGCGAACGGCATCGCGGACCTGAAGGGCAGGACGATCGCCACCTCGTACGAGGGCATCGTCGCGGGCCACCTCGCCGACCACGGCATCGACGCCTCCGTCGTGCACCTCGACGGCGCCGTCGAGACCGCCATCGAACTCGGTGTCGCCGAGGTCATCGCGGACGTCGTCGAGACGGGCACCTCGCTGCGCAACGCCGGCCTGGAGATCTTCGGCGAGCCGATCATGAAGTCCGAGGCCGTCGTCATCCGCCGCGTCGGCGCCGGCCCCACCGAGGACGCCGAGCCCAAGGTGCAGCAGTTCCTGCGCCGCCTCCAGGGCGTGCTGGTCGCCCGGACGTACGTGATGATGGACTACGACTGCCGCGCCGAGCACCTGGAGAAGGCCGTCGCGCTCACCCCCGGTCTGGAGTCGCCGACCATCTCGCCGCTGCACAACGAGGGCTGGGTCGCCGTCCGCGCCATGGTCCCCTCCAAGGAGGCCCAGCGGATCATGGACGACCTGTACGAGCTCGGCGCGCGGGCCATCCTGACCACGGCCATCCACGCCTGCCGGCTCTGACGGGATCAACGGACATGTCGGACCTTCCAGCCCTCCCCATAACCTTCCGCCCCTCCCGGACCCGGGCCGTACTGCTCACCGCGGGCGCGTCGATCCTTGTGGTCATCACCACGGTCGCCATGCTTCTGGAGCAGCTCGGTCCGGGGGAGCGGGCGAGCTTCATCTTCACCGCCGCGCTCCTCTTCGGCGTGCTCGTGCTGCTCTCGCGGCCCAAGGTGGTCGCCGACGAGAGCGGTGTCACCGTCGTCAACATCGCGAGCCGGCGGCACCTGGACTGGGCGGAGATCGTCCAGGTCAACCTGCGTCCCGGCGACCCCTGGGTGTTCCTCGACCTCAGCGACGGCACCAGCCTGCCGGTGCTCGGCATCCAGCCGGGCATCGCCCGGCAGCGCGCCATCGAGGACGCCCGTGCCCTGCGCGCCCTGGCCTCGGCCCGCGCGATCCCGGAGCCGGACGGGCACCGGGACGAACATCGGGGCTGACTCTCGGCCCTCCACCCTGCCCTGAGTGCCCATGTCTTGATTAATCTGTCGGCGGAGGCGTTTTTCATCGCGCCTCCGCCTTTGATGTGCTCCCGCCCTCAGAGGCCCCCTGCTACCCGAGGAGTGACTCCCTCCAGCGATGGACGGATCGTCCTGTAGTACCTGCGCCGCCCCCTTCCGACATAGCGAGGCGGCGGCATGACCATCCCCCTGTTGCTCCTTGGCGCGGCGTTCCTGCTGATTCTCGCCAACGGCTTCTTCGTGGCCGCCGAGTTCGGCCTCGTCACCGTGGAGCGCCCCGACGCCGAGAAGGCCGCGGCCGAGGGCGACAAACGCGCCGGCACGGTCGTCGAGTCGCTCAAGGAGCTGTCCTTCCAGCTCTCCGGCACCCAGCTCGGCATCACCATCACCTCCCTCGTCGTCGGCATGCTCGCCGAACCGGCCCTGGCCCAGCTTTTGGGCGGCCCGTTCAGGGCGCTCGGACTGCCCGAGGGCGCGGTGCCCGGCGTGGCCGTGGTGACCGGCATGCTGCTGGCCTCGGCCGTGCAGATGGTGGTCGGTGAACTCGTGCCCAAGAACTGGGCGGTGTCCAAGCCGCTCCAGGTGGCCCGCTTCGTCGCCGGCCCGCAGCACGTCTTCTCCCGGCTGTTCCGGCCGGTGATCGCCGCGCTGAACACGGTCGCCAACCGGCTCGTCCGCGCGCTGGGCGTGGAACCCGCCGAGGAACTGGCCTCCGCCCGCACCCCCGGCGAACTCGTCTCCCTCGCCCGTCACTCGGCCCGCGCCGGCGCGCTGGAGCAGGACACGGCGGACCTCTTCGTCCGCACGATGTCCCTGGCCGACCTCACCGCGCAGCACGTCATGACGCCTCGGGTGCGGGTCAGCGCCCTCCAGTCGTCGGCCACCGCCGAGGACGTGGTGAACCTCACCCGCGCCACCGGTCTGTCCCGCTTCCCCGTCTACCGGGAACGGATCGACGAGATCGTCGGCATGGTGCACCTCAAGGACGCCCTCGCGATCCCCTCGCACGACCGCCTGCGCACCCCCGTCGGCCGGATAGCGCAGGCCCCGCTGCTCGTCCCGGAGACGCTGCCCGTACAGCCCCTCCTGGAGCGGCTGCGCTCCGAGCAGCCGATCGCCGTCGTCGTCGACGAGTACGGCGGCACGGCCGGCGTGGTCACCCTGGAGGACATCGTCGAGGAACTCGTCGGCGAGGTCCGCGACGAGCACGACGACGTCCAGGGCGAACAGCCCGAGCTCGCCGCCGCTCCCCCCGAGGACGGCAGGCCCGCCTGGGACGCGGACGGAAGCTGCCGCGTCGACATCCTCCAGCGCATAGGCCTCGACGTGCCCGAGGGGCCGTACGAGACCGTCGCGGGCCTCGTCGCCGACCTGCTCGGCCGGATCCCGGCCCCGGGTGACAAGGCCGAGCTCCCGGGCTGGCGGCTCGTGGTGCGGCAGGTCGGTCACTACCGTGCCGAACGCGTCCGCCTGGTGCGGACCGCGCTCGCCCCGGAGGCCGTCCGATGAGCCTGCTCCAACTGCTGTTCGCGGCCCTGCTGGTGCTCGCCAACGGATTCTTCGTCGGCGCCGAGTTCGCCCTCGTGTCCGTTCGGCGCAGCCAGATCGAACCGCTCGGCACCGCCCGCTCCCGCCAGGTCCTCTACGGCCTGGAGCGCCTGCCGCAGATGATGGCGGCGGCCCAGTTCGGCATCACCATGTGCTCGCTGACCCTCGGCGCGGTCGCGGAGCCCACGGTCGCCCGGCTGCTGGAACCGCTCTTCGAGGCCGTCCGGCTGCCCGAGGGGGTCATCCACCCCCTCGGCTATGTGATCGCGCTCGCCTTCGTCGTCTTCTTCCACCTCGTCATCGGCGAGATGGTCCCGAAGAACCTGGCGATGGCCGCGCCCGAGAAGACGGCCCTGTGGCTGAGTCCCGGCCTGGTCGCCTTCGCCCGGGTGTGCCGTCCCGTCACGGTGGGCCTCGGCGCCTGCGCGGCGCTGATCCTCAGGCTGTTCCGGGTCGAGCCCAAGGACGAGGTCGAGGCGGTGTTCACCAGCGAGCAGCTCAACCGGCTGGTCGAGGACTCCGGACAGGCGGGACTGCTCGACCCCGAGGAGCAGGAGCGTCTGGAGGACGCCCTGGAACTCGGCTCCCGCCCCGTCACCGATGTCCTGCTGGACGGCGCCTCGCTCGTCACCGTCGATCCCTCGGTCACCCCGGGCCAGGTCGTCGCGCTCACCGCGCGCACCGGGTACTCGCGGTTCCCGGTGGTCGCGGAGAACGGCGCCTTCATGGGCTGCTACCTCCATGTGAAGGACGTCCTCGACCTGGAGGAGTCCGAGCGTGCGGTCCCGCAGCAGATGTGGCGGCCGATGACGACCCTGCGGTCCGAACTCCCGCTGGACGACGCCCTCACCGTGATGCGCCGTGCCGCCACCCACCTCGCCCAGGTCGCCGACGCCTCCGGCAAGGTCCTCGGCCTGGTGGCGCTGGAGGACGTACTGGAACTGCTGGTCGGCGAGGTACGGGACCCGGCGCACCGCCTCGTCGCGCCGGTCCGGGTCGCGGAGCCGCGACCCAGCCAGGCCGAGGAGGCGCTGGCGAGCTGACCGCGAGGACGGGCCCCGGTCCCGGGGCCGTGCGATCCGGTGACGGTCGTACGGCCCCGGCGCCGGGGCCCGCTCACATCGCGGACGGGTCCTGCGGGCCCCGGCCCGAGAGGACCTCTCCGTACGCCTGCATGAGGTCGGGCAGACGCAGGGTCGACAGATCGTCGCGCGAGGGTGTGCCGGGGTATCCCGACAGCCGCAGATCGCGGTACGCGCAGCTCTTCTCGTACAGGGTGCGCAGGAACCGGCCGTTGCCGAGCTCGTCGATCCAGCCCTGGTCGACGACGTGCCCGGCGATCGAGCGCAGCTCGTCCAGCGCCTCCTCGTCCCAGATGTCGCCGTTCTCGGCGGCCAGCACCTCACCGATGGAGGTCAGTTCGAGCGGGCGGTACGAGGGGAAGTCCACGCGGCTGGTGAAGCGCGAGGAGAGGCCGGGGTTGGCGGCGAGGAGCCGGTCCATGCCCTCGGGGTAGCCGGCGAGGATCACCACCAGATGGTCCCGGTTGTCCTCGGCCCGCTTCAGCAGCACCTGAAGGGCCTCGTCGCCGTACGCGTCGCCCTTGCCGTAGCCGGAGTTGGACAGGGAGTACGCCTCGTCGACGAACAGGACGCCCCCGATCGCCGAGTCGATCAGCTCGTTGGCCTTCACGGCCGTCTGGCCGAGGTACTCGCCGACCAGATCGGACCGCTGGGCCTCGACCAGATGGTCCCCGCCGAGCAGCCCGAGCGCGTAGAAGACCCGGCCGAGAATGCGTGCCACCGTGGTCTTGCCGGTGCCTGAGGGTCCCGAGAAGACGAAGTGCCGTTTCGGAGGCTGCACCGGCAGGCCCTGCCCGGTGCGCAGCCGCGCCATGTTCAGCTGCGCCGACAACGCCTTGACCTGACGTTTCACCGGCTCCAGGCCCACCATGCGCTCCAGCTCGGCGAGTGCCTCGTCCAGCAGGGCCGGGTCGGTCGGTCCCGGGGGCATCGGCTGCACCGGCATCGCGGCCTTCTCCCGGAAGCCGTCCGCCTGGGGAGGCAGCCCGCCGGGCGGCGACGGGTCGGGATCGGGAAGCCTCAGATCGCGTCCCTCGGTGCCGAACAGCGCGTCCATGCCGTCCGGGCCCTCCAGCACGTCCTGCCCGATCCCGGCGAGCGTGATCGCCGCGAGGTCGGCCGCGGCGTCGTCGTACCCGTCCCCCTCGGCGATGGCCGCGAGCCGCGCCGAGGTGTCCATGAAGGAGGGGTCGACCCGGTGCACCGCGCGGTACAGGGGCAGTGCCGCCGCGGAGCGTCCGGTGCCCTCGTGGGCGCGGGCCAGCCAGTACCGCAGCTCCTTGCGCTGCGGCTGTTCGCTGCGGCAGCGCATCAGCGCGGACGACAGCAGCGGCTCGGCCTGTCCGTACATCTCCAGCCGGACCCGGGCCATGCCGCCGAACAGACCGGCCTCGATGCCGAGCATGGGGTCGTTGATCAGCGGATCGGTGTGCCGCACCAACTGCTCCCAGTCCTTGACCAGATAGGCGCGGCACGCGTGCAGGAACCGCACCTGGTGGTCCGCGTCGACCGGCGGCAGTCCGGCCAACGCCCGGTCCAGTTCGGGGACGTGACGTCCGTCGAGCCAGTGCGAGGCGTGCGCGAGCAGCAGGTCGCGCGGACTCTCCAGCACGGGCTGGACCCACCAGCCCAGCCAGTACCAGGAGTTGAGGGTGCGCCGGTGACGGGAGCGCTGCTCGCCGAAGCGGTCCCGGTGCCGGAACATGCGCAGCAGCGCGGTCGTCGTGTCCACCCGTAGCGCGTGCAGCCCGAGCCAGCCGTCCGCCATACCGGGGTCCATCCGGACCGCGGCGCGGAACTCCTCCTCCGCCTGCGGGTAGGCGCCCATCGTGTAGGCGTCCACACCCCGCAGCCAGGCGAGGTCGGCCGGGGCCTCGGGACCCTGCGTGCCGAAGTCCATCACGTCCCCCACAAACCGTGCCCCCGATGGTCGGGGAGTGCCTCGCGGATCAGGACATCCCCTTGCCGCCGGGCCGGTGCCCGTCGGCAGCTCTGGTCGAACGACTGTGCCGCGGACGGGAGTTGAAGCGGTGCGGCAGAGCAGCCGTCCGAAAGTCGCACCGAGAGGCATGGTACCTGCGGGGGAGGGGCCTGCCGAAGGGTGCCGCACGGCCCGTTCCACGAGGTGGGAGCGGACAGGGCAGGCCGGGAACGGTGACCCAGGGTGAGCGCGTCACGCCGTGGGGTGTCCGGAAAGAGGGGGTGTGGGCAGAACGAAGCCCCCGATCACGGGGGAACAACCGGGGGCTTCGCGACTGCGGGCGGCTCCCGAAGGGCCGCTGCTTCAGAACGTAAGACCTGTACGGCCCCCTGGTCAAGCAGAGTTGGGGTACTCAGGCAACTTCCGCGGAGTGGGTCTTCACAACTTCAGCACGCTGCGGATGGTCCATCACGGTGCGTGATGAACTGGTCCGGTCCAGGCGCCTCAGCGGGCCCCTCCCGCACCTCGTACCCCTCGGGACACTGCCGTACCAGTTGGTGTGCGAACGGCTGTGAGGGGTCCTCGGCGAAGTGCCGGCGCTCGGCGCGGACCCACCCGTCCCAGAAGTCGCTCTGGGCCCGCCCGTCCCGTCGCCGTCCCCGCTCCCAGGCCTGCTCGTACGGCAGTTCCATCCACAGGAGCCGCGCGAGCCGGGGCCGCAGCGCCCGGCGTCCCGCGCCGACGCCCTCGACGATCACCACGGGTGCGGCCGGCAGCTCGCGGACCGGCCCGAACTCCCGGGCGGTCCAGTCGTAGGGGGCGTAGCGGGCGGTCTCGCCGCGCTCCAGCGGCTCGATCACCGAGCTCAGCAGGCGCCCGGTCCAGCCGAAGAGCTCCTCGTGGGTGGCGATGTCGTCGAGGTGCAGTACGGGGGCGCCGCCCAGTGCCGTCGCCAGTCGCCCGGCGAACGTGGTCTTTCCGGAGCCGGCGTGGCCGTCCACCCCGATCAGGCGGACGGGCCCGCAGGAGGGCGGCAGCCGGAGCAGCCGCGAGGCGAGGTCGTGAATGGGGATTCCCGGGGTGAGGCGCGAGGGGGGCACAGTCCTGGCGAACATTCTATCGAGGCGGGGTCCACAGCGGACTCACGGGTTCAGGATGGTGCCGCGTTGAACTATTCATTGAACAATCCTCAAGACCTTCGGAGGTTCCGTCCGGAAAATTCCCGACCCCGCGGAACCAGGTATTTCGGATAGGGCGTTCCGGTACTCGGTGATGCTGAGTAGGGTTCCTGTTGCGGAACGGCGAGGATCAAACGGGGATGGACAGGGGAAGATGGCCGCGGGTTTATTCGAGGGGCAGTACGTGTGGCATCCGGCGGCCGACGACCGCACCCTCGCGAGCGTCTGCGTGGATGTCAGAGCCGGCCGCTATCGGAGCGCCCACGAAGCTCTCGCGGAGACCCGCTCCGACTTTGGATTACGGGCCCATCGTTCGCTCGTGCTCGCCTCCGAGGCCGCCGACTCCGACCTCGCCGAACGCTGGCTGGCCGAGGAACGGACGCCCGAGGCGGCCCTGATGTGGGCCCGCGTGGCCGTGCTGCGGGCGTTGCGCGCGGCCGACGCCAAGGACGACCGGGCCGAGGCGCTGGAGCGCATCGCGCTCACCGCCTGCGACCGCGCCGCGCTGATGGACCGGGCGGATCCCACGCCCTGGGTCGCGCGGCTGTCCATGGCCCGGCTGCACGACCTGCGTGACGCCGCCCCGCAGGGGCTGCTGACCCAGCCCCCGGGCCCCTGGCGCCTGTTCTCGCACGTCCTGCGCCTCGACCCCTGGAACCGCGAGGGTCATCACCGGTTCCTTGCGTTCTTCTTCACGCGGTACGGCGGTTCCGTGAACGCCGCCTGGGACGTCGCCGCCTTCCTGAGTCAGCGGGCCCCCGCCTCCTCCCCGTTGCGGATGCTGCCGCTGGTGGCCCTGGTGGAGAGCTACAACCCCACGCAACTGCTGGTCGACCGCACCTGGGAGCAGCCGCAGTGGCGTTCCACGGCGCTCGCGATCTACCAGAACTGGCTGCCCGAGGTCTCCGGATACCGCTTCACGCCCGTGCTCGACCTGGCGTACCTGGCGCACGCGCTCTTCATGGCGCAGCGCGAGTTCGAGGCCCGGGCGGTGCTGATGGCCATGGGGCCCTACGCCTGCCGGATGCCGTGGAGCGTGTTCGGCGAACCCGAGGAGCAGCTCTCCCGCGCCCGCCGCGCCTGCGGCCTGCCCGTACCGGGGGCCGGCTGACCGCCGGTCCTCCCCGCCCGACGTCCCGAACCACCCCCGAGAGAAAGGTCAGCCGTGTCAGAGCGAATATCGGCCCCGGGCCTGAGAAACGGCCCCGGAAAGGATTCCGTCGCCTTCGACGACGACGCGACGCTTCATGCGATGGGATATCCGAGAAAACTCACCCGTCGATTCCAGGCGTTCGATAATTTCGCCATCTCCTTCACCATCATCAATATCATTTCCGGTATCTTCTCGTCCTTCGGGTTCGGAATGAACGCGGGCGGCCCGCGCATTCTCGTGTTCGGCTGGATCGGCGTCTCGGTGATGGTGCTCTTCATCGGTGCCGCGATGGCCGAGGTCGCCTCCGCCTATCCGACCAGCGGCGCCCTGTATTTCTCCGCGGGCAAGCTCGCCAAGCGGCACAAGGGTGCCTGGTCCTGGTACACGGGCTGGCTGAATTTCGTGGGTCAGGTGGGCGGCACGGCCGCCACCGGATACGCGGCCGCCACCTTCATCCAGGCCTACGTGGCCCTTCAGTGGGACTCGTACCGGCCGACGGCCGAGCAGACGGTCCTGATCACGGCGCTGATCATCGTGCTCCAGGGTTTGGCCAATACCTACACCGTCCAGCTGGTCGCCGTGCTGAACCGGATCTCCGTGTGGTGGCTGCTGATCGGGCTCGTGGTGATCGTGGGAACACTCATCGTGATGCCGGACGACCACCAGTCGGCCTCGTTCGTCACGCATTTCGCGAACAACACCGGCTTCACGAACGGGATTTACGGAGGGATGCTCGGCCTGCTCGTCACGAGCTGGACCTTCACGGGCTTCGACGGCAGCTTCCACATGTCCGAGGAAACGGTGCGGGCCACGGTCAACGCGCCGAAGGGGATCACCCGTTCGATCGGCTATTCGGCGATCACCGGGCTCATCCTCATGCTCGCCCTTGTGTACAGCATTCATGATTACGACCGGGTCGCGAGCTCCTCGGCGCCGCCCGTGCAGATCCTCATCGACGGACTTGGCATGACCATGGCTAAGTTCATCCTGCTCATCGTGATCGGGTCCATGCTCTTCTGCGGGCTGGCCAACCTGACCAGCAACACCCGGCAGATCTTCGCCTTCTCGCGGGACGGCGCCATGCCGGGCTCGCGCTGGTGGCACTCCGTCTCGCCGCGCACCCGTACCCCCGTCAAGGCCGTCTGGCTGGCGGTCGCCTGCTCCCTGGCCCTCGTGCTGCCCGGATGGTGGTCGCACACCGCCTTCACGGCCATCGTCAGCGTCAACGTCGTCGGACTCTTCCTCGCCTACGCCGTGCCGGTCTTCCTGCGGCTGCGGCTCGGCGACGACTTCCAGCCCGGCCCCTGGAACCTGGGCCGCTGGAGCAAGCCCGTCGGCTGGGTGGCCGTGACCTGGATCGTCGTCAGCAGCGTGCTCTTCATGCTGCCCCAGGTCTCGCCCATCACCGGGGACAACTTCAACTACGCCTCGATCGCCCTGGCCGTGGTGCTGGTCGTCGCGACGGTGTGGTGGTTCGCCACCGCGCGCCGCCGCTTCCAGGGTCCCGTCAGCTACGGCCGTCCCGACGAGGTCGCCGCCATGGACCTCGTCTGATCACCCGGACGCCCCGGCCCCGGTGCCCGCCGGGACCGGGGCGTCCCAGGTCATGCCAGTGGTCCCGACCAATATTGGTGGGCGCGGCACGGCCCGAAGTGCTGGCAGAAGTCGCCCTCCGGCGTCCATAGTTGGCGCACGACAGAGCATTGGGCCCGCCCGTCACGGACACCCCTGGGGGTTCTCCACCCATGAGCAGAGCCGAACAGCCGTCCCGCAGAATCGTTCTGGCCGCCGCGGTCGCCGCCGCGGCGGCGGTGGGAGCCGCGGGGCCGCCGGCCGCCGCCGCGGCGCGCCGGACCAGAGCGCCCGGCGGTCTCGTCGACAACCGTGCCTGGACCTCGTACAGCGACTGGCGGTCGGGCGGCGCGCAGGGAACGCGGGCCGTTCCGGGTGTCCGCCCCGGCCTGGTGATCGTGGCGCCGGCCGGCACGACGGACTACACCGACCCGCACACCGGCAGGACGGCCACCTGGGAGTACGCGACCTGGACCTCGCCGGTCCACCGGCTCGCGGTTCCCGCCACGGAGGTCATCGCCTCCTGGAACGCGCACACCCCGGCCGGCAGCTGGCTCCAGGTCGAGCTGACCGGCACCTACTCCGACGGCACGGCCACGCCCTGGTACGTGATGGGCCGCTGGGCCTCCGGCGACCAGGACATCCGGCGCACCTCGGTGGACGGCCAGACCGACGGCCGCAGCACGATCTGGACGGACACCTTCTCCGTCGACGACGCCGCTTCGGGCCTGCGCCTGGTCTCCTACCGGCTGCGGCTGACGCTCTACCGCACCCCGGGCACCAGGACCACGCCCACGGTGTGGCGGCTGGGCGCGATGGGCTCCGACATCCCGGACCGCTTCACCGTCCCCGCCTCCGCCCCGGGCCTCGCCCAGGAGCTGAACGTCCCGCGCTACTCGCAGGAGATCCACGCCGGCCAGTACCCGGAGTACGACAACGGCGGCGAGGCCTGGTGCAGCCCCACCTCCTCGCAGATGATCATCGAGTACTGGGGGCGCAGGCCCACCGCGGAGCAGCTCGCCTGGGTCGACCCGGCGTACGCCGACCCGCAGGTGTGTCTCGCCGCCCGCTCCACCTACGACTACCAGTACGCGGGCTGCGGCAACTGGCCCTTCAACGCCGCCTACGCGGCCACGTACAAGGACCTCCAGGGTGTGGTGACCCGGCTCGGCTCGCTGACCGACCTGGAGACGCTGATCGCCGCGGGCATCCCGGCCATAACGTCCCAGTCGTTCCTCAAGACCGAGCTGACGGGCGCGGGTTACGGCACCTCGGGCCATCTCATGACGGTCATAGGGTTCACCGCGGACGGCGACGTGATCGCCAACGACCCGGCGTCGCCCGGCGACGACGCGGTGCGCAGGGTCTACAAGCGCGCCGAGTGGGAGAACATCTGGCTGCGGACCAAGCGCTACAACGCCTCGGGGAAGGTCGTCTCCGGCACCGGCGGCGTCTGCTACCTGTACTTCCCGGCGCACCCGTCGGCCCGCCAGCGCAAGGCGCTCGCGGCGGTGGGCGTCCGGTGAGGTGAGGCCCGACCCCGGGCCGTCGCGGGTCGGGTTGGTGCGGGCCGGTTCTCTGCGGGTCGGGCCTTCGCGGGTGGGTTCGTGCGGGCCGGTTCTCCGTAGGCCGGACCCTCGGGGCCCGTCTTCCGCGTCGGGCCTCCGCGGTCCCGGCTCCTGCGGGCCGGTTCTGCTCGGGTCGGGCCGTCGCGGGTCGGGTTCGTGCGGGCCGGTCCTCCGCGGGCCGGGCTCCTGCGGACCGGTCTTCCGCAGGGCCGGCTTCCCGCGGGTCGGACCTTCGCAGGCCGGGCTCCCGCAGGCCGCGCTCCCGCAGGCCGGGCACCCGCAGGTCGGGCTTCCGCGGGTCGGGGGTCGCAGGTTTCGGGTCGTCGGCTGTGGGCCACCGGGACGGCCGGGGCTTCCCGAGGGGAGCATCCGGCCGGCCGTGACCCTGTGACGATCGGCACACGGGACGCGTGCCCGGCGCGCCGCACGGGGCTCCGGCACCCGCCGGATCGCGGACGTGACCGGGGTCTCTACCGTCGCCCACGGCTCCGGTGGCAAGGTGGTCGGGTCGGTGGGGAGCCGACGGCAGGCGGGGGGACGCCACCGCACCACTACGTCAGCGAGATGCCATGACCGCGAGTTCCGCCACCGCCGCCCGTCTCCGTGACCGCACCGGAGGCCCAGGGGGCGACGGCCCGAAGATCCTCGAACACGTCCTGGGCTGGATCTTCGTGGTGGTCGTGGCGATGCTGGTGACACAGCTCGGTCTGCTCTAGACCGTTCCCCGGCGTCTCCAGGCCGTTCCCCGGCGCCGGCCGGGACCGCCCGGGCGCGGATCGCCCCCGGATGACGGTCGGCACGGTTCTGCCATACTGCGCTTGTCCGTCGGCAGTTGGAGACCAGGGCCGGAATTGAATAATAGTCAACAACGCGAGGTCGACCGTCCCCGGGCGCGGGGCACCGACCGTTCATTGGCGCGCCGCGCCGAACTCATCGCCATCGGGCGGAAGTTGTTCGCCGACACCTCGTACGACGCGCTGTCGATGGACGACATCGCGCGGCAGGCGCATGTCGCCAAGGGGCTGATCTACTACTACTTCAAGTCCAAGCGCGGCTACTACCTCGCCATCGTCGAGGACTCCGTCGCTGACCTGGTCTCGCGGGCCGCCGACGGTCTGGAGCTGCCCGGGGTGGAGCGCGTCCATCGCACGATCGACGGCTATCTCCGCTACGCCGAGCACAACCAGGCCGCCTATCGCACGATCATCGCCGGCGGCGTCGGCTTCGACGCCGAGGTGCAGGCGATACGCGAAGGCGTGCGCGAGGCGATCGTCGCGACGATCGCCGAGGGAGCGTACGGCCGGCGCAGGGTCGGACCGCTGCCGCGCGTCGCCCTTCTCGGCTGGCTGCACAGCGTGGAGGGCGCCACCCTCGACTGGATCGACCGTCCCGCCCTGCCGCGCGACACGATGCGCGAACTGCTCGTGAAGATGCTGGGGGGTGCGATGCGCGCCGTCGAGGAGATCGACCCGTCCTACGCGGCCCCGCCCGACGCCCGGCGGGACGACTGATCGCACCGTATGAGGACTGGACCATACTGTCAATGGTTCAGACCAGCTGCCCGGTCCCTCGGCTCGCGGACGTGACCGGGACCGCGCCCCGCCGGTGACCGCCCGTCATCCGGCGCGGGGTGCCTCCGTTCGGGCGTACTCCCGGCGCCACGTGACGTGTCCGCCGGGTTCCGCGACCTGGACCGGGAGCATCGGCGGGGCCGGGTGAGACCGGCGGCGCCGTCCCCTGGCGGGCGTTCGCCACCGTGGCCGACCAGTGAGGAGCGCCACCGTGCCCGATCGCGCCGTGCGACCGGTGGACCGTCAGCTGCCCAGTGACGAGGCCCGGGACCTGATCGCGCTCGTCCGTGACCTGGCCCGGCGCGAGATCGCGCCCAGGGCGGCCGAGGAGGAGGACGCCGGGCGCTTTCCGCGCGAACTCTTCGTCCTGCTCTCGGAGTCCGGACTGCTGGGTCTGCCCTACGACCCCGCCCACGGTGGCGGCGGCCAGCCGTACGAGGTCTACCTCCAGGTCCTCGAAGAGCTGGCCATGGCCCGCCTCACCGTCGGCCTCGGCGTCAGCGTCCACACCCTGGCCTGCCACGCGCTGGCGCACACGGGGACCGAGGAGCAGCGGGCCACGCATCTGCCCGCCATGCTCGGCGGCGGTCTGCTCGGCGGGTACTGCCTCTCCGAGCCGTCCTCGGGCTCCGACGCCGCCTCGTTGCGGACGAGGGCGGAACGGCGGGGTGACGACTGGATCGTCACCGGCACCAAGGCGTGGACCACGCACGGCGGGGTGGCCGACTTCTACACGGTGTTCGCCAGGACGGGCGCCGAGGGCGCCCACGGCATCACGGCCTTCCTGGTGCCCGGGGACGCGGAGGGGCTGAGCGCCTCGCCGCCCGAGCGGAAGATGGGCATGAAGGGCTCGCCGACCGCCCAGGTCCACTTCGACGGCGTACGGGTCGCAGGCGACCGCCTGCTCGGCGGAGAGGGCCGGGGCTTCGAGACCGCACTGTCGGCTCTGGACTCGGGGCGCCTCGGGATCGCGGCCTGCGCCACGGGTCTGGCCCAGGCCGCGCTGGACGAGGCCGTCGCGTACGCCACCGGACGGCGCCAGTTCGGGCGGCGGATCGCGGACTTCCAGGGACTGCGCTTCATGCTCGCGGACATGGCCACCCGGATCGAGGCCGGCCGGGCGCTCTGTCTGGCCGCCGCCCGGCTGCGCGACGCGGGCCGGCCCTTCTCCCGGCAGGCGGCCATGGCCAAACTCCTGTGCACGGACGGGGCCATGAAGGTCACCACGGACGCCGCCCAGATCCTGGGCGGCTACGGGTACACCGCCGACTTCCCGGCCGAGCGGTACCTCCGCGAGGCCAAGGTGCTCCAGATCGTCGAGGGCACCAATCAGATCCAGCGCATGGTCATCGCGCGGCACCTCGTGGGTCCCGAGGAGCGCTGAGGTCGCCGAGCGGGTCCGCGCCGATCCCGAACTCGTTCCGCGGATCCCGGGACGCGCCGAAGCGCCCGTCGCCGTGCGGGGCCCGGCCCGGGGCGAAGCGTTCCTCCGTACGCGGTTCCGTGAGCGCGCCGCCCAACTGCGCGTACCCGTACATCACCGAAGGCGCCGCCAGACGCGCCCACTCGGGGTCGTGGTGCCCCGGCAGGGTCCGCCCGCGGTCCGCCCAGGCGCGCATCAGGGCGCGGTAGATGGGCGGGTCCTGGGCGGGCGGGGCCGGCGGTGGCGGCGGTACCCAGTGAACCGCCGGAGCCGGTACGAGGATCCGGCGCCTGTGCCCGGTCGCGGAAGGTGTGGGGCTCATACCGGGGCAACGTGCGGGCGGGCGGACAGGTCACCCGCCCACGGAATCGGGCGTGTGTCCATGACGGAACCCCTGCGAGCCTCGGGCCCCCGGTGATCGTCGGCCTCGGCGTCCGTCCGAACGTGGCGGTGAGCGAACTGCCGCTGCGTTCAGGCGTATTGAGACGCGTGGTCGACCGGGCGCGTACACCGTGCTCCCGGACCCGGACGCACTGCTCCCGCACCACGGCGGTCCGCGGGCCGTGGTGCGGGGCGGTTACGGGGACGAAGCGGGCCCGACCCGCTCGACGCGCCGGGCCGTCAGGCCGCGCGCCGCAACTCCGAGACCCGCATGGGGACCGAGCCGGGACCGCCCACGTGGGAGAACGGCTGTGTGCGCCAGTTCAGTCCCTGAGGGAGCGTCAACAGGAGGGCGGTGTCCTGCTGCTGGGGCTCCGCGGTGTCGTCCGCGGAGGGCGCCTCGGCGGCCGCGCGGCCCGTGCCCGAACAGACGGTGAGTCCGAACGGGTTCCACGGGGAGGCGCACAGGGCGTGCTCCGGCAGGAACTCCTCGTCCGCCAGCAGCGCGATGGGCTGCGCGCAGTCCGGGCAGATGACCCGGTACATCTCGAAAGTGTCGTACGCGTCGAACTCCTCGCCGTCCAGGGCGTCGGATTCGACACCCTCCGGCTCGGGTTCGAGAACGGCCTGCTGCCGCTTGGGCGCGGTACGACCAGGGCGCTTAAGACTCTGCATGGGATTCTCCCCCTCGGGTGGGCCGACAAGGCGCTGCGACCTCGACCACAGCAAGCACTTCCCGTCCCGTCTCCGCGGTAATCACGCGAACCCGGCGGACCCGGTTGCATTCATGTGTCCTTCGTCACATGCCGCCCGCAGGTGCCCACCTGGCGGAAAACCGGGGGCCGACGGACGGGTCACCGCGACCATGCCACATCACAAAGCGGTTATGACCTGCACCGCTGAGGTATCCGGCGGTGTCGGCGGCCCTGTAGGTTCTTGCGCCATGGAGGAGCTGGACCGACAGATCGTGCAGCTGCTCGTCGCAGACGGGCGGATGAGTTACACCGACCTGGGCAAGGCCACGGGCCTGTCCACGTCCGCCGTGCACCAGCGGGTGCGCCGCCTCGAACAGCGCGGCGTCATCCGGGGTTACGCCGCGGTCGTCGACCCGGAGGCCGTCGGGCTGCCCCTTACCGCCTTCATCTCGGTGAAGCCGTTCGACCCGAGCGCCCCCGACGACATCGCCGAACGCCTCGCCGGCGTACCGGAGATCGAGGCGTGCCACAGCGTCGCGGGCGACGAGAACTACATCCTCAAGGTGCGTGTCTCGACCCCGCACGAACTGGAGGAACTCCTCGGCCGGTTGCGGGCGCTCGCGGGCGTGTCCACGCGCACCACGGTCGTCCTGTCGACACCGTACGAGTCCCGTCCGCCCCGCATCTGAGGAGTTCGCTCCGGCGAACCCGCCGGAGCGCGGGCACCCGATCGGGCGGGCCGGTCCGCCCGCCGCGCCGTGTCGGCCCCACCCGGGCGACGACCGGACGTCGGCAGGCGCGAGACTGTTCCCATGAGTGAGAGCACCGCCCCGTCGGACACCGTGCTGCTGCGCGGTGGAGAAGTCCACAGTCCCGCCGACCCCTTCGCCACCGCCATGGTCGTGGAACGCGGCCAGGTCGCCTGGGTCGGCTCGGAAGGCGCCGCCGACGCCTTCGCCGACGGCGTCGACGAGGTCGTCGACCTCGAAGGCGCCCTCGTCACCCCGGCGTTCACCGACGCGCACGTGCACACCACCGCCACCGGGCTCGCGCTCACCGGCCTCGACCTGTCCGGCGCGCCGACCCTCGAAGCGGCCCTCGCCCTCGTGCGCGACTTCGCCGCAGGCCGTCCCGGCGACCGGGTCCTCCTCGGCCACGGCTGGGACGCGGCCCGCTGGCCCGGCGGCCGGCCCCCGGCCCGCACCGAGCTCGACGCCGCGACCGGCGGACGCCCGCTCTACCTCTCCCGCATCGACGTCCACTCCGCCGTGGCCACCACCGCGCTCCTCGACCTGGTCCCCGGTGTCACCGCGCTCGCCGGGTACGCGGCCGACGGCCCCCTGACCCGCGACGCCCACCACGCCGTGCGCGCCGCCGCCCTCGGCGCCGTCGGAGCGGAGCAGCGCACCGAGGCCCAGCGCGCCGCGCTCGCCCACGCCGCCTCGCTCGGCATCGGCTCCGTGCACGAGTGCGCGGGCCCCGAGATCTCCTCCGAGGACGACTTCACCGGCCTGCTGCGGCTCGCCGCGGAGGAGCCGGGACCGCGCGTCGTCGGCTACTGGGCCGACCGCGACGTCGAGAAGGCACGGGCCCTCGGAGCCGTCGGCGCCGCCGGCGACCTGTTCGTCGACGGCTCCCTCGGCTCGCACACCGCCTGTCTCCACGAGCCCTACCAGGACGCGGACCACACGGGAATCGTCCACCTCGACGCGGACGCCGTCGCCGAGCACGTGGTGGCCTGCACCGAGGCGGGCCTCCAGGCGGGCTTCCACGCGATCGGGGACGCCGCGGTGGCCTCCGTGGTCGCGGGTGTCCGCGCCGCCGCAGAGAAGGTCGGCCTCGCCCGCGTACGCGCCGCCCGGCACCGCGTCGAGCACGCCGAGATGCTCACCCCGGAGACCGTCGCGGGCTTCGCCGAGCTCGGCCTCACCGCTTCCGTACAGCCCGCCTTCGACGCCCTGTGGGGCGGCGAGGACGGCATGTACGCCCAGCGGCTCGGCACCGACCGGGCCCGCACTCTCAACCCGTTCGCCGCCCTGCTGCGCGCCGGCGTGCCCCTGGCCTTCGGCTCCGACAGCCCGGTGACCCCGCTCGACCCGTGGGGCACGGTGCGCGCGGCGGCCTTCCACCGCACGCCCGGTCATCGCGTGTCCGTGCGGGCGGCCTTCACCGCCCACACCCGGGGCGGCTGGCGGGCCGTCGGCCGCGACGACGCGGGTGTCCTGGTGCCGGGCGCGCCCGCGGACTACGCGGTGTGGCGCACCGGCCACCTCGTCGTCCAGGCCCCCGACGACCGGGTCGCGCGCTGGTCGACCGACCCCCGCTCCGGCACTCCGGGACTGCCCGATCTGACTCCCGGCGGCGACCTGCCCGTCTGCCTGCGCACCGTGGTCGGCGGGCGCACGGTATTCGTACGGCCTAACGAGTGATGTCCCGGGGTGCCGGGTGCGCTTCCGGGGCCCGGCACCCCGAGGTTCCACCTGCGCATCCTCGGCTCTGACCTGGGGTTTCCCGGGAAAGGCGCAGATCAAGCCAGTGTTGACAGCCTGCCGCAGGGGGCGGGTAGGTTCTGCCCGTCCACCACCGGACGGCCGACCGGGGAACTTCCGACGGCCTCGAGGCGCCGCTGGGTCAGGGGTGGTGCGCCGCACCGGCGCACCGGCCACTGGAGAGCCAGGCCCAGCGCCGGCGCCACGAGGCGAGGGAACGTTCCGACACGTCGGCAGGTGCGACCCGGGTGGGGCCCGGACGTTCAGTAGACAACGGCTTTCGGTCGACCCGCAGCCAGCGGGTCCCAGGTCGGCCCGAAGGGCGCCGGGCCCCGATCCGCAGCACACCGCGGGACGCGATGTCCGGTCCCGCGCGTCCGCTCTTACCCCTCTCTTGGCGAATCGACACCCCCGTAGGGGCCCCGCGACGCGGCGACGCAGGCCGGGCGCACTATGGTGGACCTCTGCGTACGGATACGAAGGGGCAGCAGTGAACGACGGCGACGGGACCCTCGCGGCGGAAGCCCAGGGGAGGCGGTTCGGCCCGCTCGGCACGGCCTTGGTGATCATTCCGACCTACAACGAGGCGGAGAACATCAAGAAGATCGTCGGCCGGGTGCGATCCGCCGTGCCCGAGGCGCACGTGCTGGTGGCGGACGACAACAGCCCCGACGGGACGGGCAAGCTCGCGGACGAGCTGGCCGCCGAGGACGAGAACGTCCAGGTCCTGCACCGCAAGGGCAAGGAAGGGCTCGGCGCCGCCTACCTCGCCGGGTTCCGCTGGGGTCTGGACAACGGCTACGGCGTCCTCGTCGAGATGGACGCCGACGGCTCGCACCAGCCGGAGGAGCTTCCCCGCCTGCTGACCGCGCTCAAGGGCGCCGACCTCGTCCTCGGCTCGCGCTGGGTTCCGGGCGGCCGCGTGGTGAACTGGCCCAAGTCCCGCGAGTTCATCTCGCGCGGAGGCAGCCTCTACTCCCGCGTCCTGCTCGACGTACCGATCCGGGACGTGACCGGCGGCTACCGCGCCTTCCGCCGCGAGACCCTCGAAGGCCTCGGCCTCAGCGAGGTCGCCTCTCAGGGCTACTGCTTCCAGGTCGACCTCGCCCGTCGCGCGGTGAAGGCCGGCTACCACGTCGTCGAGGTCCCGATCACCTTCGTGGAACGCGAACTGGGCGACTCCAAGATGAGCCGCGACATCCTCGTGGAGGCGCTGTGGCGCGTCACCACGTGGGGTGTGGGCGAGCGGGTCGGCAAGTTCACCGCCCGCCGCAAGCGGTCGTCCTGACGTCATCGCGACATCGTGCGGGCCCACCGGCCCCTCCTGGCGACAGGAGGGACCGATGGGCCCGTACTGCTGTGTGGGCCGCGAGCGGTGTCCGCACGGCGGGGCCGACGGCCCCCACGCGGATTGAGCGTCCGCTTATCCCGAATTGAGGTGCGCCCAGGCACACTGGGAGCATGACGACAGGCGTTCCCACCCCCACATCCTCCCGCCCGCGGCGCTCGCGGTTGCGCACCTTCCTGCCGCTCGGTGTCGCCGTGTGGCTGGTGCTGGAGATCTGGCTGCTGACGCTCGTCGCGCGGGCCACGAGCGGCTTCACGGTGTTCCTGCTGCTGGTCGCCGGGTTCGTCCTCGGCGCCGTGGTCATCAAGCGGGCCGGCCGGCGCGCCTTCCGGAATCTGAGCCAGACGCTCCAGCAGGCGCAGGGCGGTGCGGCCGCCCCGGGCGAGAGCGGTCGGGGCAACGGCCTGACGATGCTCGGCGGTCTGCTCCTGATGATCCCGGGGCTGATCTCCGACGCGATCGGCCTGCTCCTGCTGGTCCCGCCGGTCCAGAAGATCGTCAGCCGCTCCGCGCAGGGCGCCTTCGAGCGCAAGGTGCGGCTGGCCACCCCCGGTTCCGTCGGCGACGCCTTCCAGCAGGCCCGTATGCACCGTCCCGACGGCAAGGTGGTCCAGGGCGAGGTCATCAGGGACGAGACCCCGAGCGAGCCCGGAGGCCACTATCCGCCCCTTAACCGCTAGGGCGTCCCGCCGCGGCAGTCGTTCCGCCGGATCCCGGACCGTGACGCGGTCCGGGATCCGGCGGATTCGCGTTCACAGGGGTCCACCTCACGGTCTTCACCCGCGTCGCCCTCATGCGGGTGCACCGGAACGCACGAGACCGCGGGCCCCGTACCTGATGTACGGTGCCCGCGGTCTCGGCGTGCGGTGTATGCCGCTCGACCCCGTAAGGGGTCAGGCGGACTTGCGGCTGTCCCGCGGATGCACCGCGATGTTCATCGCGCCGGAGCGAAGAACGGCCAGACGCTCCTCGAGGACCTCTTCGAGCTCCTCGCGAGTGCGCCGCTCCATCAGCATGTCCCAGTGCGTGCGCGCGGGCTTCGCCTTCTTTTCCTCAGGGCCGTCGCCGTCGACGAGAAGTGCCTGGGCCCCGCAGACCTTGCACTCCCACTCCGGCGGAATTTCGGCCTCCACCGAGAAGGGCATCTCAAACCGGTGCCCCTTCTCGCATGCGTACTCCACGGCCTGGCGCGGGGCCAGGTCGATGCCGCGGTCCGTCTCATAGCTGGTCACTACGAGGCGTGTGCCGCGAAGAGCTCGCTCACTCATGAATCGTGCCTCCCGGGCTTGTCGCCCACAGGACAGGTGTCGCTGTCGTCGTCATCCGGTCAACGTCCGGTCGGCGGTAAAGATTCCCGTTGTGGGTCATGCGTCGCCGTCGTAGCCGCCCCTTGTTGTACCCACCGTCGCCCGCTTTGTCACATCTGGCATCAGATGTCACCCAACGCTTCAGTATCATTGACGCGCAGTAACGGTACGGCAGGCAGGCCAAACGCGTACACTACCGCTCTTTGGCCCCGGACGCTAAATCATCTCGGGTACGGGATTGCCCGCGTCCCGCACCGCCCGGCGCACCGGAACGCGCGCGAGCAGGACGAAGCCGATGACGAAGAAGACCACGAGCGAGATGATCGCGTCCCGGTAGCTTCCCGTCAGCTGGTAGGTCAGGCCGAACAGCAGCGGGCCGAGCCAGCTCATCCCGCGGTCGCTCATCTCGTAGGCGGAGAAGTACTCGGCCTCCTTGCCGCTCGGCACGAGGTGCGAGAACAGCGACCGCGACAGCGCCTGACTGCCTCCGAGGACCAGCCCGATGCAGCAGGCCAGGACGAAGAACCACACGGGCTCGCCCGCGGGCAGGAAGAACCCGGCGGCGAGGGTCAGCGTCCAGGCGACGAGTGAGCCGAGAATGGTGCGTTTGGCGCCGTGGGTACGAGCCAGCCGGCCCATGCCCAGTGCGCCCCCGACCGCGAGCACCTGGACCAGGAGTACGGCGGTGATCAGGGTCGACTGGCTGAGGCCCAGCTCCTCGGAGCCGTAGACCGAGGCCTGCGAGATGACCGTCTGGATGCCGTCGTTGTAGATGAGGTAGGCGAGCAGGAACGAGAGCGTGAGGGGCTGGCGGCGCATGTCCCGCACCGTGGCGGCCAGTTGCCGCCATCCGTGCGCGGACGCCTGTCCGGCGGAGGCCGCGGGCGCCCGGCGGTCGCGCAGCCGCTTCAGCGGTACGAGCGTGAAGGCGCCCCACCAGACACCCGCCGAGGCCAGGCAGATGCGCACGGCGGTCGACTCGGAGACGCCGAAACTGTCATGGGCGGTGAACAGGACCAGGTTCCCCACCAGCACCAGCGAGCCCGCCGCGTACCCGAAGGCCCAGCCCTTGGAGGAGACCGCGTCGCGCTCCTCCGGCGGGGCGATCTGCGGGAGGTAGGAGTTGTACAGGACCATCGAGACGGCCAGCGAGGCGTTCGCGACGATCAGGAGCAGCCCGCCCAGCAGATAGCGGTCGCCGTCGAGGAAGAACATGCCAGTGGTGGCCGCCGCGCCCAGATAGGCCGCGGCCGCGAGCAGCGGCTTCTTGCGGCCGCTGCGGTCGGCGGCGGCGCCCGCCATCGGCATCACGACGATGGAGAGGATGACCGAGGCGGAGACCGCGTACGCGAAGAAGGAACCGGCGCGCAGCGGTATCCCCAGCGGATGGACGAACCCGTCCGCGTCCGCCGCGTGCTTGCCCACCGCCGTCAGATAGGGGCCGAGGAACACGGTGAGCACGCTCGTCGAATAGACGGAGCAGGCCCAGTCGTAGAAGTACCAGCCGCGCTGTTCTCGCCGGCGCTCCGCGGCCTCGTCGGCCGCCCCCGCCCGCACGGTGTCCGTGCTCACCCGTGCCTCGCTTCCCCGTGAACGGACCGCGCGAGGAGGCTCAGAACCAGGTGCCCCGGTCTTCCAGGACCTTGCGCAGTGTGTCGATGTGATCGGTCATGATGCCATCGACTCCCAGGTCCAGGAGCCGGTGCATGCGTTCCGATTCGTTCACGGTCCACACGTGGACCTGGAGCCCGCGCGCGTGGGCGGCCCGCACGAAGCGGCGGTCGACGACCGGCACACCCGACTGGGTCTCCGGAACCTGGGCCGCGACCGCGGAGCGGCGCACCGCGGCCGGCACGCCCCAGGAGCGCAGCCGCAGGTTGAGCACCCCCCGGGTACCGAACGAGGTCGCGAGGCGCGGACCGGCGAGATGCTGCGCCCGGGTCACGCGGGCCTCCGAGAACGAGCCGACGCAGATCCGGTCCCAGGCGTCCGTGCGGCCGATCAGGTCGAGCAGCGGCAGAAGGGCCGGCTCGGCCTTGACGTCGATGTTCCAGCGCACGTCGGGGAGTTCCTCGAGCAGTTCCTCGAAGAGGGGGACGGGCTCCTCGCCCGCCACGCGCGCCTGGCGCACGTCCTCCCAGGGAAGGTCGGCGATCCTGCCCGCGCCGTCGGTCACCCGGTCCAGGGTCGTGTCGTGGAAGGCGACCAGCCTGCCGTCCGCCGTGGCGTGCACGTCGGTCTCGATGTAGCGGTATCCGGCGTCCACCGCCCGCCGGAACTGCGCCAGGGTGTTCTCCAGGCCGTCCGCCGACCCGCCGCGGTGCGCGAAGGGGATCGGGCCGGGGTGGTCGAGGTAGGGGTGAAGGGTGCGCGTACTCACCCGGGCAGTATGGCGTGCTCGGGTTGACCCGGGGCGACAACGGCGCTGACGGCCGGTTCCGGACGGGCGGCGAACACCCGCAGGAAGAACTGGGCCAGCGGGCCGATGGCGACGGCGTAGAGCACCGTGCCGATCCCGACCGTGCCGCCGAGCGCGAAGCCGGTCACGACGACGGCCACTTCGAGGACGGTGCGCACGAGACGGACCGAGCGGCCCGTACGCCGGTGCAGTCCCGTCATCAGACCGTCGCGGGGCCCCGGGCCGAAGCTGGCCGAGATGTACAGACCCGTGGCCACGCCGTTCAGCACCACGCCCGCCACCAGCAGCGGAATCCGCACGGCCAGGGAGTGGACGTCGGGGACCAGCGCGAGCGTGCCGTCCATGGCGAGGCCGACCACGAACACGTTGGAGACGGTGCCGAGGCCGGGCCGCTGGCGCAGCGGGATCCACAGGAGCAGCACCGCCGCCCCCACGATGATCGACACGACACCGATCGTCAGGCCGGTCCGCTCGGCGAGGCCCTGGTGCAGGACGCCCCACGGCTCCAGGCCGAAGCCCGCCTCCACCATGAACGCCGCGCTCGCGCCGTACACGGCGAGCCCGATGTAGAGCTGGACGAGGCGGCGGGGAAGCCGCCCGGAACCGGGACCCCCGGCGGGTGCGGACTCGGAAGGTGTGGACACGGGATGCCCCTCAGTGGTGGAAGTGGCCTGGCGCATGACACTCTGTGGCGTGAGAAGTGGCTACATCCATGGCCAATTCGGGGAAGGTGGACTGGAATCATGGCGCAGTGGACTTCGGCGGTGGGGGCCGCCCAGCTGGCCCGGCTCCTCAACTCGCAGCAGGAGCGGCCGGCCGGGCCGGGGACCCGCCGTCCGCCGGCGTATCGCGCGCTCGCCGACGGGGTGCGGCTGCTCGTGCTCGAAGGCCGGGTGCCGGTCGCCGCCCGTCTGCCCGCCGAACGGGAGCTGGCGCTGGCCCTGTCCGTCAGCCGTACGACCGTCGCCGCGGCCTACGAGGCGCTGCGCGCGGAGGGGTTCCTGGAGTCGCGCCGCGGAGCGGGCAGCTGGACCGCGGTCCCCGCCGGCAATCCGCTGCCCGCACGTGGTCTCGAGCCGCTGCCGCCCGAGACCCTCGGCTCGATGATCGACCTCGGCTGCGCGGCGCTGCCCGCGCCCGAGCCGTGGCTGACCCGTGCCGTCCAGGGCGCCCTGGAGGAACTGCCGCCGTACGCGCACACGCACGGCGACTACCCCGCCGGCCTTCCCGCGCTGCGCGCCATGCTCGCGGAGCGGTACACGGCACGCGGTATCCCGACCATGCCCGAGCAGATCATGGTGACCACCGGCGCGATGGGCGCGATCGACGCGATCTGTCATCTCTTCGCGGGCCGCGGCGAGCGCATCGCCGTGGAGTCCCCTTCCTATGCCAACATCCTCCAGCTGATGCGGGAGGCCGGTGCCCGGCTGGTGCCGGTCGCGATGGCCGAGGGGCTGGCCGGCTGGGACATGGACCGCTGGCGCCAGGTCCTGCGCGACGCGGCGCCCCGCCTCGCGTACGTCGTCGCCGACTTCCACAATCCCACCGGCGCGCTCGCCGGCGAGGACCAGCGGCGCGGGCTCGTGGACGCGGCGCGCTCGGCCGGAACGGTGCTCGTCGTCGACGAGACGATGAGCGAGCTGCACCTGGACGAGGGGCTGGAGATGCCGCGCCCCGTGTGCGGCTTCGACCCGGCCGGCTCGACCGTGATCACCGTGGGCTCGGCGAGCAAGGCGTTCTGGGCGGGCATGCGGATCGGCTGGGTGCGGGCCGCCCCCGACGTCATCCGCAGCCTGGTCGCCGCGCGCGCCTACGCCGACCTCGGCACGCCCGTGCTGGAGCAGCTCGGCGTGAACTGGCTCCTCAGCACGGGGGGTTGGGAGCAGGCCGTCGACATCCGGCGGGGCCAGGCGCGCGAGAACCGTGACGCCCTCGTGGCGGCCCTGCGCAGGGAGCTGCCCCGGTGGGAGTTCACCGTGCCGCGCGGCGGTCTGACGCTGTGGGTGCGTACGGGCGGTCTGTCCGGGTCGCGGCTGGCCGAGGTCGGCGAGCGCGTGGGCGTACGGGTGCCCTCGGGGCCCCGGTTCGGGGTGGACGGCGCCTTCGAGGGCTATGTGCGGCTGCCGTTCACGGTGGGCGGCGCGGTGGCGGACGAGGCGGCGGCCCGCCTGGCCGCGGCCGCCCGGCTGGTCGAGACGGGAGTCAACGGAGGAGAGGACGCGCCCCGCACGTTCGTGGCGTGACACCGGAGGGGCCGGGGGCCCGGACCGTGATGCACCGGCCGGCTCCGACCTGGGCCGTGATGCACTGCACGGGCCCGGGTATTCACGGCCCGAGGCCGGCCGGGCCCGGGTGTTCGCGGCCGGAGGCCGGCCGGGTCCGGGATTCCTCCTGTACGCCGACGGCACCGGGCGTTCGTCGCGTGACGCGAAGGGGCCGGAACCCGTCCGGGTTCCGGCCCCTCTCCTGTTCACGCGGACCTCGGGGCGGAGTCCCTACCCCTCCGCCACCACGGCCCCGGCGATCCCGGCGACCTCGGGCGGGGGTGCTTCGGCCGCGTCGCCCGGGGTCGTCCGTTCCGGCAGCAGGTCGAGGACCGCCCGCCGCTGCGCCTCGCTCGTGGCCTCGTCGTAGGGGTCGGGCGTGGCCGGGACCTGGAGCCGCAGCACGGGCCCGGTGCCCAGGCGGGCGTAGCCGCGGCCGGGCGGCACGTCCCGGGTCGGGGTGGTGTGCGGAGGAGCGCCCAGCACCGCTTCGAGCTGAGCCGCCGGGACGGCGCCGAGCACCACGCGCGCGCGGGTGTGCTGGTGCACCGCCTCCCCGACGGAGTCCAGGTTCTCGACATGCTCGGCGACCACGACCGTGACGCCCGCCGCGCGTCCGTGCCGCAGCGGGATCTGGAGCAGGGACAGCGGGTCCTCGCGTCCGTCGGCGGCGGCCAGATGGCCGAGCGCGCCGGGCCGGTCCAGCAGGATCCACAGCGGGTTCCTGATGTCGTCGGGGGCGGGGTGTCCGGACTGCCGTGCGCGGTTCGCGGCGATCAGCCGCCGCTCGGTCTCGTGCGCCGCCCACTCCAGACTGGCCAGCGCCCCGCCCGTCGAGCACTCGACGGCCAGGACGCCCTCGCGCCCGGTCAGACACGCGTACTCGCCGGTGCCTCCGCCGTCGACGACGACGACATCCCCGTACTGGAGGGCCTGCAAGGCGATGGAGCGCAGGAGTGTGGTCGTGCCGGCGCCCGGTTCGCCGGTGATCAGCAGGTGCGGCTCGGTCGAGCGGACGCCCGTGCGCCAGACGACCGGAGGGACGTCGCGCCGCTCCTCCCCGTGGGTGAGGGGAAGCGTGCGCTGGACGTCGCCCGGATCGGTGAATCCGAGGACCGTCTCGCCGGGCGCGGTGACGAAGCGCTGGGCGGCGATGTCGGTGGGCAGCGGCGGCAGGACCGTGACGGTGAGTTCGTTGCCCTCCTCGTCCCAGTCGAAGTGGTACTCACGGCCTCGGCCCGACTTGGCGTGCAGCAACTGCTCGATGCGGGCACGGGAGTCCGCCTCGCCGTCCGTGAAGTACGCCGGGTAGTGGACGAGCAGACGGGAGATCCGTCCGTCGTCGTCGAAGTCGTACGAGGCGAACGCCTTCTCCCAGTCGCCGCCGTGGGCGTACAGGGGAGCCGGGTCGTCGGCCGCGGAGAAGTAGGGGACGAGCGCCTCGTAGAGGGACTGGAGACGCCCGATCTGCGCCTCGTCAGGGCCGGTCGCGGGCGGTGGGGTGCGCTCGCGACCGGTCCATGCCGCCGCCGCCATCAGAGTGATGACGGCGAGCAGCGGTCCGTACGGCACCAGGGCCACGATCAGGACGACCGAGGCCACCAGGAACAGCAGCGGTCCGCGCCGGTCCTTGGGAGTGGCGGCCCACTTGCGCCGTCCGGCGGCTGCCAGCCGGCGCAGTCCACGGGTGACCGTGATCAGTGGATGGAGGACATCGGTGGCGCTGTCGGCTGCCGTCCGGGCCAGCTCCCTGCTCTTGGCGATCTGTGCGGTGCCGTTGCTGAGGATGCGGGGGAGAGGGCGCCGTGCCACTGCTGTCTCCTGAAGGTGCGTACGAGGTGGGGGACGACGTCAGAACTTGATCCCGCCGAGGAGGCCCGCCAGGCTCTCCCCGCCGGCCTTGATGCTCGGTGCGATGGCGGTGCTCGCGAGGTAGAAGCCGAAGAGCGCGGCCACCAGGGCGTGCGACGCCTTCAGTCCGTCCTTCTTGAAGAAGAGGAAGACGATGATGCCGAGAAGGACGACGCCGGACATGGACAGAATCATTTGAGCTCTCCTGGTTCGTGGGGACGGTCACCATGAGTTGTCCCAGGATCACAGCATGTATCCATACGATAAAAGGTGCAAGCGGGTGAAAAGCGGCTGATTTCACTCGGGCGACGGAGCCGTCTTGCGCCGTCTGAGCTGCCCTGTTGCGCCCGATGCGCACTTTGTGATCTTTGCCGCGGAGGATGCCTGTCATGTGCCGCCGGAGCCAGTACGCTGTCGATTCACCCGAACGGTTGCAGTGAGAGGCGGTCCGGCAGATGAGCGAAGCCCCCGACCCCGAGGTCGTGGAGCTCGCGACCAAGATCTTCGATCTGGCGCGACGCGGTGAGACGGAGGCGCTCGTGGCCTACGTGGACGCGGGTGTTCCGGCCGACCTCACCAACGACCGCGGCGACTCGCTCGTGATGCTCGCGGCCTACCACGGTCACGCCGGGGCGGTCCGTGCCCTGCTGGACCGGGGCGCCGAGGCCGACCGGATCAACGACCGCGGCCAGACCCCTCTCGCGGGGGCCGTCTTCAAGGGCGAGGAGGCCGTCATCCGGGTCCTCCTGACCGCCGGAGCCGATCCGGCCGCGGGCACCCCGTCGGCCGTGGACACGGCCCGCATGTTCGCCAAGACGGACCTGCTCGAATTGTTCGGCACGTCATGAATCGAACGCTCTGACCAGGCGAAACGCAGGAAAAAAGGGAGGCGGAACGGGGCCGCCGGAAATACGGTCGCGGCAGGAAGAACGACCGGGTCATCATGACGACGTGATTCACGGACGCGATGGCTGGGCAGATGTTGCCGCACCGCGCGGGCCGTGACTCGGCCCGCATGGGCCACCGACGAGAGGCAGAGGAAGATGGTCTACAGCAAGCAAGAGACGGCGGGCGCCCCGACGTGTTGTCACGCGGCCAGGTAATGCAGGATCCCGGTTGCGTCGACGCTTGATGTGAGGCTGTTTCCCATGTTCGATCCGGTCATAGCGCCCAGCGGTACCCTGCTCGGCCTGCTCCAGAGGGGCCGCGGCGACGGCACGCTGCACGCGCTCACCGCACCGCGGGCCGAGGCGCTCGCGGCACTGAACCACTGTGTCCTCAGGGACCCCCGCCACGACTGGCAGGTGGAGAACCGCTCCCTGTACTACGCCCGTCTCTACCTCGACCTGAGCGGCGAGCTCGACGAGATCGAGCGGCACCTCTTCGACGCCGAGGACATCCTCGACGACTGCGAGTCACGCACGGGGCTCGCCCTCGCGGTCCTCGGGCACCTCGCCTCCTACGGCCGGCGGGACGCGCTCGACCTGCTGCGCAGGTACGCCGCGGCCGGCTCCAACTGGGCCTGGGCCCTGGACGAACTGGCCCTGCGCGACGACGACGCGGGCCTGCGCGCCCTCGCCGCCCCTGTGCTCGCGCGGTTCCCGGCCGACCCGGAGGGCGAGGCCGCCCTCGCCGTCGCCGTACGCGACGCCTTCGAGCCACGACCCTGGCGGCTGTGGGCCGACGACTCCCGTCCCTCCGTCGCCACCCGTGTGCGCGCGGCCCAGGAGGCCGGGTCCTTCGACCGCTGGCAGCGCCAGATGCGTCCGTCGGGACCCCGCCCGGGGTGGAGCGTCGGCGCCGTCTTCGAATGGGCCCAGCAGGGCATCGAACGCGGAGCCGCGCTGCACGTCCCGGCCGCCCGCTGCCTGACCGCCGTCGCCGGACCCGAGGACCGCCCCGAGATCGTCGAGGCCGCACGCCGCGGCGGCGAGGGCGCGCGCTGCACGGCGCTGCGTTATCTCGCCGACGGCAACGACCCGGACGCCCTCGACCTGATCGAAGCGGCCGTCGAGGACGGTTCGGCCGCCGTGTGCGAGGCCGCCGTCGACGCCTTCGAACGGATGCGGAGCGTCGCCGCCGTCGACCGCGCCCGGGGCTGGGCGCACCGGCCGGACGCCCTGGGCGCCGCCGCCGGCCGCGTCCTCGCCTGCCGGGGCGGAGCGCACGACCGCGAGCTCGTCCTGGCGGCCCTGCGCGAGGCGGTCCGGGGCGAGGGCCCCGACGCGCCGACCCTGTGGACCCTCGTCGACGGCACCGGACGGCTCGGCATCGCCTGCGCCGCCCCCGTGCTGCGGCACATCTACCGCGAGACCGCCTCCTCGCATCTGCGCCAGCGCGCCGCCCGCGCCCTGGCCGCCACCGATCCCTCCTTCCCCGCCGGCTTCGCCGTCGAATGCCTCTGGGACTGCGAGGAGACCACCCGGGAGATCGCCGCACGGCACGCCGAGACCGGTGACGCGCGCGTGGTGGACCAGCTCCGCCGGCTGGCGGCGGATCCGGCCGAGGAGGCCGAAGTCCAGACAGCGGTACGGAGCAGGATCGGGCCCGACATGCCGGCCGTATGAACGTTCGGTGACCCGGGAGTCAGGAGCGCGTGGACGGGGGCTGACCTGCTCGGGGGCGGAGGGCAACGCTCACGGGACGTTCATCGCGCGCATAGATCCACGTTGACGCGGCCACGTCCAGCGGGGCGAGAACACCCGTATGCGTGTCGTCATCGTGACCGAATCCTTTCCCCCCGATGTGAACGGCGTGGCCCACTGCGCGCTCCAGACCGCCCGGCACCTCGTCGATCGCGGTCACGCTCCCCTCGTCGTCGCACCGGCCACCTCCCCCAAGTCCCCGGCCTTCCCCGAGCAGGCGGGCGCTCCCACCGGGCCCGAAGCCCTCGCGCCGTGCCCGGTCGTCCGTGTCCCCTCGATACCGCTCCCGGGCTACCCCCAGGTGCGCGTCGCCCTCCCCAGCCGTCGCGTCGCCGCGGCGATCACCGAGCACCGCGCCGACATCGTCCACCTGGCCAGCCCCTTCATCCTCGGTGTCCGCGGCATGGCGGCCGCCGCCCGGCTCGGCATCCCCGCCGTGGCCGTCTACCAGACCGATCTCGCCGGATACGCCCGCACCTACATCAGCGCCGGTGAAGGCACCGCCTGGCGGCGCATCCGCTCGGTGCACGCCGCCGCCGACCGCACCCTCGCCCCCTCCAGCGCCGCCCTCGGCGACCTGGAGGCGCACGGCGTGCCCCGGGTGCGGCTGTGGGCGCGCGGGGTCGACACGGCCCGCTTCCGCCCCGCCCACCGCGACCCGGCGCTGCGCCGCGAACTGGCGCCGAACGGCGAGCTCATCGTCGGCTACGTCGGCCGCCTCGCCCCCGAGAAGCACGTAGAACTGCTCTCCGGGGTCTGCGAACTGGACGGGGTCAAAGTCGTCGTGGTCGGCGACGGACCCAGCGAGGCCACCCTGCGCGGCGCGCTCCCCGGCGCCGTCTTCCTCGGCCGCCGCACCGGCGGCGAACTCGCCCGCATCTTCGCCTCCCTTGACGTCTTCGCGCACACGGGCCCCTTCGAGACCTTCTGCCAGACCGTGCAGGAGGCCATGGCCAGCGGCGTGCCCGTCGTCGCGCCCGCGGCGGGCGGACCGCTCGACCTGGTCGACCACGGACGCACCGGACTGCTGGTCCCGCCGCACGACGCCGACGCCGTACGGGACGCGGTGCGCACCCTGGCCGCCGACCCCGCGCTGCGGGCTGCCTACGGCACCGCGGGGCACGCCATGGTCGAGGGCCGCACCTGGGCCGCCGTGGGCGACCAGCTCATCGGCCACTACGAGGACGTGCTCTCCGCGCGGAAGCTGGTGGCGGCATGAGCCTGCGCATCGTACGACTCGCCAACTTCGTCGCCCCCTCCTCGGGAGGGCTGCGCACCGCGCTGCGGGAGCTGGGCGCCGGCTACCGCGCGGCCGGTCACGAACCGGTCCTCGTCATACCCGGCGAACGGGCCGGCGACCGCGACACCGAGCAGGGACGGGTGATCACCCTGCCGGGACCGCTGCTGCCCGGCACCGGCGGCTACCGCGTCCTCACCGACAGACGGAGGGTCGCCCGGCTCCTGGAGTCGCTCGCGCCCGACCGCCTGGAGGTCTCCGACCGCACCACCCTGCGCTGGACCGGGGTATGGGCGCGCCGCGCCCGGGTGCCCGCCGTGATGGTCTCCCACGAGACCGCCGACGGCGTGCTGCGGACCTGGGGACTGTCCGAGGCCATGGCCCGCCGCACCGCCGACGCCCTCAACGTCCGTACCGCGCACTCCTACGCGCGTGTGGTGTGCACCACGGAGTTCGCCGAGCGCGAGTTCGTGCGGATCGGCGCCCGCAACGTCGTACGCGCCCCTCTGGGCGTCGACCTGGTGGACCGGCACCCCGCCCTGCGCGACCCCGCCCTCCGCGCCCGCCACGCGCGCGCCGACCAGGTCCTGCTCGTGATGTGCTCCCGGCTCTCGGTCGAGAAGCGCCCCGGTACGGCGCTCGACGCACTGGAGGCCCTGCTGCGCCGCGGTGAGCGGGCGGTGCTCGTCGTCGCGGGAGACGGGCCGCTCAGGGCCCGGCTCGAGCAGCGCGCCCGGGAGCGCCGGCTGCCCGTCACCTTCCTCGGACACGTCGGCGACCGTGCCCTGCTCGGGTCGCTCCAGGCATCGGCGGACGTGTGCCTGGCACCCGGCCCGGCGGAGACCTTCGGGCTCGCCGCCCTGGAGGCGATGGCCTGCGGCACCCCCGTCGTCGCCAGCGCGCTCTCCGCGCTGCCGGAGATCGTCGGCTCCGCAGGAGCCACCGCCGGTGACAGCGGGGACTCCTTCGCCGACGCGGTGCGCCTGCTGCTCTCGCGCGCCGAGGGTGAACGCAGGCAGGCCGCACGCGCGCGTGCCGAGTGCTTCGGCTGGGACGCCGCCGTGGCGGGCTTCCTCGCCGCGCACGACGCGACGGCCGTGACCCGCCTCCAGGAGGGCGTGGCATGAGACCGGTCCGGTTCGTCGCCCTCGGGGACTCCCTCACGGAAGGCGTGGGCGACCCCGTGGGGGACCGGTGGCGGGGGTGGGCCGAGCTGCTCGCCCCGGGGCTCGCCCCGGCGGACGCGCCCGTGCGGTTCACCAACCTCGCGGTCAGCGGCGCGCAGACACGGGACGTCCTGGAGCGGCAGACCCCGGCGGCGCTCGCCCTGGAGCCCGACCTCGTCTCCGTCGTGATCGGCGTCAACGACACCCTGCGGTACACCTTCGACATCCACTCGGTGGCCGAACGGCTCGACACCGTGTACGGGGCCTTCCGCGCGCGCGGCGCGACCGTGCTGACGGCCTGCCTCCCCGATCCCGGTTCGATGCTCGGGCTGCCGGGCGCCCTGGCCCGTCCGCTGGCCAGGCGTCAGCACGCGGTCAACGCCGTGGTGCACGCGCTCTCCAAGCGGCACGGGGCCATGCATCTGCACGCCGCCGAGGAGGACTGGCTCCAGGACCGCGCCGTGTGGAGCGCCGACCGGCTGCACCCCGGGGAGCTGGGTCACCGTCAACTGGCCCTGCGCTTCCACGCGTTGCTCGCCGAGGAGGGCCTCGCCGAAGGCGGCAGCCCGTCGGCCGAGGCCGAGTTCCCCGCGCCCACCCGCGCCGCGAGCCTGCTGTGGCTGGCCACGGCGGGAACGGGCTGGGTGGCCAGGCGCTGCACCGACCTGCTGCCCCAGCTGCTCACCCTCGCCGCGTCCGAGGTGCGCCACCGGGCCCGGGGCACCAGCGCCCGCCTCGACCTGAGCGCCTCGCACGCCGTCGCGTCCGCCCTTGCGGCCCTGTCCGCGGCGGAACGGCCGGACGCGGCCTGAGGAGCGGGGAACGCGGCCTGGGGAGCGGGCGGACGCGGCCCGAGGGGCGCGTGGACGGAGCGGGAGGCGCCGGGCGGATACGGACCCGGCGCCTCCCCCGTACTTCCGCGTACGGCGCTACCTGCGTCCTTCCGCGTGGGGCGACACCCGGGTCCCGTTCCGGGGGAGGCGCCGCGGCGGTGTCACCCACGGCATCACCTGCGGCGTACGGCCAGGAAGCGCACCGGTGTTCCCGGGACCGCCTGAGCGGCCGCGGGGAGGTCGGCGGGACGGACGACCGCGATCACCGGGTAGCCCCCGGTGGTCGGATGGTCGGCGAGGAAGACGACCGGGCGGCCGTCCGGCGGCACCTGAACGGCACCCAGCACCATCCCCTCGCTGGGGAGTTCACCCGTGACGGCCCTCTCCAGCGGGGGCCCTTCCGTCCGCAGGCCGATGCGGTTGCTCGCCGGTGAGACCCGGTAGGCGCGCGTCGTGAGCGTCCGCACGGCCGGCCCGGTGAACCAGCCGTCGCGCGGGCCGAGCGTCACACGCAGGACCAGCTCGCCGGGCGGGGCGCGGTGCGGGACGACGTCCACGCGCGCGTGCGGGGTGCCGGGACTCCCCAGCGGAAGCACCGTGCCGTCCGTCAGGGGCGGGGGACCGAGCCCGGAGAGCAGGTCGGTCGAGCGGCTGCCGAGCACCGGATCGACCGCCACGCCCCCGGACACGGCCACATAGCTCCGCAGCCCCGCGCGCGCGGAACCGACGTCCACGACCGCCCCGGCCGGCACCCGTACGGGAGCCCCCCAGGCGGCCGGGCGGCCGTTCACCCGTACCGGACAGGGCGCCCCGGTCACCGCCACCGTGACCGCCGAACGGGGGCGCAGCGCACAGCCGTCGACCGTCGTCTCCAGCACGGCGGCCCCGTCGGGGTTGGCGACGAGCCGGTTCGCCAGCGCCGCCGCGGGCGGGTCGAGCGCTCCGGAGCGCGGCACGCCGAGATGGGCGTGCCCCGGACGCCCCTGGTCCTGGACGGTGGTCAGGGCCCCCGCCCGCACCACCGCGAGGGCCCGGTCGCTCATGAACACCTCTCCGGTACGAAGCGCACCCGCGTGCCGGGGGACAGCAGCGCGGCCGGTACGCGCGCGTGGTCCCACAGCACCGCGTCCGTCGTGCCGATCAGCTGCCAGCCGCCCGGCGAACTGCGCGGGTACACCCCGGTGTACGGGCCCGCGAGCGCCACGGAGCCCGCGGGGACCGCCGTCCGCGGGGTCGCCCGGCGGGGCACGTCGTACCTCGCCGGCAGCCCCGTGAGATAGCCGAAGCCGGGCGCGAAGCCGCAGAAGGCGACCCGGAACCCGGCCGCCGCGTGGATCTCGGGCACCTCGCGCACCCCCACCCCCCAGCAGGCCGCCACATCCGCCAGGTCGGGACCGTCGTACCGTACGGGGATCTCGACGGTGGCGTCCGCGCGCGCGGTCAGCGGGGGGACGTCCCAGCCGGGCAGCCGTTCCGCGAGCCGGGCCGGCTCCTCCACGCCGTCCAGGAGGACCGTGCGGGCCGCCGGGACGATCTCGCGCACGGACAGCGAACCCTCCGCTCGGCGCCGCAGCAGCTCGGCGTGCAGTGCCTGGGCCGCCTCCCCCGAGGAGACCTCGACCAGCAGCGCCCGGTCGCCGACGGGCAGGACCCTCACGCGAACGCCTCCACCAGCACGCCCGAGGACTCCAGCCGGGCTCGTACCCGGCGGGCCAGTTCGACCGCACCCGGGGTGTCCCCGTGCAGGCACAGGGAGCGCGCCCGGACCGGAACGCGCTCCCCGCTCCGGGACGTGACCGTCCCGGAGAGCGCCAGGCCGAGGGACCGTTCGGCGACGGCCTCGGCCTCCGTGATCACCGCGCCCTCCTCGGTGCGCGGCACCAGCGTGCCCTCCCCGGTGTAGGCGCGGTCCGCGAACGCCTCGGCGACGACGGGCAGTCCGGCCGCTTCGGCGATCTTCAGGAAGCGTGAGGACGGCAGACCGAGCACGGGCAGACCCGCGCCCGCGAGCAGGACACCGTCGACGACCGCCGCCGCCTGCTCCTCGTCGTGCACGACACGGTTGTAGAGGGCGCCGTGCGGCTTCACGTACGCCACCCGCGAGCCGGCCGCGCGCGCGAAGACCTCCAGGGCGCCGATCTGGTAGGCCACTTCGGCCGCCAGCTCGTCGGACGGCACGTCCATGGCCCGCCGCCCGAACCCCGCCAGGTCACGGTAGGAGACCTGGGCGCCGATCCGTACGCCCCGCTCCGCCGCCCGTTCGCACACCCGCCGCATGGTGACCGCGTCTCCCGCGTGGAAACCACAGGCCACATTGGCGCTGGTCACGACGGACAGCAGCTGTTCGTCGTCGGTCAGCCGCCAGCGGCCGAAGCCCTCGCCGAGATCGGCGTTGAGATCGATGCGGGTCATGGGCTGCCCTTCCTCCTTCTCCGGCCCGTTCAGGCCACTCGGTACTGCTCGTCGCGGGTGTCGGTGACGAACATGCGGCCGGGGGCGTGCGTGATCGCGAACGGCGGACGGGACGCCATCACGGCCGCCTGCGGCGTCACCCCGCAGGCCCAGAACACCGGGATGTCGTCCGGGGCCGCGACCACCGGATCGCCGAAGTCGGGGCGCGAGAGATCCTCGATGCCGAGCCCCGAGGGATCGCCGCAGTGGACCGGGGAGCCGTGCACGGCGGGCAGCAGACTGCTCTCCCGGATCGCGGCGCTCAGGTGCTCGGGCGGCACCGGACGCATCGACACGACCATGGGGCCGCGCAGCCGCCCCGCCGGCCGGCACTGGCGCGCCGTCACATACATCGAGACGTTGCGGCCCTGCTCGATGTGGCGCATCGGCACACCCGCGGAGCTCAGTGCCCACTCGAAGGTGAAGCTGCACCCGATCAGGAACGACACCAGGTCGGGGCGCCAGTGCGCGACGACGTCCGTGGGCTCGGCCACCAACTCGCCGTCCTCCCAGACCCGGTAGCCGGGCAGATCGGTGCGCAGATCGGCGCCCTGGGCGAGCACGGTGGTCCAGGAGCCGGCGTCGGTGACGTCGAGGACGGGACACGGCTTGGGGTTGCGCTGGCAGAACAGCAGCATGTCGTACGCCCAGTCGGCGGGCACCGAGACGAGGTTCGCCTGGGCGTGGCCCGCGGCGATCCCGGCGGTGGGCACCGAAAGACCGGACCTGAACCGCCGACGGGCGCGTGCGGGGGTCCACGCGTGCGCGTGGGCGTCGGGCTTCAGCGGGCCCGCCGAGCCCTCGCCGTGGTGGGCGGAGGACCGGACCTGGAGGGTGTCGTTCACTGGAGCTCCTTGCCACGCGTCTCGGGAAGTCCGGTCAGGGCGAGCGCCGCGAGGGCGTAGCCGACGGCGCCGAAGACCAGCGCCCCGCCCACGCCCCAGCTGTCGGCCAGGAAGCCGACGGTGGTGGGGAAGGCCGCGCCGACGGCACGCCCGGTGTTGTACGCGAACCCCTGCCCGGTGCCCCGTACGGCCGCCGGGTAGAGCTCGGCGAGGAACGAGCCGAAGCCGCTGAAGATCGCCGACATGCAGAAGCCGAGGGGGAAACCGAGCACCAGGAGGAGCGTGTCGGCGCCGCTCGGGATGTTCGCGTAGGCCAGGACACAGACCGCGGACAGGACCGCGAAGAGCAGGATGTTGCGCTTGCGGCCCAGCCTGTCGGTGAGGAGACCGCCGGTGAGGTAGCCGAGGAAGGCTCCCGAGATCAGGAGCGTCAGATAGCCCCCGGTGCCGACGACGGACAGTCCGCGCTCGGTCTTCAGATAGGTGGGCACCCAGGTGGCCAGGGTGTAGTAGCCGCCCTGGACACCGGTGGAGAGCAGGACCGCGAAGAACGTGGTCCGCAGCAGGCCCGGGACCTCGGGAGAGCCGCGCCTGAAGAGCGCGGTGAACGACCCCTTGTCCGCGCTCCTCTCGCGGACCGCGGCCGCCTCGGGGGCGTCGTGCACCTGGCGCCTGACCCAGACCACGAGCAGCGCGGGCAGCGCCCCCGTCCAGAACATCACGCGCCAGGCGAGGCCGTCGTCGAGGTACTGGAAGACCAGGGTGTAGACGACCACGGCCAGGCCCCAGCCGACAGCCCAGGCGCTCTGGACCGCGCCGAGCGTCCGCCCGCGGTGCCGGGGGCTCGCGTACTCGGCGACCAGGACCGCGCCGACCGCCCACTCGCCGCCGAAGCCGAGGCCCTGGAGGGCGCGGAACACCAGCAGCGTCTCGTAGTTCGGCGCGAAGCCGCAGGCCACGGTGAACACGGCGTAGGTGATCACGGTGATCATCAGCGCCCTGACGCGTCCGATCCGGTCCGCGACCACGCCCGCGACGGCGCCGCCCACCGCGGACACGACCAGCGTGACGGTGGTGAAGAGGCCGGTCTGACCGCTGTCGAGGCCGAAGTAGGCCGCGAGCGCGACCATGCTCAGCGGCAGGGTGAAGTAGTCGTACGAGTCGAGGCCGTAGCCACCGAACGCGCCGCCGAAGGCGCGCCGGCCCCGCGGACCGAGGGCGCGCAGCCAGCCGAACGCGCCTTCCCGGGAGTCGGGTTCACCCGTGCCCGCCGACGTGCCGGGAGTCAGTGCCTGGGATGGAGGGGTCGTGCTCATGGGCACCTCGCAGTGAGGGACGGAGAGTGCGTGAGGACCGAGCCGAGCCGTGCGGAAGCCTTCGGGCGCCGGGGAGTTCGCGTTCCGTGTGGTGCGGAGAACCGTGTACGTGGGGTGGTTCGGGAAGCGCCTGACCGATCGCCTGACCGACAAGGTAGAGGATCGTTGAACGATCCCTCAATACCCGTGTTGTTTCGTTCTTCGGTCTGCGGTTGAATTCCGGGCATGGCAGAGCTGACGGAACTGGCCGACGATCGCGCCCTGTTGGGCCGCACCAGCACCGCCGAGCGGGTCTCGGACATCCTCAGGAGCCGGATCGCCGAGGGCTTCTTCCCGCCCGGTACACGGCTGTCGGAGGACAGCATCGGCGGCGCGCTCGGGGTCTCGCGCAACACCCTGCGGGAGGCGTTCCGGCTGCTCACGCACGAGCGGCTGCTGGTCCACGAGCTCAACCGGGGGGTCTTCGT
This sequence comes from Streptomyces sp. f51, assembly GCF_037940415.1. NCBI lineage: Bacteria > Bacillati > Actinomycetota > Actinomycetes > Kitasatosporales > Streptomycetaceae > Streptomyces > Streptomyces sp. f51. The sequence goes on along the minus strand of NZ_CP149798.1, from coordinate 944,525 downwards.
ACGGGTGCTCACCGTCGAGGACGTCGAGGACATCTACCGCACCCGGTCCCTCGTCGAGTGCGCCGTGGTCCGCGGGCTCGGCACTCCGCCGTACGCCGTCGAGGGGATCGCCGCGGCCGTCTCCGAGGGGCAGCGGGCGGCGCGCGAAGGTGACTGGAAAGGAGTGTCGACCGCCAACATCCACTTCCACCGCGAACTGGTCGCGCTCGCCGGCAGCGCCCGCACCGACGAGGTGATGCGCAGCGTCTTCGCCGAGCTGCGGCTCGCCTTCCATGTCGTGGACGACCCGCAGCGGCTCCACGAGCCCTACCTCGCCCGCAACCACGAGATCCTCCAGACCCTCCGGGCGGGCGACCGGGACCGCGCGGAGAGCCTCCTCGCGGCCTACCTCCGCGACTCGCTCGCGGGCCTGCTCGAGGTGTACGCGCGGAGGGTGGCGGACGGGGGGTAGGGGGCGGGGCGCGGGGCGCGTCTGTCGGCGGCCCTGTGCGGGGAGCCGAACCCGCCGGGGCGGCTGTGTGGGTCCGAAGCCGTCGGGGTCGGCCGTGTGGGTCCGAAGCCGTCGGGTCGGCTGTCCGGGTCCGAAGCCGTCGGGTCGGCTGTCCGGGTCCGAACCCGCCGGGTCGGCTGTCCGGGGCCGGTGGTCGTGCCGTGGGTCCCGCGCTGGTGCGGGCGCTCCCCGGGTCCGGTGTGGTGTCCGACACCCGGGGCGGTGTCATGGCGTCGGGCGCGCGGTGCGGCTGTGCCGGCGTCCAGCCTGTGCCGTGCCGTGGCGGCCGGGCCGGTCCGTGGGCGATCAGGCCGGTCCGTCGGCGGCCGTGCCGGTCCGTCGGCGGCCCGGCGGGGACGCCGGTCGCTTCTGCGCCGTTTCGACCGTTGTCGGACCGAGGACCTAGTCTGTTCAGCGTGACTTCGCCTGCATCGACGGACACCGTTCCGCCCCAGCTCAGCGCGGGACCGCGCCCGGCGCCGGGCCCGGCCGCCGACGAGGGCCTGGCGCGGCGGCTTCGCGCGCTCGCCTGCACCGCGCCGCTGCACGACCTGGACATGCGCAAGGCGAACCTCGCGGGCGAGTACACGGTGTACGGCATGGCCGAGGTCGCCCTCGCCGCCATCGATCTCGTCACACTGAACATGGACTTCGACACGGGCGCCGACCACGACCAGATAGTGGCCAGGCTCATCCCGCGCATCGCCGCCCAGGCCCCCGGACGGCCGGTCGCCGAGCACGAGCGCGTGGCCCGCTGGGTCCTGGAGAACCTGATCAACGTCGGCAGCGTCGACCGGGGCTTCCGAGCGGTGTACGGCACGTTCGCGCCCGACGGCACCTATGTGCGCCGCGACTACGACTTCAAGCTGATCGAGGAAGTGCCGGGCTACGGAGGAGGCGTGTACCTCCGTACGACCGACGAGGCCGTCAACGTCCTCGTCGGCGCGCTCGACACCGACGTCACCAGCGCGCAGATCGCCGCCGAGGTCAAGCTGGAGGTCCTGATCAGCCGCGGCCGGCTGGCCGACGCGCAGCTCGCCGCCGAGCAGGCCCGCTACCGCACCGTGCAGTACGCGGAAACGCTCCGCAAGGCCCTCGACGCCACCCGGCGCAACGTCCGGGCCGTCGACTGGCTCCAGGCCGTGCCCGACATGATCGCCGAGGCCCTGGACCACGTGGCCGACCGGTACCGCCACGAGAACGCCATCCTCACCAACATCCGCAAGGCCCGGGACGAGTCCGAGGACCCCGAGCAGAAGCGGCGCGCCGCCGAACTCGTCGACATAGTCAAGGACTGCATCCGCCGGCACACCCAGCTCCAGTCCCGCCTCCTCGAAGCCGGCCCGCTGTTCCGCGCCGAACAGGACCGGCAGGCCTTCGGCACCCCCATGACCACCTCGGGGATCGATCTCTACGGCCATCTCGTCGCCCCGGTGCTGCCGCTGCCCGTGGAGCGGGCGCTGCGTGTGACCGACGCCTTCTTCAAACGCGGAACGGGCCTGCGCACCCCCGTCGCCGTGCGGGTCGCCGACCTCGTCGACATCCTGCTGACGCCGCCGCTGGAGCGCGAGCACCTCGGCGCGGAGATGCCCGAGCCCGACCTGATCGCCACACCGGACGACAGCCGTTTCAGCGAGGAGCAGCTGGCCTCGGCCAAGGAACTGCTGAACCTGCCGCCGGACGCGCCGCGCCGGCTGTCCGGGCTGCTCGCGGAGGCCCGCCGCCGAGATCCGGAGCTGCCGTATCTGGTGGCGCTCCTTGCGGTGCACGCCGCCAGCCCGCCCGTCGGCACCGCCTACCGGCAGGGCGAGGAACGCCTGCTGTTCGCCGTGGACGACGGCACCGAGCTGGACGACCCAGAATTCGGCGGGGCCGACCTGATCGTGGGCATGGCACTGCTCGACGCGGCCGGGATGAAGGCGGACCGGGCATGAACCGTCCACCGCTCGGCCCCGCGCACGGGGAAGCCGACCGTCCCCGTGCGCGTACCCTCGTACTTTCGAACAAGGAGCCCCAGTCGTGACCGAGCACGTCGAGTGGAGTGAACCGGAGGCCACCGCCGCACCGGCGAACGCCCCCGTCACCCCTGCCGACGCCGCCGACGCGGCGCGGCTCGTCGCCTTCGGGTTGCAGCCCAAACTCCAGCCCGCGCGCGACCAGGAGTACACCGAGCTGCTCCGCCGCTACCGCGAGGACCCGCCCTTCGCGCGGCTCGCCGACGCGGTGGCCGCAGGGCTCGGGCTCATCGTCCTCGAGGTGTCCCCGCGCGCGGGGATGGCCGTGACCGCCGCCGAGGACTCGGTCTTCGCCGTCCGCATGGGCGACTACGCGCGACGCGCCTCGACCGACTCCGGCGACCGATTCCTGCACGGACTCGCCCACCTCGCCGTCGCCGCGATGGCCTTCCCGCGCCCCGAGGACCTCGCCGACGACGGGTACATCGGGCGCGTCTCGGTCAACGGCGTCGACGCCTTCGTACGGCAGGCCTGCCGCCGCCTGGAGGAGCGGGCCGAGGAGACCGGCGAGAACACCGACCCGGCGACCGACGCCCCCGGACTGGAGGCGGCCTGGCGGATCTGGGCACGGCGCAGCTCCACCGGGGCCACCAAGGACGCGCGAAGACTGGCCGGCTCGACGACGGGCATCATCGCCAAGGCCGTCGCCTTCCTCACCGAGTCCGGATTCCTCCAGCGCACCGGCGACGACTCCGGCGGGACCTACCGCACGACGGCCCGCTATCAGCTCCAGGTCCGCGACATGGCGGGCAGCGCGGCCATGGCCGAACTGCTGGAGCTGGGCATCGTCCCGGTGACCGACGGCACGGCGACGCTGCTGCCCGCCGAGGACGACGACGACCTGGAGCTCGTGGCCGGCGCCGGACTGCCGTTCCACTCCTGACGCCGACCCGCCCTCCCCGGCTCCCCTCCACGACCTCACCCCCTTTCGACTACGAGAGTCCGCCGCCATGTACGAGCTGTCCCGGGTCCGCCTCTACTCCATCGGGCCCGCCGGTGCGCGGTACGCCGACACCGTGCTGGACCTGCGCGGAGTCGGCGAGCCCGTGCCCGACCCCGCGCCCACCCAGGCGGAGTTCTTCGAGGAGGAGCCGGTCGGCCCGCCGCGCAGGCCCGCGCCCGCCGGCGTGCTCTTCCTGGAGAACGGCGGCGGCAAGTCGGTGCTGCTCAAGCTGATCTTCTCGGTCATGCTCCCCGGCCACCGCAACACCCTGGGCGGCGCCAGCTCCGGTGTGCTGCGCAAGTTCCTGCTCGCCGACGACTGCGGTCACGTGGCGCTGGAGTGGCAGCACACGCTGACCGGTGAGTGCGTGGTGGTCGGCAAGGCGAGCGAGTGGCGCGGGCGCCAGGTCTCCAACGACCCGCGGAAGTTCGCCGAGGCCTGGTACTCGTTCCGGCCGGGCCCAGGCCTCAGCCTGGACAACCTCCCCGTCGCCGAGGCCACTTCGGTACGGCCGCCCGTCGAGGGTGTCTCCGGAGCCCAGGGGCGGCGGCGCACCATGAAGGGTTTCCGCGACGCGATCACCGAGGCCGGCAAGGCATACCCGCACCTGGAGGTGCACTGGGAGGAGATCCACGACCGCTGGAACGAACACCTCGGCGACCTGGGCCTCGACCCCGAACTCTTCCGCTACCAGCGGGAGATGAACGCCGACGAGGGCGAGGCCGCCGGCCTCTTCGCGGTCAAGAAGGACTCCGACTTCACCGACCTGCTGCTGCGCGCGGTCACCGACACCCGCGACACCGACGGGCTCGCCGACCTGGTCGGCGGCTTCGGCAACAAGCTGGGCCGCCGCGCCGAACTCATCGCCGAGCGCGACTTCACCGCCGGTTCCGTGGACCTGCTCGGCCGGATCGTCGAGGCCGCCGGGGCGCGGGCCCGCGCGCGCGACATCCACACGGGCGCCGAGCGGCGTACGAGGACACTCGCCCGCCGGCTGTCCGCGCGGGCCGTGCGGGAGCGCGTGCGCGCCGGTGAGCTGGCCCAGCGCGTGACCGCCGCCGCGTACGCCGTCACCCACGCCGAGGGCGCCCGCGAGCGCAGCGCGCTGATCGCCGCCGAACTCGCCTACCGCCACGCCTCGCTGGCCCTCGCCGGGGCGGAGAAGTCGGCCGCCGCGCAGAAGCGTGAGCTCGCCGACGCGCGCACTCTGCACGCGGCCTGGCAGGCGGCCGAGGCCGTCCTGCGCCACCGTGCCGCCGCCGACCGCTCCACCCGCGTGGCCGACGCGATCCGCGAGGCCGAACGGGACGCCGCTCCCGCGCTCGCGGCCCGCGCCACCGCGGCCGTCGACCTCGTCCGCGCCCTGCACCGGGCCGCCGAGGGCGCCGAGGCGCTCGCCAACGAGGAGGAGGAGCGCTCCGCGGGCCTCCAGGAAGCCGGCGAGACGGCCCACGCCGACTCCACGGCCGCCGCCACCGCCGCCCAGCGCGCCCGCAGCGAGATCGGGCATCTGCGCCAGCGGCTGTCCGAGGTCGAGCAGGAGACCGCCGAGGCGGTCCGGGCCGGCTGGCTCGACGACAGCGCCCCCGACGCCGACCCGGCCCGGGCCGCCCTCGCCGCGAGCGACGCGGAGAAGAGCGCCGTCGCCGCCTGGGACACCGCGCGCGAGGCCTCGCACCGCGCCGCCGAGCAGGCACGAGAGGCGGCGTCGGCCGAGTCCCGCGCCGAGCTGACGGCCGCCCGCGCGGCCGACGCGGCGACGGCGGCCGAACGCTCCCACGAAGCGGAGCGGCGCACGGCCGAGGCCCTGGCGCAGGAGGAACGGCTCGCGGAGCTGCTGAGCCTGCCCGGCGCCGACACCCCCCGCATCGTTCCGCAGCCCCGACGCGACGAGGAGTCGGACAGCCCCGCCGCCCCGTCGAACGGCGCGCCCCTGACTCCCGAGGAACTCGACCGGTACGCCGACGAACTCCGCGGACTCCTCGACGACACCGTCGCGTCCGCCGAACGGCAGCTCTTCGACCTGCGCACCGCCGCGGCCGACGACGCCCGCATCCTCGGGGCGCTCGGCGACGGCGGACTGCTGCCCCCCGGCCCGGACGTCCTCGCCGCCGTCGAGTACCTCGGCGAGCACGGCATTCCCGCGCTCCCCGGATGGCGCTACCTCGCCCAGGCCGTCGACCCCGTCGACCACGCGCGCGTGCTCGCCGCCCGGCCCGAACTCGTCGACGGTGTGATCATCACCGACCCGGACACCCACGCCCGGGCCCGCGAGGTCCTCGGCGACGCCGCCCTGCTGCCCCGCTCGACGGTCGCCGTCGGAACGGCCGCCGCCCTGCTCGCCCCCACCCCGGCCGCCGACACGGACGACGGCGGGGTCTTCCTCGTCCCGCCGAACCCGGCCATGCACGACGAGCACGCCGCCGACGAGGAGCGTCAGACGCTGCGGGCCAGGACCGGCCGCCGGGACGAGGAGATCCGCACCCTCGCCGCCCGCCTCGGCAAGGACCGCGAACTGGCCGCGCGCCTCGCGTCCTGGCGCACCGGCTGCCCCGCCGGGCGGCTCGCCGAGCTGGCCACGGCCGCCCATGACGCGCGTGCCTTCGCGGAGGAGTCCGAGGCCGAGCTCGCCGAGGCCCGCACCGTCCGCGCCGAGGCCGACGAGACGGCGGCCGAAGCCGCCCACGTACGCGACGAGCGACAGGAGGCCGCGCAGAAGGCACGCCGTGCGGCCGACGCGCTCGCCGGCCTCGCCTTCCGGCTGCGCGAACGCGCCGGATGGCAGGTCAAGCTCCGTGAACTCGCCGACGAGGCGACCGAGTCGGAGGCCCACGCCCAGGTGTGCCTGGAGCGAGCCCGCGCCGCCGACGAGGACCGCCGGGCCACCCAGCGCGCCGCCGACGACGCCCGCCGCACGGCCCGCGCGCTGCGCGCCGAACGCGCGGAGATCGCCGGCGCCCCCGACGAGGTGACCCACGACGGGACGGCCCCGGCCAAGGCCTCGCTGCCCGCCCTGCGCGAGGCGTACCGAGCCGCCTCACAGCTCTACGAGAAGGTCGGCGTCGGCGCCGACCTGCGAGCCGAGCAGTCCCGGGCCGAGAGCGACGAGACCGCGGCGCTCGCCGACCTGGACCGCCTCAGCAACAAGGTCCGCACCCGCGCCGGACAGCTCCTTGAGTCACCGGACGGCTCGGACGGCCCCTCCCGGCAGGCCGCCGCGGCTCGCGCCGAGGAACTCGTCCAGCTCCTGGAGACCCGGATGTCGACCGCGAGCGAACAGCTCGGCCGACTGCGAGGCGAGGCCGAACGGCACGCCCCCGAGGAAGGCGAGACGCACACCGAGCTGGCGGAAGAACTCGTTCCGGGCGACGCCGAGCAGGCCCAGACCCTGCTGCGCACCGCCACCACCGAACTCACCTCCCGCACCGAGGCGTTGAACCAGGCCCGCGAGGCACACGCGGAGTTCCTCGACGCCCATCGGTCCGCAGAGGACGCGGCCGGCGGCTTCGACGAGGTGTCCGCCCTGCTCAGGGACCTGCTCCGCGACCACGCCGACGAGGAGCAGGACGAACCCGAGCCCTACCCCGGCACCCTCGAAGAGGCACGCAACTCCGCCGCCGAGAGCCGCCGTTCGCTGCGCGGCTGCGCCACCGACCTGACCACGGCCGAGGCCGCCGTCCGCGAGGCGAGCGACATCCTCGTACGCCACGCCAACTCCACGCGCTACGAGCAGGTGCGCACCCCCGCCCGGCAGCAGATCCGCGAACTCCCCGCCTCCTCCCTGCCCGAGCACGCGCAGAAGTGGGCGGACGCGTTCGCACCCCGGCTGCGTGTACTGACGGACGAACTGGCCCAGCTGGAGCGCAACCGGGACTCGATCGTGGACCGGCTGCGCGGGCTCGTCGAGTCGTCCCTCGCCACCCTCCGCTCCGCCCAGCGGCTGTCCAGGCTGCCGGAAGGACTGGGGGAGTGGTCCGGACAGGAATTCCTGCGCATCCGCTTCGAGGAGCCCGACCAGGCCACCCTCACCGAGCGGCTCGGCGAGGTCGTGGACGAGGCCACCCGCGCAGCGGTCAAGAAGAACTCCGACATGCGGCGTGACGGCATGTCGCTGCTGCTGCGCGGAGTCGGCGCCGCACTTCAGCCCAAGGGTGTCGCCGTCGAGATCCTCAAGCCGGACGCCGTGCTGCGCGCCGAAAGAGTCCCCGTCGGACAGATGGGCGACGTCTTCTCCGGCGGCCAGCTGCTCACCGCGGCCATCGCCCTGTACTGCACGATGGCGGCGCTGCGCAGCAACGACCGCGGCCGTGACAAGCACCGCCACGCCGGCACCCTGTTCCTCGACAACCCGATCGGGCGCGCCAACGCGACCTATCTGCTGGAGCTCCAGCGGGCCGTCTCGGACGCGCTCGGCGTCCAACTCCTCTACACCACCGGCCTGTTCGACACGACCGCGCTCGCCGAGTTCCCCCTTGTCATCCGATTGCGCAACGACGCCGACCTTCGGGCCGGGCTGAAGTACATCAGCGTGGAGGAACATCTGCGGCCCGGCCTGCCGCGTGAGGCCGCCGCGGGGGAGACCGTGCACACCGAGATCACCGCGACCCGGATGTACAAGCGCCCGGCGCCGGTCACCCCGTAGCGACACCGTCGTGGGGGAGGGGGAATCGCGTGCCGGCGACCGTCGGCCGCGCGGTTCCCCGCCCCATCACCACGTGCTCGTCCCCGTGTCCTTCTCTCTCACGAAGCAGTCGCGGCGGAGAAAGTGTCCGACCCCCGCGCTCTGTCCGCCGAAGCCGTTACATCCGGCTTCGGCGGATCGAGCCGGCAGCGGCCGGCCCGCCACGATCGGGGCCGGATTCCGTTCGCTCCCGCAACGCGAGCCGGACATGGTCCGGTTGCCCGAGGGAGCCCGCCACCAGTCGTCGATGCGGCCGGCAGCCCTGAAACGACCCCGCGCCGGAATGGCCGAGGCGCACAGGGCTGCCGCTCCGCTACGAGTGCGACAACTGCCCGGCCCCGCCCCGCCTGCCTATCCGCTCCTGGGCCCGCGCGGCGATCCGCGCCTGACGCCTCGCCCTGCGGCGCTCGCGCCGCAGCGCCCGCGCCGTGCTGCTCGGCACCGACACCACGCCGTTGCGCTGATTCCACACCTGGCGCGTCACCCAGACGTCCAGCGCGGCCCAGGTGGCGACGACCGTGCTGCCTATGGTGCTGAGGACCATCGGGAAGGCCAGCCAGGACTCCGTCACCGTGCACAGGAAGGCCACCACCGCCTGAATCAGCGTGACCGAGATGATCAGCACCGCGCGCACGGCGGACGTGCGCACCGGGTCGGGCAGCCGGCGCCTGCGCGCGGGCTCCTCGATCCACAACGGACGGTAGTACGCCCGTTCTTCGTGCTCCTCGTATCCGTTCGTGGCAGCGCCCTTCTCCTCGGCTCGGCCGCCCCTTTCCGGGGTGGTGTCCTGGAGGTCCGCCGTGCCGGGCCTGTCCGTCGCCGACCGCGCGTCCGGACGACCGCCCTTCGCCGCCCGCATGCCGTCGTCCGGCGCCCGGGTGGCCAGTTGTGCCGCCTTCCGTGTCGCGACTTCAGCAGCGGGTGATCCGCTCCGCTCCGCCGTGCCCATCAACTTGTCACTCCCCACCGCCCAGCAGTCCTCTCGCACGGGTGTCCTGCGACCCCCGCCCCCCAGTGGCTGCCCGGCTTGCGCTCTTTTACGCCGACTGAGCGCGGCATGCGGCGCCTGTGGCCGATTCCGCCCTCAATTCCCGTACAGACAGACGAACGAACTGTCCCGAAGATTCCCGCCGAACGAAGAATTTCAGCCAACTGACAAAGTTCCCCGATCCGATGGGATCAGGCCCCAAGTGCCGTATCGAGGGGCGCAATCTCCCCCAATGAACGGACAACTCCCCATGTCTCGTTCCCCGTCGGGCCCGGACCACGCTCCGGACGGGTCTTCGAGTTACCTCCGAGTCAGTAGTAGGCTCACGCCGTTTGTTGACGCACATGTGTGCCCCCGGCCTGAGGGGGTCGAGCTGGGGGAGGCCATGCGCTTTCGCGGGAAGTCCATCCGCCGGAAGATTGTGGCGCTGCTCCTCGTTCCCCTGGTGTCGTTGACCGGGATCTGGGCTTTCGCCACCGTGCTCACGGGACGTGAGGCCAGTCAGCTCTTCAGTGTCTCCGAAGTCGTGAAGAAGATCGGCTACCCGACCGAGGACACCGTCAGGGTCCTTCAGCAGGAACGCCGCCAGACACTGGTCTACTTGGCCGATCCGCGTGCGTCCGACGGGCTCGCCGCGCTCAAGCGCAGCCGCGCCGCCACGGACCGCGTCCTGGCCAAGGTCCTCAGGAACTCCAGGGACAAGGGCGTCCGCAAGGAACTCGGCGCGGGCACCTCGGAGCGCCTGACCTCGCTCCTCGACGCCGTCGACGGGATCTCCTCGCTGCGCAGCGGCGTCGGGGACGGCACCTTCGACCGTGCCCAGGCCCTCGGCCTCTACGACCGTCTCATCGATCCGTGCTACGTCCTGCTGGCCAACCTGCACGTGGTCGACGACGTGGAGCTGGACAAGGAGGGCCGCGCCCTCGTCAACGTGTCCCGCGCCCGCGAACTCCTCTCCCGTGAGGACGCGCTTCTCGGCTCCGCGCTGGTCGACGGCCGCGTCACCCGGGACGAACTCCGCGACGTCTCCGACCTCGTGGCCCAGCGCACACTGCTCTACGACATCAGCCTGCCGCTCCTTCCCTCCCCGGACCGCACGCGCTTCGAGCGCTACTGGGGCAACGCCGGCACCGGGCCGCTGCGCGCGGCCGAGCGGGCCGTCGCGGCCTCGACGACCGGCATGCCGAGCGGGGTCACGGCGAAGAGCTGGGACAGCGCGGCCGGACACGTACTCGCCGAGCTCGGCGAACTCGAGGACCGGGCGGGCGACCACTACCGCGACCGCGTCCGGCCTGTGGCGATGGGCGTCGTCCTCCAGGCCGTCGGCGCGGGCGTGATCGGCCTGATCGCCCTGCTGATCTCGCTGTTCATGTCCGTGCGCATCGGCCGCAGCCTCATCCGCGACCTGCGCCGGCTGCGCATGGAGGCCCACGAGGCGTCCGGTGTACGGCTGCCCAGCGTCATGCGCCGGCTCTCCGCGGGCGAACAGGTCGACGTCGAGACCGAAGTACCGCGCCTCGAATACGACAGGAACGAGATGGGTGAGGTCGGCCAGGCCCTCAACACCCTTCAGCGCGCCGCCGTCGAGGCCGCCGTCAAGCAGTCCGAACTGCGCGAAGGCGTGTCCGAGGTCTTCGTCAATCTCGCCCGCCGCAGCCAGGTCCTGCTGCACAAGCAGCTCACCCTCCTCGACACCATGGAACGCAGGACCGAGGACACCGACGAACTGGCGGACCTGTTCCGCCTCGACCACCTGACCACCCGCATGCGCCGCCACGCCGAGGGCCTCGTCATCCTGTCCGGCGCGGCGCCGTCCCGGCAGTGGCGCAAACCCGTCCAGCTCATGGACATCGTCCGCGCCTCCGTCGCCGAGGTCGAGGACTACGAGCGCGTGGAGGTACGCCGGCTACCGCGCGTGGCCATCACGGGCCCCGCCGTCGCCGACGTCACCCACCTCGTGGCCGAACTGCTGGAGAACGCGACGGTGTTCTCGCCGCCGCATACGGCCGTACACGTCGTCGGTGAACGCGTCGCCAACGGCTTCACCCTGGAGATCCACGACCGCGGCCTCGGCATGACGGCGGAGGCGCTGCTCGACGCCAACCTGCGGCTCGCCGAGACCCCCGAGTTCGAGCTCTCCGACACCGACCGGCTCGGCCTGTTCGTCGTCAGCCGGCTCGCCCAGCGCCAGAACGTCCGCGTCTCGCTCCAGCCCTCCCCGTACGGTGGAACCACCGCGGTCGTGTTCATGCCGGACGCACTGCTCACCGACGACGTCCCGGACACCAACGGCATCGGATTCCGCCTCGACCGCACCCTGCCCGCCAAGCAGCGCGAGACCGAGGAACGGCGTGGCGCGCCCCTCACCGAGTCGTCGGCGCGGCTTCCCGGTCTGCCCGCCTCGGTCCTCGACGGCCCCGTCGAGCTGGACTCGCCCGTCGACCTGGACACGCTCACCGGATTCCCCGGCGCCCTCGGCGACGACGACAGCGAACGCGGAGGGCTCTTCCGCCCCAGGCGCTCCATCGCCGGAGTTCCCGCCGGGCCGCGCCGGCAGGACGGTGACAGCGACGACCCCGCCCGCCCGGCGGACGACGACCTCCCCGGCACCGCGCCCGTCCCGCTGCCGCGACGCCGGGCGCCCAAGCTCGTCAGCTCCCACGGCCGTCCCGTCACCGGGGTCAGGTCGTGGCGCGACCAGGTGGACGAGGGCACGGCCCAGGACCTGGAACCGGTGCGGGACCCGGAGCCGGGCGAGAGCGCGGACCACCGCGAACGCCGTACACCCGGCGAAGGCACCAAGCCACTGCCCCAGCGGCGCGGCGAGCGATCCGCCGCCTCGGCCCGGCACGGCGGTGAACGCTCCGGTCCCACCGGTCCGCGCGCGGCCTTCGGCACACCCGCTCTCCACGAGGCACCCGAAACGTCCCGGACCCCCGGTCGCCACGAGGGCACCGGCCACGGTGACACCCCGGCTCTGTCACGGCGCACCCGCACCACGGCGGCCACCGCGGGTCCCGACGACACGACCACGCGCCGCGACACCGCGGCGGGGGAGACGGCGTCCGGTACGGCCCCGCTGCCCCGGCGTGTCCGGCAGGCCAATCTGGCCCCGCAGCTGAAGGACGGACCCGCGCGGCTCGCCGAACGCGGCAACGGCCGCGGCGGCGCGGGCTCCGACCCGGCCGAACGGGACGCCGACGAAGTACGCAGCCGCATGGCCTCGCTCCAGCGTGGCTGGCAGCGCGGCCGCGAAGAGAACGCCGAGGGCGACCAGGCCCAGGACAGCTCAGCACGAGGAACGACAAAGGGGGACGGTCGATGACCGCACCGAAGGCCGCAGGGCCCGCCGCGACCAGCAACGGGTCCGGCGAGCTGAACTGGCTGCTCGACGAACTGGTGGACCGCGTCGCCAGTATCAACAAGGCGATCGTGCTCTCCGGCGACGGCCTTCCCACCGGGGCCTCCAAGGACCTCACCCGGGAGGACAGCGAACACCTGGCCGCCGTCGCCTCCGGCTTCCACAGCCTCGCCAAGGGCGTCGGCCGGCACTTCGAGGCAGGCAGCGTCCGCCAGACCGTCGTGGAACTCGACGAGGCCTTCCTGTTCGTCACGGCCGCCGGTGACGGCAGTTGCCTCGCCGTCCTCTCGGACGCCGAGTCCGATGTGGGCCAGGTCGCGTACGAGATGACCCTTCTCGTCAAGCGAGTCGGCGCGCATCTGGCCGCCAGTCCGCGTACCGACCTGCCCTCGGGCGGGTAGTGGGATGGCATGAGCGGAGACGGTCAGGGAAGAGGCCACTGGTTCGACGACGAGGCGGGACCAGTGGTCCGCCCGTACGCCATGACCCGCGGGCGCACCACCAGCGCGGGCCAGCACCGCCTCGACCTCATCGCGCTGGTGGTCACGGAACAGCACGCCGAGGACCCCGAGGCGGACCACTCGCTGTCCCCGGAACACGTGGACATCGTCGAACTCTGCCGTGGCGTCCCCCAGTCGGTCGCCGAACTCGCGGCCGGACTCGATCTGCCCATCGGTGTGGTGCGGGTCCTGATCGGGGACCTGGTGGATGACGAAATGGTCCATGTGACACGTCCCGTACCCCCTGCCGAACTGCCGGACGAGAGTATTCTGCGCGACGTGATCAGCGGCCTCAGGGCGCTCTGAGCTGGGCGGAAACGGGGAACAGACGTGACAGGCTGGCAGTTCTGGGTCGACCGGGGCGGGACCTTCACGGACATCGTCGCGCGGCGTCCCGACGGCCGGCTGCTCACCCACAAGCTGCTGTCCGACAACCCGGCCCGCTACGCCGACGCGGCCGTCGCGGGCGTCCGTGAACTCCTCGACGCCGAAGGGGACGCCGCGGGCGCCCGGGTCGACGCCGTCCGCATGGGCACCACCGTCGCGACCAACGCCCTCCTGGAACGCAAGGGCGAGCGCACGCTCCTCGTCATCACCCGGGGCTTCCGCGACGCCCTGCGCATCGCCTACCAGAACCGCCCCAGCATCTTCGCCCGCGCGATCGAACTTCCCGAACCGCTCCACGAGCGGGTGATCGAGGTCGACGAACGGATCGCCGCCGACGGCACCGTCCTGCGCGCCCCCGATCTGGACGCCCTCGCCGTATCCCTCCAGGAGGCGTACGACGACGGGATCCGCGCGGTCGCCGTGGTCTGCCTGCACAGCCATCTCCACCCCGCCCACGAACAGGCCGTGGGCGAGCTGGCGACACGTGTCGGCTTCCCGCAGGTCTCCCTCTCCAGCGAGGTCAGCCCGCTGATGAAGCTGGTCCCGCGCGGTGACACCGCCGTCGTCGACGCCTACCTGTCGCCGGTGCTGCGCCGCTACGTCCAGCAGGTCGGCGCCGAACTCCGGGGCGTACGGCTGATGTTCATGCAGTCCAACGGAGGACTCGCCGAGGCCGGCCAGTTCCGCGGCAAGGACGCCGTCCTGTCGGGACCCGCGGGCGGAATCGTCGGCATGGCCCGCATGTCGCAGCTCGCGGGCCACGACCGCGTCATCGGCTTCGACATGGGCGGCACGTCCACGGACGTCTCCCACTTCGCCGGAGAGTACGAACGGACCTTCACCACCCAAATCGCCGGGGTCCGGCTGCGCGCCCCCATGCTGGACATCCACACCGTCGCAGCGGGCGGTGGATCGGTGCTCCACTTCGACGGCTCCCGCTACCGCGTCGGCCCCGACTCGGCCGGCGCCGCCCCGGGGCCCGCCTGCTACCGCAACGGCGGTCCGCTGACGGTCACCGACGCCAATGTCGCCCTCGGCCGCATCCAGCCCGACCACTTCCCGAAGGTGTTCGGTCCCGGCGGTGACCAGCCCCTGGACAGCGCCGTCGTCCGGGACCGGTTCACCGATCTCGCGCGCGAGATCCACGGGAGCACCGGCGACACCCGCACCCCGGAGCAGGTCGCCGAGGGCTATCTGCGGATCGCCGTGGCCAACATCGCCAACGCCGTCAAGCGGATCTCCGTGCAGAAGGGCCACGACGTCACCCGCTACGCGCTCACCACGTTCGGTGGCGCCGGCGGCCAGCACGCCTGCATGGTCGCCGACTCCCTCGGCATCCGCACCGTTCTGGTCCCGCCCATGGCAGGAGTCCTGTCCGCACTCGGCATCGGACTCGCCGACACGACGGCCATGCGCGAACAGTCCGTCGAGGCACGCCTCGAACCGGCCGCGATGCCGGGCATCCTCAAGACCGCCGACGACCTGGAGAACGCCACCCGCGAGGAACTCCTCGCCGAGGGCGTCCCCGAGCACCGCATCCGGATCACCCGCAGAGCCCAGCTCCGCTATGACGGCACGGACACGGCCTTGAGCGTCGAGCTCGCCGAACCCGACGCCATGTCCCACGCCTTCGAAGAACGTCATCGCGCCACCTACTCCTTCACCCTCGACCGTCCGGTCGTCGTCGAAGCCCTCTCCGTGGAAGCCACCGGTCTCACCGAACCCCCCGATCTCACCGCCCTCGCCCCCGACCGCCCCGCCCGTGCCGACCGCCCGCACACCGTGCCGACCGCCCGCCTTCACACGGGCGGCAGCTGGCGGGAAGTGCCCCTGCACCGACGCGAGGAACTCCCGCCCGGCGAGACCGTGGACGGACCCGCGATCATCGCCGAGGCAGGCTCGACAACCGTCGTCGACGACGGCTGGCGGGCCGCGACGACCGACGACGGGCATCTGGTCATGGAACGCGCGGCGGTCACGGAGAGTTCCGATCTCGGTACGCAAGCGGATCCCGTTCTGCTCGAGGTCTTCAACAACCTCTTCATGTCCATCGCCGAACAGATGGGCGCCCGCCTGGAGTCGACCGCCCAGTCCGTCAACATCAAGGAGCGCCTGGACTTCTCCTGCGCCCTGTTCGACCCCGACGGAAACCTGGTGGCCAACGCCCCGCACATCCCCGTCCACCTGGGCTCGATGGGCACGAGCGTGCAGGAGGTCGTCCGACGGCGCGGCGGCACCATGCGGCCCGGTGACACCTACGCCGTCAACGACCCTTACCACGGCGGCACCCACCTTCCCGATGTCACCGTGATCACCCCGGTCTTCGACACGGAGGGTGAGCGGATCCTGTTCTACGTCGCCTCGCGCGGCCACCACGCCGAGATCGGCGGCATCGCCCCGGGCTCCATGCCGGCGAACAGCCGCACCATCGACGAGGAGGGCGTCCTCTTCGACAACTGGCTGCTCGCCGAGAACGGACACTTCCGGGAGGCGGAGACGCTCGCCCTGCTCACGGCGCCGCCCCACCCCACCCGCAACCCGCGGACGAACCTCGCCGACCTCCGTGCCCAGATCGCCGCCAACCGCAAGGGCGTCGACGAAGTCGGCCGGATGATCGAGGACTTCGGGCTCGACGTCGTCCAGGCCTACATGAAGCACGTCCAGGACAACGCGGAGGAAGCGGTGCGCCGCGTCGTGGACACCCTCGAAGGCGGCGCGTTCGCCTACGAGACGGACTCCGGCGCCGTCATCCGGGTCCGTGTCTCCGTGGACCGCGCGGCACGCTCCGCCACCGTCGACTTCACGGGCACGTCCGCGCAACTGGCCACCAACTTCAACGCGCCCTTCGCCGTGGTCAACGCCGCGGTCCTGTACGTCTTCCGCACCTTGGTGGACGACGACATCCCGCTCAACGAAGGCTGTCTGCGCCCCCTGCGTATCGTGGTGCCGCCGGGATCGATGCTCGCCCCCGAGTCGCCCGCGGCCGTCGTCGCCGGCAACGTGGAGACGTCCCAGGCGATCACCGGCGCCCTCTACGCGGCGCTGGGCGTCCAGGCCGAGGGCTCCGGCACCATGAACAACGTCACCTTCGGCAACGAACGCCACCAGTACTACGAGACCGTGGCCTCCGGCTCGGGCGCCGGTGACGGCTTCCCCGGCGCTGCCGCCGTACAGACCCACATGACCAACTCGCGGCTCACCGATCCCGAGATCCTGGAGTGGCGACTGCCCGTCAGGCTCGACGAGTTCGCGATTCGACACGGCAGCGGCGGCCCCGGACACTGGCGGGGCGGCGACGGCGCCGTTCGGCGCATCCGGTTCCTGGAGCCGATGACCGTCTCGACGCTCTCACAGCACCGCAGGGTGCCGCCGTACGGTATGGCCGGCGGTGAGCCGGGCGCTCTCGGTGCCAACCGGGTCGAGCGCGCCGACGGCACCGTCACGGAACTCGGCGGAAGCGATGCGGCGGACGTCGGACCCGGCGACGTACTCGTCATCGAAACCCCCGGCGGCGGGGGCTACGGCCCACCGCCGCACGACCCCCATCAAGCAGGAGAAGAGATCGATGATCTTCGGGCGTTCTGAGCGCGGCAAGCCTCCGGTCGAGCCCGTCACGCTCAAGATCCTGGTCGCGGGCGGCTTCGGCGTGGGCAAGACGACCCTCGTCGGCGCGGTCAGCGAGATCAGGCCGTTGCGCACCGAGGAGGTCCTCACGGAAGCGGGCCGGCCCATCGACGACATCAGCGGTGTGGAGGGCAAGCACACCACGACCGTCGCCATGGACTTCGGCCGGATCACGCTGCGCGAGGACCTGGTGCTCTATTTGTTCGGGACCCCCGGGCAGGATCGTTTCTGGTTCCTCTGGGACGAGCTCGCCACAGGTGCCCTGGGTGCCGTCGTGCTGGCCGACACCCGCCGCCTGGAGGACTGTTTCGCCGCGGTCGACTACTTCGAACGGCGCTCCATACCCTTCGTGGTCGGAGTCAACTGCTTCGAGGAAGCCGCCCGTTACCCCACGGACGCCGTCCGGCAGGCACTCGACCTCGACCCGGGTGTGCCCGTCGTCCTGTGCGACGCGCGGGACCGGGAGTCGGTCAAGGAGGTCCTCATCCGTGTCGTCCAGCACGCGATGGCCCATGCGGCCGCCGCGCGTGAGGCCGTCGGGACCTGACGCCCACGAACGGCGCGGCCGTCACGACGCGCGGGTGCGGCCCGTACCCCCGCCGACCGGGGTACGGGCCGCGGTTCATGCACGCGCGCGTGCGTCACCCGAGCCGCACGCACGCGTGGAGCCCTGTTCCGGGCCGCCGCGCCCCGCCCGTACCGGACCTCGGACACGCTCGTCCGGCGCGGACGCGGCGTCGCTCGTCAGACGGTGTCGTCGTGCCAGCCGAAGCTCTTCTCCACCGCCTTGCGCCAGTTGTCGTACTCGCTGTCGCGCACCGAGGCCTCCATGCCCGGGGTCCATTCGACGTCCTTCTGCCAGTGCGACTTCAGCTCGTCCAGGTCGTTCCACACGCCGGTCGCGAGCCCCGCCGCGTACGCGGCACCCAGGCACGTCGTCTCGGAGACCTTCGGACGGATCACCGGTACGCCGAGGACGTCCGCCTGGTGCTGCATCAGCAGATTGTTCTTGGTCATGCCGCCGTCCACCTTCAGGGTGGTGATCGGCACCCCGGAGTCCTGGTACATGGCGTCCACGACCTCACGCGTCTGCCAGCTCGTGGCCTCCAGGACCGCCCGCGCGAGGTGCGCCTTCGTGACGTACCGCGTGAGACCGGTGACGACCCCGCGCGCGTCCGAGCGCCAGTAGGGCGCGAACAGGCCCGAGAAGGCGGGGACGATGTACGCGCCGCCGTTGTCCTCGACGCTCGCCGCCAGGGTCTCGATCTCGTCGGCGGAACGGATGATGCCCAGCTGGTCCCGGAACCACTGCACCAGCGCGCCCGTTATCGCGATGGACCCTTCGAGACAGTAGACCGGCGCCTCGGTGCCGATCTTGTACCCCATGGTGGTCAGCAGTCCGTTCTTGGACGGAACGGGCCTGTTGCCGGTGTTCAACAGCAGGAAGCTGCCGGTTCCGTAGGTGTTCTTGGCCGTGCCGACGTCGTAGCAGGCCTGGCCGAACACCGCCGCCTGCTGGTCGCCGAGCGCCGACGCGACCGGCACGCCGCCGAGTTGGCCGACGGCGGTGCCGTACACCTCGGCGGAGGACCGGATCTCGGGGAGCACCGCCTCGGGGATGTTCATGGCGGAGAGGATGGAGGGGTCCCACTGGAGGGTGTACAGATTCATGAGCATGGTGCGCCCGGCGTTGGTCACGTCGGTGACGTGCCGCCCGCCGTCCGTGCCGCCGGTCAGGTTCCAGATCAGCCACGAGTCGATCGTGCCGAAGGCGATCTCGCCACGTTCGGCACGAGCGCGCAGGCCCGGGACGTTGTCGAGCAGCCAGGCCGCTTTGGGCCCGGAGAAGTAGCTGGCCAGGGGGAGTCCGGTCTGTTCGCGGAAGCGGTCCTGCCCGTCCGTGCCGCCCAGTTCGTTGCAGAGCGCCGACGTGCGCGTGTCCTGCCAGACGATCGCGTTGTGGACGGGCTTGCCGGTGGCGCGGTCCCACAGAACGGTCGTTTCGCGCTGGTTGGTGATGCCGAGGGCGCTGAGCTGGTCGGCGCGCAGTCCGGCCTTGGCGATCGCACCCGCGACCACGGCCTGCACCTTGGACCAGATCTCGGTGGCGTCGTGCTCCACCCAGCCGGGCTTGGGGAAGATCTGGCGGTGTTCGCGCTGGTCGACGGCGACGATCGCGCCGGACCGGTCGAAGATGATGCAGCGGCTGGAGGTGGTGCCCTGGTCGATCGCGGCGACGTATTTCTCGGTGTTGTCCGTCATGTCGTCCCCTTGCGTGTTCGTCAGGAGGCTGCGTTCTCGTCAGAAGGCCGCGTTGTAGACACCGGCGGCGATGGCGGCGCCGGCGAGGGGGCCGACGACCGGAATCCAGGAGTATCTCCACTCCGAAGTGCCCTTGTTGGGAATCGGCAGCAGCGCGTGGGCCAGGCGCGGCCCCAGGTCACGGGCCGGGTTGATGGCGTACCCGGTCGGGCCGCCCAGCGAGAGACCGATGCCGACGACCAGGAAGGAGATGAGCAGGACCGGCAGCCCCGCGGCGCCGATCCCGGCCACGTGCTTGCCGCCGCCGACCATGCCGAGGATGGGCAGCACCAGGGCGGCGGTGGCGATGATCTCGGTGATCAGATTCTGTATCGGGTTGTCGATCTCGGGGCGTGTCGAGAAGATCCCCAGCGTCTCGACGGCTTTCTCGTCGTCGGCGTTGAGGTTGAACTGGCCGAGGTAGAGCAGCCAGCACAGGACCGCACCGATGACGGCACCCGCGAACTGCCCGAGCAGGTAGAAGGGCACGTCCGACCACTTCGTCGAACCCTCGATCGCGAACCCGATGGTGACCGCCGGGTTGATCTGCCCTCCCGACAACGGCGCCGAGGTGTAGGCGCCGGCCAGGACACCGAAGCCCCAGCCGAAGGTGATGACGATCCAGCCCGCGCCCTGGGCCTTCGATCTGTTCAGGGTGACGGCGGCGCACACGCCCGCGCCGAAGAGAATCAGAATCGCTGTACCGATCAACTCGCCGACAAAGATGTCTCCGTGGCTCATGGCGGCTCCTAGGCTCTCGCCCGGAACGATCCGCTCCGGGCCACCGTGCAGGGTGCGTTCCCATGGCTACTTCAGCCGAGGGCAGGGAGATCCCGCGCCCCGCCCGGCGTCCGTGACGAGCGTGCCGTAGCAGCGGAATCGCCTGCGGGAACGGCCTTCTGAGCAGGCCGGAGACCCGAGCGGTGAGGTGCCTGATGGCGCCCTGTTGCGGCGATGCCGGCTGACATCCGGAAGTGTTCACCGGCACCCAAGGGGCGTCAAGGTCGCGGACCGCACCGGTTGGCGGCCACGAATCGGGCGCCTGGCGTGTCGCCGCGTCAGCCGGTGGGCGTGTGCCTGGCGTGCCGCCGCTTCAGCCGGTCGACGTCTGTCCGGCATGCCGCCGTGTCAGCCGGTGGGCGTGTGCCTGGCGTGCCGCCGCGTCAGCCGGTCAGCGTCTGCCCGTACGACCTCATCGGTCCCGCCCCGCTGCCCCGGCGGACCTCGAGACCGGGCAGTCCCGCCCGCCCCAGCACCCAACTCGCGCCGTCCAGAGCCTTGGCGGCCTGTTTGAGGGGTGCCAGCGACGTGGCCGCCTGCCGGTGGTCGAGCACGCTGCCTGGCGCGCACAGCACCGTGGCCAGGGACAGCGTGACGGCCCGGCCGCCCGCCGCCCAGGGAGTGTCGAGCACCGCGGCGGCCAGGGGGTCGAGGATCTCGGGGTCGGCGAGGACCAGGAAGTCGTCGCCCCCGATGTGCCCCACCAGCGTCGCCCCGGATGCCGAGTGCTGGAGCATCCGTCCCACCGACCGGATCAGCTCGTCGCCGGCGGCGAACCCCGCTCCGTCGTTGACCTGCTTGAAGTGGTCGATGTCCAGCCAGGTCAGCGCGAACGTCCGGCCGTCCGCGATCCGCCGGTCCACCTCCCCGGTGATGGTGTCCGAACCGGGCAGCCGGGTCAGCGGGTTGAGTCCGGCCGCCTCCTCGACCCGGCTCTCCGACAGCGCCCGTACGAGGTCCGCGAGGCGGACGACACCCACACACCGTCCGTACCGGTCGACGACCGCGACATCGTCGGAGGTGCGGTCCCGGTCCCCGTCCGCGACCACGTCGAGCACTTCCCACGCCGTGGCGTCGATGCCGACGGTCCGCGGGGCGTCACCCAGTTTGGCCGCCGGTCTGTCGGCGTACAGCGCGTGTCCGTAGCGACCGGACATCGACAACAGGAAGCGTGACCGGTGCACCGAGCGGACCGGTGTCCCGAACGGGTCCACCAGCAGGACACCGGACACGTCGGGCGACCCGGTGAGCAGGGCTCTGACCTCTCCGGCCGACGCGGTCGCGGGGAGCAGCGCGGCCGGACGGACGAACTGCCCCACGGACGGCCCGGACCGGGGCGCGTCGCGGACACCGGGCGACAGCGCCGGAACGTATACGTCCGCCGACGGCCGGCGGGCGGGCGGAGCGAACAGATCACCCTGCGCGAGCTGCGCGCCCGCCGACACCGCGGCGGCACAGTGCAGTTCCGTCTCCACACCTTCGACGGACAGCAGCGCGCCGAGCTGTTCGCACAGCGTCCGCATCGCGCGCACCGCCGCGGGCCGCGTCAGCAGGGACACATCGAGCTTCATCAGCTCCGGGGCGAGATCGGTGAGCAGGCGCAGCGGTACGTCTCCGTCGCCGATCCCGTCCGCACAGATCCGGAAGCCCTCGCCACGCACCGCGGCCACCGCCTCCAGCAGGGCGCGCTGCGGCACGTGTGTGTACGGCGGGACGATGTCGACGGTGACCTCGCAGGGCAGCCGCCCGGCTTCGCGGACCTCGCTGCGCAGCGCGGAGAGCCGGCCGAGGTCCGCGAGCGTCCCGGCGAACACGTTCACGTGCAGGGGCAGCAGCGTCTCCCTGCGGGCGGCGGCCCGGATGGCCAACGCGGCCAGCCGGCCGTCCAGTTCGGGGTCGCGGCGGGCCCGCGCCAGGATGTCGCCCGACTCCGGCCGGGCGAGTGACTCCAGCGCCGCGATCCCTCCGGTCGTCAGATTGACGACCGGTTGGAAGGCGAAACGGACCATATCCGTCCAGGAGGGCACAACAGCATGGTCTCGCCAACGGCGTACGCCGGTGGGCGATTCACGAGGTGTTCACGCAGGATTCCGGGGTCGTCACAGAAGGTAGGGATGAGGGGCCCCGTGCCGTGCCAACCGTTCGGCCGTGTCGGGCCGGAGAGTTGTGGGGCCTGTGCCTCGAGGCGCTCCAGGGGCCGTCACCGGGCTACCGGACGGCCACGACCGAGGAGCCGTGTCCGAACAGCCCCTGGTTCGCGGTGATCCCCACTCGTGCCCCGGGGACCTGCCGGGCGCCGGCGGCCTCGCGCAACTGCCAGGTCAGCTCGCACACCTGGGCTATGGCCTGCGCGGGGACGGCCTCTCCGAAGGAGGCGAGCCCGCCGCTGACGTTCACCGGTATGCGTCCGCCGAGTGCCGTGGCGCCTTCCCGCAGGAGTTTGGAGGCCTCGCCCTCCCCGCAGAGGCCGAGATCCTCGTACCACTGCAATTCCAGCGCGGTCGACAGGTCGTAGACCTCGGCGAAGGAGAGATCCTCGGGCCCGATACCCGCCTCCTCGAAGGCCGCTCGGGCGATGGAGGCCCGGAAGGTCTCCGGGGCGGGTTCCACGGCGACCGCCGAGTCCGTGGCGATGTCCGGCAGATCCAGCACCGTGTTCGGATAGCGCGGCGACACGGTCGACACCGCGCGGATCCGCACAGGCTCCGCGATTCCGTGCCGACGGGCGAAGTCCGTCCCCGCCAGCACCACGGCGGCGCCGCCGTCCGAGGTCGCGCAGATGTCGAGCAGCCGCAGCGGATCGGCGACCACGGCGGACGCGGCCACGTCCTCGGCCGTGACCGCCTTGCGGTACCGGGCGTTGGGGTTGAGCGCGCCGAGGGCCGCGTTCTTCACCTTGACCTGGGCGAAGTCCTCCGGAGTGTCGCCGTAGAGAGCCATCCGGCGTCTGGCGTACAGCCCGAAGTACGTCGGATTCGTGGCCCCGAGGACCCGGAAGCGCAGCCAGTCGGGATCGTCCGGCCGGTCCCCGCCCGCGGGCCGGAAGAACCCTTTGGGCGCCGCGTCCGCGCCCACCACGAGGACCACCTCGGCGAGGCCCGAGAGGATCTGCGCGCGTGCCGTGCCGAGTGCCTGGGCCCCGGAGGCGCAGGCCGCGTACACGCTCGTCACGCGCGCTCCCTGCCATCCGAGCGCCTTCGCGAACGTCGCTCCCGCCACATACCCCGGATAGCCCCCGCGCACGGTGGACGCGCCCACCACGGAGTCGACGTCCCGCCACCCGATCCCCGCGTCGCCCAGTGCCGCGCGCGCCGCGGCCACCCCGTACTCGGTGAAGGGGCGCCCCCACTTGCCCCACGGGTGCATGCCCACACCGAGCACCGCCACATCACCGGTCATGCCCTCGTCCCCCGTCCGCCCCGAGCCCTCCATGCCGTGCCCTTCATGCCGTCACCCCTGTCGGCCGCCAGTGCCACGTCGTCCAGGTCGTCTCCTCGTCCTCGTGCAGCACGCCGGGGACGACCTCCACCTCCATGCCCACCGCCAGGTCGGCGACGGTGATCCCGGGAACCGCCTGGCCGAGCACCACGAGGCGCTCGGATGGCAGTTCCACAGCGATCAACGCGTACGGCTGCCACGAGAGTTCCGGATCGGTCACATAGGGTGACGGAGGGCGGTACCGGCTGTCGGTGTACGACCAGACGCGTCCTCGGGGCGACAGGGGCACCTCCGTCAACTCGTCGCCCGCGCACCCCGGATTGCGGCAGTGGGCGTCCTCGCGCGGGAAGAACACCGAGGCGCACGCCGAGCACCGCGTGCCCAGCAGGCGGAAGCCGTTCCCTTCACCCGTGAACCACCCGGCGACGACAGGCGTGCGTGTGCGCGACACGGTTCCTCCACGGCACTGGATCTGACGGAACGTCAGAAGTGTGCCACGGGTGACGGGAATTGGGCAGGGCGCCCATGCGCCCGTCCGAGCCCGTTCCGTCCGCCGGATCGTCCCGTACCGACCCGAAGACGGCCGTCCGGTGATGCACTACAGTCCGCGGCGTGTCCGAAACCCCGCACCCGCCCGCCGACTTCGCGCCCGACTCGCACTGTTCGAGCTGCGGCGCCCCCTACGGAGAGGGCGTCTCCGGCTGGCCCCGCACCTGCGCCGCCTGCGGCAGGGTCGCCTACCGCAATCCACTGCCGGTCGCGGTCGCCTTGCAGCCCGTCCACGACGACCGGGGGGCCGCCCTTGTCGTCATCACCCGGACCATCGCACCCGCGCGCGGGGGTGTGGCCCTGCCCGGAGGGTTCATCGACCACCGGGAGGACTGGAGACAGGCCGTCGTGCGTGAACTCAAGGAGGAGACGGGCATCGACGCTGCGAGCAGGGACGTGCGGCTCGCCGACGCGATGAGTTCCCCCGCGGGCCATCTGCTGCTCTTCGGGCTCCTCCCGGAGCGCTCCGCCGCCGAACTCCCGCCGTCGGCCGCCACCGATGAGACCGAAGGCTGGCATCTGCTGCGGCGGCCGGCCGAACTCGCCTTCCCGCTGCACACCCTGGCGGCCCGCGCCTGGTTCGAGGGGCGATACGTCTGACCGTCAGGGGCTGGGCGTCCCCAGCCCCCGCACCCGCACGCGATACGACGGCTCCAGCAGACCGCCAGGGCCGGCCCGACGCACCACCACCTCGTCCCCGTCCCAACGGGACACAAGGCGCTCGGCCTCCGGCTCCTCCCAACCGTCGCCCGGGTCAGGCACGACGAGACCGCCCCCGGTGCCTCCCGGCGCGGGCGCCCACACCTCCAGCTCCACAGCTCCGTCACCACCGCGCACGGGCAGGACGGCACCCGCCCGCACGAACACCGGAATCCGCGACAGCGGGGCGTCGACCACCACCTGCGCCGGCCCCTCGTACGCCTCCCCGGTGGCCGTGTCGTACCAGCGCCCCCGCGGCAGCTGCACCGTCCGACGGGTCGCACCCGGGTCCAGCACCGGGGCCACCAGGAGGCTGTCGCCGAGCAGGAAGGCGTCCTCGCAGTCGCGCAGCGCCCGGTCCTCGGGGCTGCCCCACCACAGGGGCCGCACGTAAGGGGCCCCCGTACGGCGTGCCGTGTGCGCCAGCGTCATGAAGTACGGCAGCAGCCGCCGCCGTTCCACGAGAGCCACGCGCGCGTGCTCCAGCACCTCGTCACCGAACTCCCAGGGCTCCCTGCGCCCGGCCCGCAGACTCGCGTGCGTCCGGAACAGCGGGAGGTACGCCCCGAGCTGGAACCACCGCAGATACAGCTCGGGCGACGGGCTGCCGTCGAAGCCGCCCACGTCGGGCCCCGAATAGGGCACCCCGCACAGCCCAAGGCCCAGCACCAGGGACAGCGACACCCGCAACCCGGGCCAGCCCGTGGCCACGTCACCGGACCACGTCCCCGCGTAGCGCTGGAGACCGGCCCACCCCGAGCGCGAGAACAGGAACGGACGCTCCAGGGGCGCGAGTTCACGCAGCCCCTCGTACGCGGCCCGGGCCATGCCCAGCGCGTACACGTTGTGCGCCTCGCGGTGGTCCCCGCCCCGGCCGTCCAGGCAGTGCCGGGCCGAACGCGGCAGCGTCGGCTCCCCGAAGGCCGTGAACGACGTCGGCTCGTTCATGTCGTGCCAGAACCCGGCGAACCCCTGCGCGAGCCGCTCCTCGTAGAGCCTGCCCCACCACGCCCGCGCGCGCGGGTCCGTGAAGTCCGGGTGGACGGTCTCCCCGGGCCAGACGACGCCCCGCACGAGGTGTCCCGAGGCGTCCCGCACGAAGACGTCCTCGGCGAGACCGCTGTCGTACACCGTGTTGCCCGGCTCCGCCTTGACCGCCGGGTCGACGATCGACACCAGCCGGATTCCGTCCCGCCGCAGCTCCTCGGCGAGCAGCGGGAGCTTGGGGAACCGCTCGCGGTCGACGGTGAACACCTGGTGGGCGTCGTAGTGGTCGATGTCCAGATGCACGGCGTCCAGGGGCAGGTCCCGTTCCTGATAGCCCGCGACGATCCGCCGCACCTCCTGCTCGCTGCCGAAGCCCCACCGCGCGTGCTGATACCCGAGCGCCCAAGCCGGCGGGAGTGCCGCGGCACCGGTCAGCGACGCCCAGGAATGCAGCACGCGCGCGGGAGTGCCCACCATCACCCAGCAGCGCAGCGGACCGCCGTCCATGCGCAGCTCGCACGATCCGGCCCTGTCGTGCCCCGAGCCCGCACCCTCCTTGCCCTCGCGCAGGGCCACGGTGCCGTCCCACGACGTGTCGTGGAACACGAGATGCGTGCCCGCGTCGGCGACGACCATCTGCACGGGCATCGTGAGGTACAGCGGGTCGTCGCCCGGCCCGAAGGCCTGTCCGGGATCCGTGTTCCACAGCCGGTACGTCCCCTCGCGCAGCCGGAGCCCGGACGCGCGTCCTCCCAGGCCGAAGAACCGGGCGTCCGCGGCCACTTCGGAACGCTGCATCCAGCGCGCCGCGCCGCCGTCGACGGGCTCCCACCAGCGGGGCGGCAGATCCCGGCGCAGGACCACTCCGCCGGGCGTGAGGACCTGGACCGCGCCGTGCCGCGAGACCGCGACCGTGACCCGCTCGGCCACGACCCGCCAGCCGCCGTCCTTGTCCGGCTCCAGGACGGCCCGCGGGTCCGGGTCGGGGCAGCGGCCCGCGAGGGCGTACGACGGCTCGGGCGCGACCGCGTCCCAGCCCCAGAAGACAGCCCCGCCCACCGTGACCGTGATCCGCAGTTCCGAGCGCGTGAACCGGACGACCCCGCCACCGGGGCCCGGCTCCACGCCGAGCACGGGACCTGGCACCCTCGCCCGCTCGGCCCCCCGCTGCGGCAGCCCGGCGGCGTCGGCACGCCGCCTGCGCCACGCGGCTCGCACTGTGAGCAACCCCTGAGTGGTACCCCCCGAGCCGACCGCTTTCACCGAACGCACCAGGTCACGACCGTCCATGCTGCTCACCCTGCCACTACCGGCGCCCGTTGAGTGTGTCGTTCAACTGCCGTTCACCTGTTGCGACGCCACATCTTCATGTCGCCGACTATGTGCGGTGTGCCCTGGTAAAGAAGTCGATCACATGGCATCGTCCGTGTCAGCCGCGTGACGCGCACACCCCCGCTCGTGCGCGACCGACGCACACGACGCGCACAGTCCGGGAGCCGCCCCATGTCCACCACGAACCCCTCACCGCTCTGGCAGCCCACCGCCGAGGGCATCGCCCAGGCGCGGGTCACGAAGTTCCAGGCCTGGGCGGCCGAACGGCACGGAGCGCCGGCCGACGGAGGCTACGCGGCGCTGCACCGCTGGTCGGTCGACGAACTCGACACGTTCTGGAAAGCCGTCACCGAGTGGTTCGACGTACGGTTCTCGACCCCCTACGCGCGCGTGCTCGGCGATCGCGCCATGCCCGGAGCCGAGTGGTTCCCCGGAGGGACCCTCAACTACGCGGAGCACGCCCTGCGTGCCACGGACACCCGCGCGGACGAACCGGCCCTCCTGTATGTCGACGAGACCCACGACTCCGTCCCCGTGACCTGGTCCGAGCTGCGCGGCCAGGTCGGCTCCCTGGCCGCCGCGCTCCGCGCCCTCGGCGTACGCCCGGGTGACCGGGTCAGCGGCTATCTCCCGAACATCCCGCAGGCGGTGGTCGCCCTGCTGGCCACGGCCGCCGTGGGCGGCGTCTGGACGTCCTGCGCCCCCGACTTCGGCGCCCGCAGCGTCCTCGACCGCTTCCAGCAGGTCGAACCCGTGGTCCTGTTCGCCGTCGACGGCTACCGCTACGGCGGCAAGGAGCACGACCGCCGCGACACGGTCGCCGAGCTGCGCCGTGAACTGCCCACCCTGAACGCCGTCGTGCACATCCCGCTGCTGGGCACCGAGGCACCCGAGGGCGCCCTGGAGTGGTCGGCGCTGACGTCCGCCGACACGGAGCCCGTCTTCGAGCAGGTCCCCTTCGACCACCCGTTGTGGGTGCTCTACTCGTCGGGCACGACCGGTCTCCCCAAGGCCATCGTCCAGTCCCAGGGCGGCATCCTGGTCGAGCACCTCAAGCAGCTCGGCCTGCACTGCGACCTGGGCCCCGAGGATCGTTTCTTCTGGTACACGTCCACCGGCTGGATGATGTGGAACTTCCTCGTCTCCGGCCTCCTCACGGGCACCACCATCGTGCTGTACGACGGCAGCCCCGGGTATCCGGACACGGGCGCCCAGTGGCGCATCGCCGAACGCACCGGAGCGACCCTCTTCGGCACATCCGCCGCGTACGTGATGGCCTGCCGCAAGGCGGACGTCCACCCCGGGCGGGACTTCGACCTCAGCCGCGTGCGATGCGTCGCCACGACCGGCTCGCCCCTGCCGCCCGACGGATTCCGCTGGCTGCACGACGAGGTCCGCGAGGACCTGTGGATCGCCTCCGTCAGCGGCGGCACCGACGTGTGCTCCTGCTTCGCCGGGGCGGTACCCACACTCCCGGTCCACATCGGCGAACTCCAGGCCGCCGGCCTCGGCACGGACCTCCAGTCCTGGGACGCCGGCGGAAAGCCCCTGATCGACGAGGTCGGTGAGCTGGTTGTCACCAACCCCATGCCGTCCATGCCCATCCGCTTCTGGAACGACCCCGACGGCAGCCGCTACCACGACAGCTACTTCGACACGTACCCCGGAGTGTGGCGTCACGGCGACTGGATCACCGTCACCTCACGAGGCTCGGTCGTCATCCACGGGCGCTCCGATTCCACGCTCAACCGCCAGGGCGTGCGCATGGGCTCGGCCGACATCTACGAAGCGGTCGAACGCCTCCCGGAGATCAAGGAGTCGCTCGTCATCGGTGTCGAACAGCCCGACGGCGGCTACTGGATGCCGCTGTTCGTCCACCTCGCCCCGGGAGCCGTCCTGGACGAGGACCTGCTGAAGCGCATCAAGGGGACCATCCGTGAACAGCTCTCCCCGCGCCACGTTCCCGACGAGGTCATCCAAGTACCCGGCGTGCCCCACACACTGACCGGCAAGCGCATCGAGGTGCCCGTCAAGCGCCTTCTCCAGGGCGCCTCCATGGAGAAGGCCGTCAACGTGGGCTCCGTGGACAACGTGGAACTCCTGCGTTTCTACGAGAAGCTGGCCCGCGAGCGCGGCTGATCAGCCTCCGTAGGTGGCCTCCGACTCGCCGAGCACGGCGGCGAAGTCGGAGGCCAGGCGTACGGCATCGGCGGGCGTGAGGTCCGTCACCGAGATCCGCACGCCGGGCGCGGCCGAGATCCGGAAGCGTGCGCCCGCAGCCACCCACCATCCGTACGAACGCAGTCCGTTGACCACCGCCGACTCGTCCCGCACGGGTACCCAGACGTTCATTCCGCTCACCCCTTGAGCCTTCGTGCCGCGCTCGGTGAGCTCGCGGATCAGCGCTGTCCTGCGCAGCGCGTACGTCCTCTCGGCGTCCGCCACCAACGCGCGCGTGCCCTCGTCCGTCATCAGCCCGTACACGGTCTCCTGGAGCAGATGGCTGACCCAGCCCGACGTCAGCAGCAGCCGGCCGTCGTGACGGGCCAGTGTCGTCGGATCGCAGGCCGCGGCGGCCCACCGCAGGTCGGTCCCCAGGAACTTGCTCACCGTGCGCACATGGACCCAGCGGTTCAGACCGCCCGAGGTGAGCGTGCGCAGCGGCGCGCCGGCGACGGAGGACGCGTGATCGTTCTCCACGACCAGTACCTCCGGTGCCTCCCGCAGCACGTCGACGAGCACGTCCCGCCGTTCCACGGAGAAGCCGCCCCCACAGGGGTTCTGCGCTCGCGGACTGCACACGACCGCGCGCACCCCTGCCCGTAGTGCCGTCCGCAGGGCGTCCGGGCGGATGCCCAGGTCGTCCACCGCGACCGGAACCGTGCGCAGGCCCAGCGCCGTGACCAGGTCCAGCAGATGGTGGTAGCCGGGATCCTCCATGGCGACCGCGTCCCCCGGACGCAGTTCCACCGAGAGCAGCCGCCCGATCAGGTCCAGCGCGCCATGAGCGAACGTCACATGCTCCACGGGGACCCCATCCGGCTCCAGCCAGGAGCGGACGGCCTCCTCCAGCCGTGCCAGCCTCGGTGTGGAGCGATGGGAGCGCGCGCCGGGGGAGAGCCGTGACGGCGGCACCAGCAGCGGGAGCAGGGCGGGATCCGGGTGCCCGCCCGCGAGATCGCGCAGGCCGGCGGGCACCCGCGGTGGCCGCCGCGACGCCACCGCGGGCGCGGCGGCCACCACCGTCCCGCCACGCCCCCGGGTCACGACGATCGCGCGCTGCCGCAGTTCCTTGTACGCCGTCGCGACCGTCCCGGGGCTCACCCCGAGCCGGTCGGCCAGGGCGCGCACCGCGGGCAGTGCCGTGCCCGGCTCCAACGCGCCCTCGGCCACGCCGCGTTCGACGGACGCGGCAATTCCCTTGGCGGTCGTACCACTGATCGAATATTGTGCTGCCACGTTGCTGAGTATGTATCAATACATAATGGGAAGCAAGGGGGAGCAGTGATTCCGACCCACCGCGCAGCCGCATGGGCGACACGCATACCAGGAGGCCCCGACGGCCGGAGAATGCTCGGGATCGCCCTGGTCGACCGCATCGGCAGCGGCCTGTGGGCGGCCGTCTCCGTCCTGTACTTCACCTACGTCACCGGCCTCTCCGTCGCACAGATCGGCACCCTCGTGGCCGCTGCCGGAGCGGTCGGCATCGCGGGCGCACCCCTCGGCGGGCGCATCGCCGACCGCCTGCCGCTCACCCGGGTCCTGATCGCCCTCCAACTGCTGCGGGCCCTCTCCTCCTTCGCCCTGCTGACCACCGACAACTACGCCCTCCTCCTGGCGTTCTCCGCCGTGGGCAGCTTCGGGGACCGCGCCGCGAACGTCCTCACCAAGCTCTACGCCACCCGCGTCTCGGGACCCAAACGCGTCCGCTACCAAGCCCTCAACCGCACCGTCGCCAACGCCGGCTGGGCCCTGGGCGGCCTCGTCGCGGCAGGGGCTCTCACCCTCGGCACCACCGCCGCCTACCAATGGCTGCTCGCGGGCGACGCCCTCTCGTTCGTCGCCGTCGCCCTCGCGACCGCCCGCTGCGGCGAACCACCCTCGGCCACGCGCACCGTCGCGACGTCGAAGGCTCCCGTCCCCGCGGCGCGCCCCGAGAGCCCCTGGCGCGACCGCACCTACCTCGCCTACGTCGCCACCGAGACCGTCCTCTTCCTCGACGACGCCGTGTTCAAGGTCGGGCTGCCCCTGTGCATAGCCCACTCCGACCGAGCCCCCCACGGCCTCGCGCCGCTCCTGATGGTCCTGAACAACGTGATGGTCGTGACCCTCCAGGTCCCCCTGGCCCGATTCGGCGTCGGCACGGCCGCGGCACGCGCCCTCCTCGTCCCGCTCTCCGCCTCCTTCGCCCTCGGCGGCGCGGCCATGGCACTGTCCGCCACCGGCGAGGTCGTCACCGTTACCCTCCTGCTGACCGCGGCAGCCGCCCTCTTCACGGTCGCGGAGATGCTCCACGCCACCGTCTCCTGGGAACTCTCCGTCGCCCTCGCCCCGGACACAGCACAGGGCGCCTACCTCGGCGTCCACGGACTCGCGCAGGCCGTCCAGCGCAGCGCCGGACCACTCGCCGTCACAGCCGCCATCGCCGCGGGCCCGCTCGGATGGACCCTCTTCGGTGCCGTCACCGCCACGACCTGCATCTTTCAGCACCGCCTCGTGCGCAACCGGCTCACGCACCCCGCGTTGTCAGTGCCCCCGGTTACTGTGAGTGAGCATTGATCGACTGCGCACAGGGGGAAACATGGGACACACCCGGCACCAGACCATGCGACGCGTGCTGCGCCGCGAAATCGCCGGCACCATCGGCCTGCTGACCGACGAACAGGACTTCCGGGCGATGCGGCGATACCGCAGCTTCGCCTTCGCCGACCATACGACCTATCTCCAGCAGGTCGAGACACTGCTCAGGACACTCGCGGCCCAGGGCAGCCACACCACGGTGGCACTCTTCGACCCCGAGGAATACGCGGAATTCTGCGCCGAGAGCGGCCTGGAACCCGACACCCCGGCCAGCCGGACCCGCTTCACCGCCCAACTGGCGGCGACCGGCCCCACCATCCCCTACGACGGACAGCCCCTCGGCCAATTGGTCCCCGACCTCGTCGACGAAGCGGTCCGCCGGGCCACCTGGGAATACGCGACCACGCTCCTCGCCCGCATCGGCACCTGCGCGACCTGCGGCGAGGACATCGGCCGCACCTCCTTCATCCGCGCCGCCCATCTGCTCACCAGGGTCGTCGACACAGCGAGCCCGGGAGAACTCCACCTCGTGTGCAGCGTCTCGTCCGCCCCCGACACGCTCGTCGCCGTACTGCGGACAGAAGGACGCACCGAAGGCACGACCGGCCTCGACGAATCCGAAGCCCTCGAATTCACCACCGTCCTCGCCCTCGGAATCGCCACCCGGAGCGCCTGCGGACTCGTCATGCGCACCACCGCACCCGGCACCACCGACCGTGTCTACGGATGGCGCCTGCGCGGCGAGGACCTCGAACCCCTCACCGCTGGGGAGGTCTTCGACGCCTACTGCACCGACCTCGATTCCGGGGACCTCGTCTCCCCGGAATCAGGCGTCGACTACTGCGTACCGCCCGACCTCGAAGAGGAGGGCAGGGGAACGGGGCACACGCACTGAACGCGGAAGGGGGCGTCCCATCCGCAGATGGAACGCCCCTCCGTACCGCCAACCGCTTGGCCCGCCCACGAGCCGTCCGGCTACTCGCCGGACAGCACCGCCTGAGCCGCGGTGCGCGCCTCTTCCGCCGTGTCCGCGGCACGCGCGGCCGAGGCCGCCCGCTCGCACTGCGCCAGCGTGTACTTCGCCAGAGTCGCCCGCACATAGGGAATCGACGCGGCACCCATCGACAGGGAGGTGACGCCCAGACCGGTCAGCACACACGCCAGCAGCGGGTCCGACGCGGCCTCACCGCAGACGCCACAGCTCTTGCCCTCGGCCTTCGCCGCCTCGGCGGACAGCGCCACCAGGTCGAGCAGAGCCGGCTGCCACGGGTCCTGGAGCCGGGACACCGCGCCCACCTGCCGGTCGGCCGCGAACGTGTACTGCGCGAGGTCGTTGGTGCCCAGGGACAGGAACTCGACCTCCTGAAGAATCGACCGCGCCCGCAGCGCGGCCGACGGGATCTCCACCATCGCGCCGAACTTCGCCCGCAGCCCGGCCTCACGGCACGCGTCGGCGAACGCCTTGGCGTCCGTCCGGTCCGCGACCATCGGGGCCATCACCTCGAGATAGACCGGCAGTCCCTCCGAGGCCTTCGCGAGGGCGGTCAGCTGCGTGCGCAGCACATCGGGGTGGTCCAGCAGCGACCGAAGGCCCCGCACGCCGAGCGCCGGGTTCGGCTCGTCGGCCGGTGTGAGGAAGTCCAGCGGCTTGTCGGCACCGGCGTCCAGGACCCGCACCACCACCCGGCCCTCGGGGAAGGCCTCGAGCACCTGACGGTACGCCTCGACCTGCTTCTCCTCGGACGGCGCCTGCTTGCTGTCGTCCAGGAAAAGGAACTCGGTACGGAACAGACCGACGCCCTCGGCACCGGCCTCCAGCGCCGCCGGTACGTCCGCCGGGCCGCCGACGTTGGCCAGCAGCGGCACCTTGTGCCCGTCGGAGGTGGCACCCGGGCCGGTCGTGGCGGACAGCGCCGCCTTGCGCTCGGCCGCCGCGGCCGCCAGCTGCGCCTTCTTCTCGGCGCTCGGCTCCACGAAGATCTCGCCCGTGCTGCCGTCGACCGCGACGACCGTGCCCTCGGCGAGCTCACCCGCGCCGGGCAGTGCCACGACGGCCGGTACCCCAAGGGCGCGAGCGAGGATCGCGCTGTGGCTGGTCGGCCCGCCCTCCTCGGTGACGAAGCCGAGGACGAGGGTCGGGTCCAGCAGTGCCGTGTCGGCGGGCGCGAGGTCACGCGCGATCAGCACATAGGGCTCGTCGCTGTCCGGGACACCGGGCATGGGCACGCCGAGCAGCCGGGCGACGATGCGGTTCCGCACGTCGTCGAGGTCGGCCACGCGTCCGGCGAGGTACTCACCCGCGCCGGCCAGCAGTGCGCGGTACGCGGCGAGTGCGTCGTAGACCGCGCGCTCGGCCGTGCTGCCGACGGCGATCCGCCGGTTCACGTCAGCGGTCAGCTCGGGGTCCTGGGCCATCATGGCCTGGGCCTCGAGAACGGCCTGGGCCTCGCCGCCGGCCAGATTGCCACGTGCAATCAGGTCGGCCGCCACGTCCTCGACGGCCTTGCGGGCGCGTGCCTGTTCGCGGGCCGCGTCCTCCGGGGGAATCTGCTTGGCAGGCGGTTCGAGAACCGCCGTTCCCATGTGCCGAACCTCGCCGATCGCCACACCGTGGCTCACGCCGACGCCTCGCAGCGTTGTCTCCATCTCACCCGTCTCCGAATAGTGCGGCGGGGACCGCCGCCGTGATCCTTGTCGAACGCGCCGTCCAGGACAGCGTCGGTGTCACTGCCAGCCGAAGAGCGCGTCGCCGGCCTTGACCTCGCCGGCCTCGACGACGTCCGAGAGGGAGTCCGCCGTGGCTTCGAGGGCCACGACCGGGCAGACCGGGGACTTGCCGGCCGCCTCGACGGCGGCGGGGTTCCACCGCACGATGCTCTGGCCGCGCGTCACGGTGTCCCCCTTGTTGACGAGCAGCTCAAAGCCCTCGCCGTTCAGCTGAACCGTGTCGATACCGAGGTGCGTGAGCACGCCGTGGCCTTCACCGTCGACGACGACGAACGCGTGCGGGTGCAGGGAGACGATGACTCCGTCCACGGGAGCGACAGCCTCCGAGGGCTCACGCTCGGGGTCGATCGCCGTGCCGGGGCCGACCATCGCGCCGGAGAACACGGGGTCCGGTACCGCGGCGAGTCCGATGGCGCGTCCTGCAAGAGGGGACGTCACGGTGGTCATGGAATGCCTCCGAGGGGGGTGGAGATCTATACGGGCCGTCACTGCCTGTCCCGGACAGGACACTGCTGAGCAGGGTATGTCATATGAAGTGCCGGTTCCGCGCGAGAGATCCCGGTTGGCGCCGTAGAGGACAGGGCAAACGATTTGCGCCCGCTCCCGCACCCCATGTAGAGTCGTACTCCTGCTTGAGGCTGAGCGGCGTGACCAAGGCGTCGTTGCCCGGCAGCACCCAACTTGTCAGATCCTATCTCGGGGTCGCCTTCCGCATGTCTGCGGGCCGGTGGTCAGCGAGACAGAAAAGGACTGGTAGAGTTTGGACTCGCCGGAAAGGGAAACGCGAAAGCGGAAACCTGGAAAGCACCGAGGAAATCGGATACGGAAACGGTCTGATAGAGTCGGAAACGCAAGACCGAAGGGAAGCGCCCGGAGGAAAGCCCGAGAGGGTGAGTACAAAGGAAGCGTCCGTTCCTTGAGAACTCAACAGCGTGCCAAAAATCAACGCCAGATATGTTGATACCCCGTCTCCGGCCGATCGGTCGGGGCGAGGTTCCTTTGAAAAAGTCCTGCCCCTTTGGGGTAGGCGCACAGCGAGGACGCTGTGAACCGAGGGATTATTCCTCCCTCTGGTTCCGCTCTCGTGGTGTCGTCCCGATTACGGGAAAACATTCACGGAGAGTTTGATCCTGGCTCAGGACGAACGCTGGCGGCGTGCTTAACACATGCAAGTCGAACGATGAACCACTTCGGTGGGGATTAGTGGCGAACGGGTGAGTAACACGTGGGCAATCTGCCCTTCACTCTGGGACAAGCCCTGGAAACGGGGTCTAATACCGGATAACACTCCTGCCCGCATGGGTGGGGGTTAAAAGCTCCGGCGGTGAAGGATGAGCCCGCGGCCTATCAGCTTGTTGGTGAGGTAGTGGCTCACCAAGGCGACGACGGGTAGCCGGCCTGAGAGGGCGACCGGCCACACTGGGACTGAGACACGGCCCAGACTCCTACGGGAGGCAGCAGTGGGGAATATTGCACAATGGGCGAAAGCCTGATGCAGCGACGCCGCGTGAGGGATGACGGCCTTCGGGTTGTAAACCTCTTTCAGCAGGGAAGAAGCGAAAGTGACGGTACCTGCAGAAGAAGCGCCGGCTAACTACGTGCCAGCAGCCGCGGTAATACGTAGGGCGCAAGCGTTGTCCGGAATTATTGGGCGTAAAGAGCTCGTAGGCGGCTTGTCACGTCGGGTGTGAAAGCCCGGGGCTTAACCCCGGGTCTGCATTCGATACGGGCTAGCTAGAGTGTGGTAGGGGAGATCGGAATTCCTGGTGTAGCGGTGAAATGCGCAGATATCAGGAGGAACACCGGTGGCGAAGGCGGATCTCTGGGCCATTACTGACGCTGAGGAGCGAAAGCGTGGGGAGCGAACAGGATTAGATACCCTGGTAGTCCACGCCGTAAACGGTGGGAACTAGGTGTTGGCGACATTCCACGTCGTCGGTGCCGCAGCTAACGCATTAAGTTCCCCGCCTGGGGAGTACGGCCGCAAGGCTAAAACTCAAAGGAATTGACGGGGGCCCGCACAAGCAGCGGAGCATGTGGCTTAATTCGACGCAACGCGAAGAACCTTACCAAGGCTTGACATACACCGGAAAGCATTAGAGATAGTGCCCCCCTTGTGGTCGGTGTACAGGTGGTGCATGGCTGTCGTCAGCTCGTGTCGTGAGATGTTGGGTTAAGTCCCGCAACGAGCGCAACCCTTGTTCTGTGTTGCCAGCATGCCCTTCGGGGTGATGGGGACTCACAGGAGACTGCCGGGGTCAACTCGGAGGAAGGTGGGGACGACGTCAAGTCATCATGCCCCTTATGTCTTGGGCTGCACACGTGCTACAATGGCAGGTACAAAGAGCTGCGAAGCCGTGAGGCGGAGCGAATCTCAAAAAGCCTGTCTCAGTTCGGATTGGGGTCTGCAACTCGACCCCATGAAGTCGGAGTTGCTAGTAATCGCAGATCAGCATTGCTGCGGTGAATACGTTCCCGGGCCTTGTACACACCGCCCGTCACGTCACGAAAGTCGGTAACACCCGAAGCCGGTGGCCCAACCCCTTGTGGGAGGGAGCTGTCGAAGGTGGGACTGGCGATTGGGACGAAGTCGTAACAAGGTAGCCGTACCGGAAGGTGCGGCTGGATCACCTCCTTTCTAAGGAGCACTTCTTACCGAGTTCGCTCGGTCAGAGGCCAGTACATCGGCGAATGTTCGATGCTGGTTGCTCATGGGTGGAACGTTGATTATTCGGCACTTTCAGTCATCTCGGGCTGCCAGTACTGCTCTTCGGAGCGTGGAAAGCTGATCACGAGTGGCGAGGGTGTCGGGCACGCTGTTGGGTGTCTGAAGGTACGGCCGAATCGGCTGCCTTCAGTGCCGGCCCCAGTGAACTCCGGTGGTAACCGGGGGTGATGGGTGGTTGGTCGTTGTTTGAGAACTGCACAGTGGACGCGA
Source organism: Streptomyces sp. f51 (assembly GCF_037940415.1). Lineage (NCBI taxonomy): Bacteria > Bacillati > Actinomycetota > Actinomycetes > Kitasatosporales > Streptomycetaceae > Streptomyces > Streptomyces sp. f51. The sequence continues at coordinate 906,985 of NZ_CP149798.1, read as the reverse complement.
GCATCTGTGGCCAAGTTTTTAAGGGCGCACGGTGGATGCCTTGGCACCAGGAACCGATGAAGGACGTGGGAGGCCACGATAGTCCCCGGGGAGCCGTCAACCAGGCTTTGATCCGGGGGTTTCCGAATGGGGAAACCCGGCAGTCGTCATGGGCTGTCACCCATACCTGAACACATAGGGTATGTGGAGGGAACGCGGGGAAGTGAAACATCTCAGTACCCGCAGGAAGAGAAAACAACCGTGATTCCGGGAGTAGTGGCGAGCGAAACCGGATGAGGCCAAACCTCAAGCGTGTGAGACCCGGCAGGGGTTGCGCTTGGGGGGTTGTGGGATCTCTCTTTCACAGTCTGCCGGCTGTGAGGCGAGTCAGAAACCGTTTATGTAGGCGAAGGACATGCGAAAGGTCCGGCGTAGAGGGTAAGACCCCCGTAGTCGAAACATCAACGGCTCGTTTGAGAGACACCCAAGTAGCACGGGGCCCGAGAAATCCCGTGTGAATCTGGCGGGACCACCCGCTAAGCCTAAATATTCCCTGGTGACCGATAGCGGATAGTACCGTGAGGGAATGGTGAAAAGTACCGCGGGAGCGGAGTGAAATAGTACCTGAAACCGTGTGCCTACAAGCCGTGGGAGCGTCGGGCAAGCACTTGTGCTTGCCTCGTGACTGCGTGCCTTTTGAAGAATGAGCCTGCGAGTTTGCGGTGCGTTGCGAGGTTAACCCGTGTGGGGAAGCCGTAGCGAAAGCGAGTCCGAATAGGGCGATTCAGTAGCGCGCTCAAGACCCGAAGCGGAGTGATCTAGCCATGGGCAGGTTGAAGCGGCTGTAAGAGGTCGTGGAGGACCGAACCCACCAGGGTTGAAAACCTGGGGGATGACCTGTGGTTAGGGGTGAAAGGCCAATCAAACTCCGTGATAGCTGGTTCTCCCCGAAATGCATTTAGGTGCAGCGTCGTGTGTTTCTTGCCGGAGGTAGAGCACTGGATAGGCGATGGGCCCTACCGGGTTACTGACCTTAGCCAAACTCCGAATGCCGGTAAGTGAGAGCGCGGCAGTGAGACTGTGGGGGATAAGCTCCATGGTCGAGAGGGAAACAGCCCAGAGCATCGACTAAGGCCCCTAAGCGTACGCTAAGTGGGAAAGGATGTGGAGTCGCAGAGACAACCAGGAGGTTGGCTTAGAAGCAGCCACCCTTGAAAGAGTGCGTAATAGCTCACTGGTCTAGTGATTCCGCGCCGACAATGTAGCGGGGCTCAAGCGTACCGCCGAAGTCGTGTCATTGCAGCAATAGGGCCAACGCCCGCTGTGATGGGTAGGGGAGCGTCGTGTGCCGGGTGAAGCCGCGCCGGAAGGCAGTGGTGGACGGTTCACGAGTGAGAATGCAGGCATGAGTAGCGATACACACGTGAGAAACGTGTGCGCCGATTGACTAAGGGTTCCTGGGTCAAGCTGATCTGCCCAGGGTAAGTCGGGACCTAAGGCGAGGCCGACAGGCGTAGTCGATGGATAACCGGTTGATATTCCGGTACCCGCTGTGAAGCGTCAAACATCGAACCAGGCGATGCTAAGTCCGTGAAGCCGCCCCGGAGCCTTCGGGCAAAGGGGAGTGGTGGAGCCGACGGACCAGACCTGTAGTAGGTGAGTGATGGGGTGACGCAGGAAGGTAGTCCATCCCGGGCGGTGGTTGTCCCGGGGTAAGGGTGTAGGCCGTGTGATAGGCAAATCCGTCACACATTAAGGCTGAGACCCGATGCCGAGCCGATTGTGGTGAAGTGGATGATCCTATGCTGTCGAGAAAAGCCTCTAGCGAGTTTCATGGCGGCCCGTACCCTAAACCGACTCAGGTGGTCAGGTAGAGAATACCGAGGCGTTCGGGTGAACTATGGTTAAGGAACTCGGCAAAATGCCCCCGTAACTTCGGGAGAAGGGGGGCCATCACTGGTGATTGGATTTACTCCATGAGCTGGGGGTGGCCGCAGAGACCAGCGAGAAGCGACTGTTTACTAAAAACACAGGTCCGTGCGAAGCCGTAAGGCGATGTATACGGACTGACGCCTGCCCGGTGCTGGAACGTTAAGGGGACCGGTTAGTCAAGATTCGTCTTGGCGAAGCTGAGAACTTAAGCGCCAGTAAACGGCGGTGGTAACTATAACCATCCTAAGGTAGCGAAATTCCTTGTCGGGTAAGTTCCGACCTGCACGAATGGCGTAACGACTTCTCGACTGTCTCAACCATAGGCCCGGTGAAATTGCACTACGAGTAAAGATGCTCGTTTCGCGCAGCAGGACGGAAAGACCCCGGGACCTTTACTACAGTTTGATATTGGTGTTCGGTTCGGCTTGTGTAGGATAGCTGGGAGACTGTGAAGCTCGGACGCCAGTTCGGGTGGAGTCGTCGTTGAAATACCAGTCTGGTCGTGCTGGATGTCTAACCTGGGTCCGTGATCCGGATCAGGGACAGTGTCTGATGGGTAGTTTAACTGGGGCGGTTGCCTCCTAAAGAGTAACGGAGGCGCCCAAAGGTTCCCTCAGCCTGGTTGGCAATCAGGTGTTGAGTGTAAGTGCACAAGGGAGCTTGACTGTGAGACCGACGGGTCGAGCAGGGACGAAAGTCGGGACTAGTGATCCGGCGGTGGCTTGTGGAAGCGCCGTCGCTCAACGGATAAAAGGTACCCCGGGGATAACAGGCTGATCTTCCCCAAGAGTCCATATCGACGGGATGGTTTGGCACCTCGATGTCGGCTCGTCGCATCCTGGGGCTGGAGTCGGTCCCAAGGGTTGGGCTGTTCGCCCATTAAAGCGGTACGCGAGCTGGGTTTAGAACGTCGTGAGACAGTTCGGTCCCTATCCGCTGTGCGCGTAGGAATATTGAGAAGGGCTGTCCCTAGTACGAGAGGACCGGGACGGACGAACCTCTGGTGTGCCAGTTGTCCTGCCAAGGGCATGGCTGGTTGGCTACGTTCGGGAGGGATAACCGCTGAAAGCATCTAAGCGGGAAGCCTGCTTCAAGATGAGTATTCCCACCCCCTTGAGGGGTTAAGGCTCCCAGTAGACGACTGGGTTGATAGGCCAGATCTGGAAGCCCGGTAACGGGTGGAGGTGACTGGTACTAATAGGCCGAGGGCTTGTCCTCAGTTGCTCGCGTCCACTGTGTTGGTTCTGAAACCACGAACAACCCCACGTTTGTCACAGAGCGTGGTGCGGTTGACAGTTTCATAGAGTTTCGGTGGTCATAGCGTGAGGGAAACGCCCGGTTACATTCCGAACCCGGAAGCTAAGCCTCACAGCGCCGATGGTACTGCAGGGGGGACCCTGTGGGAGAGTAGGACGCCGCCGAACAATTATTAGAGCTCCGGCTCTCGGGAATTATCCCGAGAGCCGGAGCTTTTTTGTTTTTCGGCAGGATTTTCCCGGTGCTGTGCCCGATCTCGCCTCCCCCTCTGCGCTGTGACGCCAGGGCTGCGGGTAAGGTCAGGGGGCATCGTTGGCTCGTTTCCCACAGGAGGCCCCCGGGTGGAGGTCCAGGAGACCCGCGTTCAGACGAACCGGGTCCTCACCATCCCGAACATCCTCAGCATGGCCCGGCTCGCCGGCGTCCCCATCTTCCTGTGGTTGATCCTCAGGCCGGAGTTCGGCGGTCCCAACAGCGACGGCTGGGCGCTGCTCATCCTCATGCTGAGCGGCATCAGCGACTATCTCGACGGCAAGCTCGCCCGACGCTGGAACCAGATCAGCAGCCTCGGCCGGCTCCTGGATCCCGCGGCCGACCGCCTCTACATTCTGTCGACGCTCGTCGGACTCACCTGGCGCGAGATTCTTCCGATCTGGCTCACGGCCGCACTTCTCGCACGTGAGCTGGTCCTGCTGGTGATGGTGTGGATCCTCCGGCGCCACGGCTATCCGCCGCCGCAGGTGAACTTCCTCGGGAAGGCAGCCACCTTCAACCTGATGTACGCCTTCCCGCTGCTGTTGCTGAGCGACGCCAGCGGCTGGATCGCGACACTCGGCGCTATTTTCGGATGGGCGTTCGCAGGGTGGGGTACAACGCTGTATTGGTGGGCAGGAGTCCTCTACGTGGTGCAGGTCCGCCGGCTGATCCGAGCGGACACCATGGCCGAATGAGCTCGGCCCGATTGGGCGGCTGTAGTGCCCCGATGGCCCCCGCTCCAAAACTGCGGGACAATCAGGACGGGTGAAGTCGGCTGTACCGTCGTCTCTTCAAGGAGGACGCTTCCGACATGAAGGCCGTCGTGATGGCCGGAGGCGAAGGCACACGCCTTCGTCCGATGACCTCGAGCATGCCCAAGCCGCTCCTGCCCGTGGCGAACCGCCCGATCATGGAGCACGTGCTCAGGCTGCTCAAAAGGCATGGGCTCAACGAAACCGTCGTCACTGTCCAGTTCTTGGCCTCCCTGGTCAAGAACTACTTCGGTGACGGTGAAGAGCTCGGCATGGAGCTCACCTATGCCAATGAGGAGAAGCCCCTCGGTACCGCCGGCAGCGTCAAGAACGCCGAGGAGGCGTTGAAGGACGATGCCTTCCTCGTCATCTCCGGTGACGCGCTTACCGACTTCGATCTCACCGAACTCATCAACTTCCACAAGGAAAAGGGCGCGCTCGTCACCGTCTGTCTGACGCGCGTTCCCAATCCGCTGGAATTCGGCATCACCATCGTGGACGAGGAAGGCAAGGTCGAACGCTTCCTGGAGAAGCCGACCTGGGGCCAGGTCTTCTCGGACACGGTGAACACGGGCATCTACGTCATGGAGCCCGAGGTCTTCGACTACGTCGAGGCCGATGTGTCCGTCGACTGGTCCGGCGACGTCTTCCCTCAGCTGATGAAGGAAGGCAAGCCCGTCTTCGGCTATATCGCCGAGGGCTACTGGGAGGACGTCGGCACCCACGAGAGCTATGTGAAGGCCCAGGCCGACGTGCTCGAGGGCAAGGTCGACGTGGAACTCGACGGGTTCGAGCTCTCCCCGGGCGTCTGGGTGGCCGAGGGCGCGGAGGTGCACCCCGACGCGGTCCTGCGCGGGCCGCTGTACATCGGTGACTACGCCAAGGTCGAGGCGAACGCCGAGATCCGCGAACACACCGTCATCGGCTCCAACGTCGTGGTCAAGAGCGGGGCGTTCCTGCACCGGGCCGTCGTGCACGACAACGTGTACATCGGCCCGCACAGCAATCTGCGCGGCTGTGTGATCGGAAAGAACACCGACATCATGAGGGCCGCCCGCATCGAGGACGGCGCGGTGATCGGCGACGAGTGCCTCGTCGGTGAAGAATCGATCATCCAGGGCAACGTCCGCGTCTATCCGTTCAAGACCATCGAGGCCGGCGCCTTCGTCAACACCTCGGTGATCTGGGAGTCGCGCGGGCAGGCCCATCTCTTCGGCGCGCGCGGTGTCTCCGGGATCCTGAACGTCGAGATCACCCCGGAGCTGGCGGTGCGTCTGGCCGGTGCCTACGCGACGACCCTCAAGAAGGGCTCGACCGTCACCACGGCCCGCGACCACTCCCGAGGCGCTCGCGCGCTGAAGCGGGCGGTGATCTCCGCGTTGCAGGCCAGCGCCATCGACGTACGCGACCTGGAGAACGTACCGCTGCCCGTGGCCCGGCAGCAGACGGCCCGAGGGAGCGCCGGCGGAATCATGATCCGGACGACACCGGGTGTGCCCGACTCCGTCGACATCATGTTCTTCGACGGGCAGGGCGCCGACCTCTCGCAGGGCGGCCAGCGGAAGCTGGACCGGGTGTTCGCGCGCCAGGAGTACCGGCGTGCCTTCCCCGGTGAGATCGGGGACCTGCACTTCCCGGCGAGCGTCTTCGACTCGTACACCGGATCGCTGCTGCGCAATGTCGACACCACCGGGATCGCCGAGTCCGGCCTGAAGGTGGTCGTCGACGCCTCGAACGGCAGTGCCGGACTGGTGCTGCCCAGCCTGCTGGGCAAGCTCGGCGTGGACTCCCTGGTCATCAATCCCGGTCTCGACGAGTCCAGGCCCACCGAGACGGTGGAGTCCCGGCGGGCCGGGCTGGTGCGGCTGGGCGAGATCGTCGCGTCCGCACGTGCCGCGTTCGGGGTGCGCTTCGACCCCGTGGGCGAGCGGCTCTCGCTGGTCGACGAGAAGGGGCGGATCGTCGAGGACGACCGGGCCCTGCTCGTGATGCTCGACCTGGTGGCCGCGGAGCGGCGCAGCGGTCGGGTGGCGCTGCCGGTCACGACCACGCGGATCGCCGAACAGGTGGCCGCGTACCACGGCACGCAGGTGGAGTGGACGACCACGTCGCCCGACGACCTGACCAGGGTCGGCCGGGAGGAGGCGACGATCTTCGGCGGCGACGCGCGCGGCGGCTTCATCATTCCCGAGTTCAGCGGTGTCTTCGACGGTGCGGCCGCGTTCGTACGGCTCATCGGTCTGGTGGCAAGGACCCAGCTCACGCTCAGCCAGATCGACGCGCGGATTCCACGTGCGCATGTCCTCAAGCGGGACCTGGCGACTCCGTGGGCCGTCAAGGGCCTGGTGATGCGCCGGGTCGTGGAGGAGGCGGGAGACCGTTTCGTGGACACGACCGACGGTGTCCGTGTGGTGGAGACGGACGGACGCTGGGTGATGGTGCTGCCGGACCCCGCCGAGGCCGTGACCCATCTGTGGGCCGAGGGCCCGGACGACGCCTCGGCGGAGGCCCTGCTCGATGAGTGGTCGGCCGTGGTGGACAGCGCCGGCCGCTGAAACGATCTTCACTCGTACGTGTCGGACAGGTGCCCTCCAGGGGCCCTGTCCGATACGTGGGTGGGGCCATTCGGAGGTAGCACCGGCGACGTGCGACGATGTGCGGCATGCCGCAGCAGCCCCCCGTTCGGAGCAGTGCTCCGCGCCCGTCGCGCCCGGACGCCTCCATGTCGCTGCTCACCAACGTCATGGACCACAGTCTCGACGAGGGCTACGCCGAAGCGGCGGCCCGCAGAGAGGCCGAGGGCGCCGGCGGCATGCCGAAGACGCTCCGTGCCAAGGCCGCTCTCGCGGCGGGTCTGGTGCTGGCCGCGCTCGTGGTCACCGTGGGGGCGGCGAACGCGCGGCTGGCGGCGCCCGTCGTCGCCAAGGAGCGCCAGGAGCTCATCGACCGCATCGGGCGCGAGACGACGGCCGCGGACAAGCTGGAGAGCGGCGTCGACACCCTGCGCGCCGATGTGAGCGCCCGCCAGCGCGCAGCGCTGAAGAAGGGCGGCGGTGCGCAGGCCGATCTCGTGAGCCTTCTGTCCGGCGCCACCGACGTGCACGGACCGGGTGTGAGGCTCGTCGTCAACGACGCCAAGGAAGCCAGCACGGGCGGTGACGGCACCAACAACCCGAGGGAGACCTCAGGATTCTCCGACACCGGACGGGTGCGGGACCGTGACATGCAGCGCGTGGTCAACGGTCTGTGGGAGTCGGGGGCCGAGGCCATCTCCGTCAACGGACGGCGGCTGACCGCCCTGTCCGCGATCAGGGCCGCGGGGGACGCGATACTGGTCGACAACAAGCCGCTGGTGCCGCCGTACACGGTGCTGGCGGTGGGGGACGGCCAACGGCTCAGCACCAGGTTCCAGAACAGCGCCGACGGGCTCTATCTGCATGCGTTGCAGGAGAACTACGGCATCAGGACCAGCATTTCCGCCGAGGGGGACCTCCGGTTGTCCGCGGCACCGAGTGTGATCGTACGTACAGCAGAGCCGAGCACAGAGAAGGGCACACCGTGATCGCCGTACTGGGCCTCGTCGTGGGAGTCGTGGCTGGACTGTTGGTCCGGCCCGAGGTTCCGGCGGTTGTCGAGCCTTACCTTCCGATCGCCGTCGTGGCGGCGCTCGACGCCGTGTTCGGCGGTCTGCGCGCGATGCTCGACGGCATCTTCGACGACAAGGTCTTCGTCGTCTCGTTCCTGTCGAACGTGGTCGTGGCCGCGCTGATCGTCTTCCTCGGTGACAAGTTGGGCGTGGGGGCCCAGCTGTCCACGGGTGTCGTGGTCGTCCTCGGCATCCGGATCTTCTCCAACGCCGCGGCCATCCGCCGGCACGTGTTCCGGGCGTGAGGCCGATGAGCGACGAGAACGAGAACGAGAACGAGAAGGAAGCCGGGACGCCCGAGAACCCGCTGCGCAGAGAGCTGCCGGAAGAGGTCCCCGCGGCCCAGCAGGAGCCCGGGCCGCAGCCGGCCGAAGAAGAGGACACGCCCTCGCTCTCGGGCCGTCAGAGGCTGGTCAAGGGGTTGTGGCCGCCGCGGATATCGCGTGCCCAACTCATCGTCGCGGTGCTGCTGTTCGGCCTCGGTTTCGGCCTGGCCGTCCAGGTGGCGTCCAACAGCGACGGCGACAGCGCGCTGCGCGGCGCACGTCAGGAAGATCTCGTACGCATTCTCGATGAACTCGACAGCCGCACTCAGCGTCTTGAGGACGAGAAGCAGGGTCTCGAGGATCAGCGCACCGAGCTGGAGAACAGCTCGAACCAGGCCGAGGAGGCCCGTAAGCAGACGGTCGAGAAGGAGAAGCAACTCGGCATCCTGGCGGGCACCGTGGCCGCCCAGGGCCCCGGCATCACTCTGACGATCGACGACGCGAAGGGGACGGTCAAGGCGGACATGCTGCTCGACGCCATCCAGGAGCTGCGCGCCGCCGGTGCGGAGGCGATCCAGGTGAACGGTGTGCGCGTGGTCGCCAGTACCTATCTGTCCGACTCCGGGAGCGGAGTGAAGGTGGACGGGAACAAGATCACCCAGCCCTATCGTTTCAAGGTCATCGGCAAGCCGCAGGACCTGGAGCCGGCGCTGAACATTCCGGGAGGCGTGGTGCAGACACTGGAGAAGGAGCAGGCCACCGTCACGGTGGACCGCTCCACGAAGATCGTCGTAGATGCCTTGCGACCGCCGGAGCGGCCTGACTACGCTCGGTCGTCCTCCCGGTGAACGGCGGTCGGATGGGGGCCGTCGGGCGAGGGCAGGAGGTTGCGGGGGGTCGGCGCACCGAATGGGTGGTGCGTGGTGGAAACTGTCTGGTGGATACGGACGTTGTGAGGATGTCCGGGTCGACCGGTGTGTTCAATCAGGGTTCGTCCTGCCCCACGGGCGGGTCTGTTTCGGTCAAGGGGAATCGCCCGTGAAGTTGTTTGCGAAGTTGTTCGGCAAGAGCTCGCGAGAGGACAGCGGCGACAGCGCGGCTGCCCGTCATCGCGCACCGCGCCAGGGAGACGCGGAGGCCCAGGGAGGCGACCGCCCGCTGTTCCGGGACCAGGTCGGCGGTCCCGGTGGGCACGGCGCGTCGTCTGTTGACCCTGGCCAGCCGGGACGCATAGGTTTCGGGGAACCGTCAGCCTCAAGCGCGGGTGGAGGGTTCGCCTCCGATCCGTATGCGTCCCATGCCCCTGGTGGGCAGCCGCGGCAGGAGGATCCGTCCATGTCGGCCCAGGTGTGTACGAGGTGCGGAAACCGCAACGCGGAGAACAGCCGGTTCTGTTCCAACTGCGGTGCGCCGCTGCGGGGCGGTCCGGAGCGTCCGTCGGAGACGACGTCCACGATCTCCATCTCCGGTATCGAGGCGTACGACGCCGAGGTGACGGGCCAGACGGCGCCCTCGCCGATGCTCTCCCCGGAGGCGCAGGCGGCCGTGGACGCGCTGCCGATGGGTTCGGCGCTCCTGGTGGTGCGCCGTGGCCCCAACTCCGGCAGCCGCTTCCTGCTGGACGGTGAGCTGACCACGGCCGGGCGTCATCCGCAGAGCGACATCTTCCTCGACGACGTGACGGTCTCGCGTCGGCACGTGGAGTTCCGTCGCGTCGCGGACGGTTCGTTCACGGTCGCCGACGTCGGCAGCCTGAACGGCACCTACGTCAACCGGGAGCGGATCGACCAGGTCCCGCTGTCGAACGGTGACGAGGTGCAGATCGGCAAGTACCGGCTGGTGTTCTACGCGAGCCAGCGGGGCATCTGACCCTCCCCCAACTCCGTCCGGGGGGACACCGAGGGAATGTCCATGCTTCAAACACCGAGCGGCGGTGCCGGCAGCGGTACCGCCGCCGCGGACAGTGGGCTGATGAGCATCGGCGCGGTGCTGAGCCTGCTGCGCGACGAGTTCCCCGAAGTCACCATCTCCAAGATCAGGTTCCTGGAGTCGGAAGGGCTCGTCGAGCCGCGGCGGACCCCTTCGGGGTATCGCAAGTTCAGCGCGGACGACGCCGAGCGCCTCGGCCACATCCTGAGGATGCAGCGGGACCACTACCTCCCGCTCAAGGTGATCCGCGAGCATCTGGACGCCCTGGCGCGCGGTGAGCAGGTGCGCCTGCCCTCCGTGGGCCGCCAGCGTGAGGCGGGCGAGGGGGAACCCCAGGGCGAGCTCTACGGCGAGCCCGAGGGGCCCACCGTGGCCCGGGTGGGCCGCGAGGAGCTGCTGGCGGCCGCCGAGATCGGCGAGCAGCAGCTCCAGGAGTGGGAGTCGTACGGACTGATCGGCCCCCTGACCGACGGTGTCTACGACGCGGAGGCGGTGACCGTCGCCGCGCTCGTCGTCGAGCTGGGCCGCTTCGGGATCGAACCGCGCCATCTGCGGGCCATGAAGGCCGCCGCGGAGCGTGACGCGGGCCTGGTGGACCAGGTGGTCGCCCCGCTGCGACGCCACCGCAATCCGCAGACCCGGGCCCACGCGGAGGCCCGCACGAAGGAACTCGCGGGCCTCACGGTGAAGCTGCACGCGGCGCTCGTGCAGACCGCGCTCGGAGTGCGGTTGCGCTGATCCGTGACACCGGCGCGGGCCCGGGATCGTCCACCCGTTCTGTGCCCGACTACCCAAACGTCCCGGGCACGGCCTAGGGTTGCTGTGTGAACGAGCTCGATGTCGTAGGTGTCCGGGTCGAAATGCCCTCGAACCAACCGATCGTGCTTCTGCGTGAAGTGGGAGGCGACCGCTACCTCCCCATCTGGATCGGACCGGGGGAGGCGACGGCGATCGCCTTCGCCCAGCAGGGCATGGCCCCCGCACGACCGCTGACCCACGACCTGTTCAAGGACGTGCTGGAGGCCGTCGGCCAGGAGCTCACGGAAGTACGCATCACCGACCTGCGTGAAGGCGTCTTCTACGCCGAGCTCGTCTTCGCCAGCGGAGTCGAGGTGAGTGCCAGGCCGTCGGACGCCATAGCGCTCGCGCTGCGCACCGGAACGCCGATCTACGGCAGTGACGGGGTGCTCGACGACGCGGGCATCGCGATCCCGGACGAGCAGGAGGACGAAGTGGAGAAGTTCCGCGAGTTCCTCGATCAGATCTCGCCCGAGGACTTCGGCACCAACAGCCAGTGAGGCGCTCCGGCGGAGGGCCTCTCCGGGTGGCAATTGCCCGCGGCGCGTGTGGTGTGCCGCGGCCCGTGCCGAGAGCATTCGGCTAGCCTTTCCCCGCGGTAGGGCACGGGAAACCACTCTTAGGGTGATTATCACTCGGCGTGCCGAGTGTGGCGATCGTTGACGCGCCCCGGGTGACTGCCTACCGTCGAGAAGGCAGGTCAAGGACGGAGGTCGGCGTGAGAAGCAGCGGCGACGGTACGGCTGGGGGTGCTCCCGGACACGGTCCGGGGGAGAGCGGCCCGTACCCTCCCCCAAGCTCTCGGCTCGGCTCGAGCGGGGGGCGCCCCCAGCATGGCGGCACGGCCGGTCACGGTCCGGTGCGGCCGGCAGCAGTGCCCGACGAGGGAGGGACGGTTCCCGAGGAGGTCGGTTACCGGGGACCCACGGCGTGCGCCGCCGCGGGCATCACCTATCGGCAGCTGGACTACTGGGCGCGGACCGGACTGGTCGAGCCCAGCGTGCGTCCCGCCTACGGGTCGGGCACGCAGCGCCTCTACAGCTTCCGGGACGTGGTGGTCCTCAAGATCGTCAAGCGGTTCCTCGACACCGGGGTGTCGCTTCAGAACATCCGCACCACGGTCCAGCACCTGAGGGAGCGCGGCTTCCAGGACCTGGAGCGCATGACGCTCATGAGCGACGGCGCGACGGTCTACGAGTGCACCTCCCCGGACGAGGTCCACGCGCTGCTCCAGGGCGGCCAGGGCATCTTCGGCATCGCCGTGGGAGTGGTCTGGCGGGACGTCGAGGGCGCTCTGTCCCAGTTGCACGGAGAGCGTGTGGACACCGGGGAGACGCTGCTCGCGCATCACCCCGCCGACGAACTGGCGCGGCGCCGCAACCGCGCGGTGTGAGCGGCCTCCGATGACGCGATGCCCCGGGCCGCCGGGGCATTGTCAGTGGCGTAGGGCAGCATCGGAGATGTGAGAACCGCGCCCACGATCCTGCATCTCGACATGGATGCCTTCTTCGCCTCGGCGGAGCAGGCGTCCAAGCCGAGCCTGCGCGGGAAGGCCGTCGTGGTGGGTGGTCTCGGACCCCGTGGAGTCGTCGCCACCGCCTCGTACGAGGCACGCGTCTTCGGGGTGAACTCGGCGATGCCCATGGCACAGGCCCGCAGGCGCGCCCCGAACGCCGCCTATCTCGTGCCGCGCTTCGGGCTGTACCGCGAGGTGAGCGAGCAGGTGATGGGGCTGCTGCGGGCTCTGTCGCCGCTGGTGGAGCCGTTGAGCCTGGACGAGGCCTTCGTGGACCTGGAGGCGGGCGGGACGGCGTGGGACGAGGCGTCGGCGCTGCTGGCGGGCGCGAAGCTGCGCGCGGACATCCGGGCCGTCACGGGGCTCACGGGGTCGGTGGGGCTCGCCGCGTCCAAGATGCTGGCGAAGATCGCCTCGGAGCAGGCCAAGCCCGACGGTCTCGTGCTGATCGAGCCGGGCACCGAGCGGGCGCTGCTGGGGCCGATGACGGTGCGGACGCTGCCGGGAGTGGGGCCGGCCACCGGCGACCATCTGCGCCGGGCCGGCATCACCACCGTCGAGGAGCTGGCCGAGGCGGGCGAGGACGAGCTCGTACGGCTGCTGGGGAAGGCGCACGGGCACGCGCTGTTCGCTATGGCGCTGGCCCACGACGAGCGGCCCGTGGTGGCCGAGCGGGAGACCAAGTCGGTCTCGGTCGAGGACACGTACGACGTGGACATCCACGACCGGGTCCGGGTGGAGCTCGAGGTGCAGCGGCTCGCGGACCGGTGTGTGCGGCGGCTGCGCGGGGCCGGTCTCTCGGGCCGGACCATCGTGCTGAAGGTGCGCAGGTACGACTTCTCGACGCTGACCCGGTCCGAGACGCTGCGGGGGCCCACGGACGACCCCGGCGTCGTCCGGGAGGCCGCCGCCCGGCTGCTGGAGGGCGTGGACACGACGGGTGGCGTCCGTCTGCTGGGTGTCGGTGTCTCCGGGCTCGCCGACTACACCCAGGAGGACCTGTTCGCCCAGGCTCAGGCGGCCGCCGCCGAGGGGGAGCCCGCGGCCGAGGAGCACACGGCGGACGAACCGGTGGAGGTGGCCGTGGCCGGGGAGGCGGCGCCCGTGGAGCGGCGGTGGCCCTCCGGGCACGATGTCCGCCATGCCGAGTTCGGGCACGGCTGGGTGCAGGGGAGCGGGCTGGGGCGGGTCACCGTGCGGTTCGAGACGCCGTACTCCGGGCCCGGCCGGGTGCGGACGTTCCGGACGGACGATCCGGGGCTGGAGCCCGCCGACCCGCTGCCCCTGGTGGAACGAAGACCCGAGGACGCCGACGCGCCGCGGACGGACCCCGGGTTCGATCCCGGGCCGGTGACGTCGGAGGCCGGGGCACCCGGCCCTGTGCCGTCACCGTCGAAGCCCGGACTGTCGGCATCGAAGCCCGGGCCGTCGGCGTCGGACGCCGGAAAGCGACACCTCGGGCCGCCGGTGTCGGACCGCGGGGTGTCCCGTCCCGGGCCGCCCGCGTCAGTACGCGGGGTGCCGGGCCCCGGGGGGCCGGTGCCGGAGGGCGGGGCGTCGAGCCCCGGGCCTGGGGGTCAGGTGTCCTCCGAGCCCGCGAGGCGGCCGAAGTCGCGGTCCGGCGGCGGTGGGGACGCCACGTCGAGGCCGTAGTGGTGGTAGAGCTGGAGTTCCTGTTCGGGTGAGAGGTGGCGCCCGACACCGAAGTCGGGGGCATCCTTGATCAGGGCCCGGTCGAAGGGGATGCGCAGGGTCCCCTCGACGAGCTCGCTGGGCTCCAGGGGCACGAAGGCGTCCCTGCTGAACAGCCCGGTGCGTATGGCCGCCCACTCCGGGACACCGGTCGCGTCGTCGAGGTAGACCTCGTCGATCGTGCCGATCTTGGTGCCGTTGCTGTCGAACGCCTTGCGGCCGATCAGGTTGCGCGGATCGATGTCGGTCTGCACGGTCCCTCCAGTGGTCGCAAACTCATCCGTAAGTACTACAAAAGAGCACATCTGTGAAGGCGGCCACTCGAAGGCTGTCGTCTTGTCCTCGCTGGTAGGCTGGCAAGCGGCTGCTGATCCCGTGCGGGAGAGTCCTCCGGATTTCGTCGGAGGCGCCGAAGGAGCAACTCCTCCCCGGAATCTCTCAGGCTCACGTACCGCACGGACGAGGTCACTCTGGAAAGCAGGGCGGGTGTCGATGGCCCCCGCCCTCACCGACGGTGAAAGCCGGATCGTCCACGGGACCATCCGGTGAAACTCTCAGGTTGAGATGACAGAGGGGGAGGCCGTCGGGGTACCCGTGCCGGGGTGCCCCTCGAAGGTCGCGTCAGACCAGGAGGCCTCCGCCATGACCGCCCCTCGCATTCCGCTCTCCGAGCTCGAACAGGGAATCCCCTTCGAGCAGCGCCACATCGGACCCGACTCCGAAGCACGGGCCAAGATGCTCGCGCAGGTCGGCTACGGCTCGCTCGACGAGCTGACCGCCGCCGCGGTGCCGGATGTGATCAAGAACGCCGAGGCCCTGAAGCTGCCGGCCGCCCGCACCGAGGCCGAGGTCCTGGCCGAGCTCCGCTCCCTCGCGGACCGGAACCAGGTGCTCGGTTCGATGATCGGCCTCGGGTACTACGGCACCTTCACGCCGCCGGTGATCCTGCGCAACGTCATGGAGAACCCGGCCTGGTACACCGCGTACACGCCGTACCAGCCGGAGATCTCGCAGGGCCGCCTTGAGGCGCTGCTGAACTTCCAGACGGTCGTCGCCGAGCTGACCGGGTTGCCGACCTCCGGCGCCTCCCTCCTGGACGAGGGCACCGCCGCCGCCGAGGCCATGGCGCTGTCCCGCCGCATGGGCAAGAACAAGAAGGGCCTGTTCCTGGTCGACGCGGACGCGCTGCCGCAGACCATCGCGGTCATAGAGACCCGTGCCGAACCGACCGGTGTCGAGATCGTCGTCGCCGACCTCACCGACGGCATCCCGGCCGACCTCGCCGGGCGTGAGATCAACGGCGTGCTCGTCCAGTACCCGGGCGCCTCCGGTGCCGTACGCGACATCAAGCCGCTCGTCGAGCAGGCCCACGAGCTGGGCGCCGTCGTCACCGTGGCGGCCGACCTGCTCGCGCTGACCCTGCTGACCTCGCCGGGCGAGCTCGGCGCGGACATCGCGGTCGGCACGACCCAGCGCTTCGGCGTGCCGATGGGCTTCGGCGGCCCGCACGCCGGTTACATGGCGGTCCGCGAGAACTTCGCGCGCAGCCTTCCCGGCCGCCTGGTCGGCGTGTCCGTGGACGCCGACGGCCACAAGGCGTACCGCCTCGCCCTCCAGACGCGTGAGCAGCACATCCGCCGCGAGAAGGCGACCAGCAACATCTGCACCGCCCAGGTGCTGCTCGCCGTCATGGCGGGCATGTACGCCGTCTACCACGGCCCCGAGGGCCTGCGGACCATCGCCCGGCGTACCCACCGCTACGCCACGGTCCTGGCCGCCGGACTCACCGCCGGCGGTGTCGAGCTCGTGCACGGCGCGTACTTCGACACCCTCACCGTGCGGGTCCCGGGCCGGGCCGCCGAGGTCGTCGCCGCCGCCCGCGCGAACGGCGTCAACCTCCACCCCGTCGACGCCGACCGGGTGTCGATCTCGTGCGACGAGACGACCACGCGCGAGCAGCTCGCCGCCGTGTGGAGCGCGTTCGGTGTCGAGGGTGACGTCGAGGCGCTGGACGCGAGCGCCGAGGACACCCTGCCGGACGCGCTGCTGCGCACGGACGCGTACCTGACGCACCCCGTGTTCCACGACCACCGCTCCGAGACGGCGATGCTGCGCTACCTGCGCAAGCTCTCCGACCGCGACTACGCGCTCGACCGCGGCATGATCCCGCTGGGCTCCTGCACCATGAAGCTCAACGCGACCACCGAGATGGAGCCGGTCACCTGGCCCGAGTTCGGGCAGCTGCACCCGTTCGTCCCCGCCGAGCAGGCCCAGGGCTATCTGACGCTGATCCACGAGCTGGAGGACCAGCTCGCCGAGGTCACCGGCTACGACAAGGTGTCGCTCCAGCCCAACGCCGGTTCGCAGGGCGAGCTGGCCGGTCTGCTGGCCGTCCGCGGCTACCACCGCGCCAACGGCGACGACCAGCGCACGATCTGCCTCATCCCGTCCTCCGCGCACGGCACGAACGCCGCCAGCGCCGTGATGGCCGGCATGAAGGTCGTCGTCGTCAAGACCGCCGACGACGGCGAGATCGACGTCGAGGACCTGCGCGCCAAGATCGAGCGGTACCGCGACGAGCTGTCGGTGCTGATGATCACGTACCCCTCGACGCACGGTGTGTTCGAGGAGCACGTCGCCGACATCTGCGCCCAGGTGCACGAGGCCGGCGGTCAGGTCTACGTGGACGGCGCCAACCTCAACGCCCTGGTCGGCCTCGCCAAGCCGGGCCACTTCGGCGGCGACGTCTCGCACCTGAACCTGCACAAGACCTTCTGCATCCCGCACGGCGGCGGCGGCCCCGGTGTCGGCCCGGTCGGCGTACGCGCGCACCTGGCGCCGTACCTGCCGAACCACCCGCTCCAGCCCGAGGCCGGTCCCGAGACCGGTGTCGGCCCGATCTCGGCCGCTCCCTGGGGTTCCGCGGGCATCCTGCCCATCTCCTGGTCGTACGTCCGCCTGATGGGCGGCGAGGGCCTCAAGCGCGCCACGCAGGTGGCCGTGCTCTCCGCGAACTACATCGCCAAGCGGCTCGAGCCGCACTACCCGGTGCTGTACACGGGCCCCGGCGGTCTGGTCGCGCACGAGTGCATCATCGATCTGCGTCCGCTCACCAAGGCGACCGGCGTGAGCGTCGACGACATCGCCAAGCGCCTGATCGACTACGGCTTCCACGCGCCGACGATGTCGTTCCCGGTGGCCGGCACGCTGATGATCGAGCCCACCGAGTCCGAGGACCTGGGCGAGCTCGACCGGTTCTGCGACGCGATGATCGCGATCCGCGCGGAGATCGAGAAGGTCGGCAGCGGCGAGTGGGCCGTGGACGACAACCCGCTCCGCGGGGCGCCGCACACGGCCGCCGCGCTCGGCGGCGACTGGGAGCACCCGTACACCCGGGAGGAGGCCGTCTTCCCGGCCGGCGTCTCGGCCGCCGACAAGTACTGGCCGCCGGTGCGCCGCATCGACCAGGCGTACGGCGACCGCAACCTCGTCTGCTCCTGCCCGCCGCTGGACGCCTACGAGGACTGATCAGCGCTCGGCACGTGGGCGCCTACGGGGAGTGACCGTCCCCGGACATGCGTCGGGGCCGGTTCGGAGAGTACGTCTCCGGGCCGGCCCCTCGTGTGTCTGGGCGGCCTGTGACGGCCGCCCGGGTCGTGCGGCTCAGGCGGCCGTCATCACCGGCGCGCCGCCCAGCGGGCGGTGCGGGGCGATGATCTGACCGTCCGGCAGGAGCTCACCGGTGTCCTCGAAGAGCAGAACGCCGTTGCACAGCAGGCTCCATCCCTGCTCCGGGTGATGCGCCACGAGGCGGGCGGACTCCCGGTCGGCTGATTCGGCTGCGGGACACAGTGGCTGGTGCTGGCACATGGATGGGATCTTTCGCTGGGTCGAGATGTGAGTGATGGCTGTGGTGTCTGTCTTGCGGCTCGAGGTACTCATCGCCGCCCCCCGTTGGTGTGTGGTCTGACCCCAGTGTTGCCCCACGGGCGCCGATCCGCAGGGATTTGAGGGCACCGCTTCTCACAGGTTGATGACGCATCACCCGTGCGGAGGGTTCACCCCAACTGCGCTGTCCTTTCGGGTGGTTCGAGGGGGCCGGATCGGGCTAGTCCGGTCGGGCGCGGAGCGCGTTCTGCCTCGTACGAGCGGTTGGAAGCCCTAACGAGCGGGCGGCTCTCCGGGTTGTCGGCAACGCCGTGCCCCGCGGCCGGGTTTACCCGTGTGGGGTACGGCCGCGGGGCACGGACGGAAGCTGCGGGGGCTCAGGCGGGCGAGCTGAGGAGCGGTGCCGGGGTGACGCGGTGGGTGAGGACCGGGAGCAGTTCGGTGACGAGGTAGGGCCGGTGCGCGGCGATGCCGGGCGGGGCCGGTGCGAGGGGGACCAGGAGGTCGGTGGCGGCGGGATGGCCGGCGGCGCCGTCCGCGGTGCAGTCGCCGTGCAGCCAGAGCGTCAGCATGTACAGCTCGGGCACGGACAGCAGACGTGCCTGATAGGGCTGCTGCATGGTCTCCGCCTGCCGCAGTGCGCGCTCGGTCGCGGTGATGTAGGGGCCTTCGAAGAAGCGTGAGAAGGCCCAGCCGTCCGGGGTCAGCATGGTGTCGGCGGCGGCCACCGCGCGGTCGCCGCAACGGATCAGGAAACGCCATCCGGCGAGCCGGGTGGCGGAGGCGCCCGCGGGGGTGATGCGGTCCAGGACGTGGACGGGCAGCGGGAGTTCGGGGGTGACGGGTCCCTGTGCCAGGCGCAGGGACGGGGTGCGGGCTTCGCGGACGGCGGTGGGGGAACCGAGTGCCGTGAGAACCGTGCGCAGGGCGGGCGCGGGAGCCGGGGGTACGTGCAGCGGCATGGTGGGTCGCCTCTCATTCGACAGGCACAGTGGCGCGAGGGCGGGGGCGGACGGCGCTGTCAGCTCTCGGGTCGGAGGTGGGCGAGGGGTCTGGATCTGCCGACAGGGTGTCGCCTGCCGTCGTCACCGTGACGACAGGACCTGGGACCGCGAGCGCCAACTCTCCGCCTCGGTAGCGGAGTTTATACGACGCGTGTTCAGGCGTTGTTTCGTCTAGTCGCGGTGAATACGAAGAACAAGTCGATATCCGGTCGGCGAAATGCGGTATTCATCCCGCTTCTGCGCGATCGAATCGCGGTGACCTCGGAATGCATGGCCCGAGCGGTCGGCCGATTCTCGTCGGCGTTTTTCACGAGATCGTTCCGGACCGTAAACGTGCTCGGTGCTCCATGCCGCGTGAATGTGCCTGAGGCCGATGTCCAGACTAGCGGTCGAAGAGGCCGCGCGGGACGTTATGGATCGTGTTGCCTGGGCATCATCCCCCGTGACCCGGGACGCCAGGGCCGAAACGTCGGCCTGCCCATCCGAGGAGGGACACTTCGATGGGGGAGAAGGTCGTGGCAGGGACGTTCGGCCTGTCCGATCGGCAGCGCCACCGCGACAAGCTCCGACAGTGTCTGACGGGGCTGGAGCGACTGCTGGAGGAGAAGCGGTTCGACCGCCCGAAGAACCTGATGGGCCTGGAGATCGAATTGAATCTCGCAGGGCCCGACGGCATGCCCAGAATGATGAACGGGCAAGTTCTGGAGAGGATTGCGAGCCGCGACTTCCAAACAGAACTAGCCATGTTCAACCTGGAAGTCAACATAGCCCCACACCGATTGGGCGGCCGGGTTTTCGACCGGCTCGCCGAGGAGATCCGCACCTCGCTCGCGTATGCCCACAGGAAAGCCAGTGAGGTCGACGCCGGAATCGTCATGATCGGTATTCTGCCGACGCTCGGCCAGGACGATCTGGTGTCCTCCAACCTGTCGGACGTCGACCGCTACACACTCCTCAACGACCAGATCGTGGCCGCCCGCGGAGAGGATTTCGAACTCGACATCGACGGTGTGGAGCGTCTGGTGTGCAGGTCGGCGTCCATCGCGCCCGAAGCCGCCTGCACCTCGGTGCAGTTGCACCTCCAGGTCACTCCTGGCCGGTTCGCGGACGTGTGGAACGCGGCGCAGGCGGTCGCGGCCCCGCAGGTCGCGATCGGGGCCAACTCGCCCTTCCTGTTCGGGCGTGAGCTGTGGCGGGAGTCGAGGCCCCCGCTCTTCCAGCAGTCCACCGACACCCGGCCGCCGGAGCTCCAGGCCCAGGGGGTCAGGCCGCGCACCTGGTTCGGCGAACGCTGGGTCACCTCGGCGTACGACCTCTTCGAGGAGAACCTGCGGTTCTTCCCGCCCCTGCTGCCCATCTGCGACGAGGAGGACCCGCTCGGTGTCCTCGACGCCGGCGGCGTGCCCAGGCTGGCCGAACTGGTGCTGCACAACGGCACGGTCTACCGCTGGAACCGTCCCGTGTACGGCATCGCCGACGGCGTCCCGCATCTGCGCGTCGAGAACCGGGTGCTGCCCGCGGGACCCACCGTCACCGACGTCATCGCCAACGCCGCCTTCTACTACGGCCTGGTCCGCGCCCTCGCCGAGGAACAGCGTCCGGTGTGGACCCGGATGCCCTTCGAGGCGGCCGCCGCCAACTTCGACGCGGCCTGCCGGCACGGCATCGACGCACGCCTGGAGTGGCCGCGGCGCGGCCGCCACGGCGGGACCACGCAGGTGGACGCGGCGAACCTGGTCCGCGAAGAACTGCTGCCGCTGGCCGCCGCCGGCCTGGACGCGTGGGGCGTCGAGCCCGTCGACCGCGATCTGTACCTCGGTGTGATCGAGGACCGGTGCAGGCTGCGCGTCAACGGCGCGACCTGGCAGACGGCCACCTTCCACCGGGCCCTGGAGAAGGGGCTCGGCCGCGATGCGGCGCTGGCCGCGACGACCCGGCGCTACGGCGAGCTGATGCATCTCGGTGAGCCCGTGCACACCTGGCCGGTGGGACTCCCGGAGCCGGTCCCGCTGGGGTGACACATCGCCGATCACCGCACCTGGTGAACCGCACTCGGTGAACCGCGGGCGGCCTCCGGACGTGCGGCCGCCCGAGCTGCACGTCCGGAGGCCGGGGTCGGGCCGCCCGGGGTCAGGTCGTGGCGCCCGTGCCCGCCGCGGTGATCGCCCTGAGCATCGCCGCGTGGATCTGCGAGGGCTCGTTCACGCGCTGTCCCGAGCCTCCGGTGGCCCGGGCGATCTGGTCGACCTCGCGACGGTCGCTGTCGGGGCCCACGGCGATGGCGATCAGCGGCACCGGGCGCTCGGGGTCCGCCAGTTTCTGGAGCTCGGCGACGAGATCGGACCGGGAGATGCTGCCGGGGTCCCGGTTGACCCCGTCCGTGAGGACGACCAGCGCGTTGAACCGGCCCTTCGCGTACGAGGCGACGGCCGCCTTGTACGCGGCGAGCGTGGTGTCGTACAGACCGGTCTCGCCGTGCGGGACCGGCTTCAGGGACTTGAAGGCGGCGGACAGCTTCGCGCGCCGGCCGCTGGGTATCCCGGCCTTGCCGAGCGGCCCGGTGGGTACGAGGACGCGGTAGTCCTTGTCGCCGTCGAGCTTGGTGGAGAACTTCCAGAGTCCGATCTCGTCCTCGGCGGTGAAGGTGGCGAGCGCCTGGAGCAGGGACTCCTTGGTGACGTCCATCCGGGACCGGCCGCCGCCCGGCACCGGCTCGGCCATGGAGGAGGAGGCGTCGACGACCGTGGTGATCCGGGCGCTCTCCACGGTGATCGTCCACATGCCGAGGGCTTCCTGGACCGCGCCCTTGGACGCGGAGTCGTCCAGGATCCGCGCGTACGGCTGCGGGGAACGCCCGCCGGCCTCGGCGACGAGCGCGGGCGAGGGGCTCTCCGCGTCGGTGCGGAACCCGAACATCCGCAGGAACTGCCGTGGTGCCGCCTCCCCGAGCAGGGTCATGAACCGCAGGGCCGCACGCCCCTCGTCGGTGCTCAGCCGCGGTTCGTCGACCAGAGTGTACGGGTAGTCGAGCAGCGGCGAGCCGTCCTTGGGGTAGAACAGGTCGAGATCCTGGCCGCCGTCCCGCGCGCTGTTGTGCGCGAACGCCGCCTGCTCGGAGAGGATCAGCGCCTGATTGCGGTCGGCGCCGCTCCGCCCGGTGTCCGGGGCGCCGCCGGGCAGGGTCTCCAGGAGGTGGGTGTCGCTGTCGGACGTGTGCTCCGACAGCGCCTTGGCCATCGTCGCCGCCCGCACGTCTCCGTCCTTCGTGCCGGAGGCGGCCGCGTTGATCCGGGCGAGCGCGAGCAGTCCGGACGAGCTGCGGGCGGGATCGACGGCGCCCAGCCCGAGCTTCTTGGCCCGCAGGGTCTCCCCGGCCAGCTCGCTCCAGGTGTACGTCTTCGCGGGCCAGCCCAGCGCCTTGGCGGCCGAGGGGACGACGGCGACCCCGACCGGTGTGGAGGCCACGTTGCCGAGGCTGGTGACCTGAGTGGCGGCGGTGGTGTCGGCGACCCGCTCCACCCAGGCGTCGGAGTCGGGCACCCACACCTGCGCGGCGGACTTCCCGCCGGCCCCGAGCGCGGCGGCGACCTCGTACGACTGGCGTGCGGTCACCGTGACGTCGAGACAGCGGCCGTCGGAGGTGACGTCCTTGTCGCGCGCGTCCTCGGCGACGGCCTTGAGCGCGGGAGCGATGTCCGGCGAGGCGGCCACCTCGATGTGCACGGCGTCGTCGTCGCAGGAGCTCTCGAAGGAGAAGAGGCCCCCGCGGACCGCCGCGGCCGTGCCTCCGACGACGGTGAGCACGAGCGCCGTCGCGAGCGCCGTGTTGCGGCGGCGCGCCCGGATCCGGGGGTCGGCGGAGCCCGCCCGGCGTGCGTCGGGCAAGCTGTGACGTCCCATGACGGTGAGGTCCCTCCCAGGTGTGCCTGCGCCGTGAGACAGCCGTGGATCAGGCGATGGGGGACGTACGCCCCGTACGGTGCCCGCCCCCCGACGGCCTGTCGCGCACGATCTTCGCAACTTCTTTCGAGACCCTAGCGGGGCGGGGACGGGGATGCGGTGGGAATACCCAACTGGAGGCGGGAGTGCAGGTGGAGGCGGGATCGGTGGCCGATTCTTTTCCGGCCGAGAGGCTGACCCGGCGGGTTTTCCGGGACGAGACGCTGCTCGTCCTGGCGTTGTCGCTCGGCGCGAGCGGAGTGTCCGCGCTGATCAGTTTCGTCGGCTCGGTGACGAAGCCGGGGGGTCTGAAGGACCAGGCGGCCACCCTGAACGCCTCGGCGGCGCCGGGCCGGCCCTGGCTCGACCTGGCCTGGCAGCTCTTCGGCATCGCGTCGGCTCTGGTGCCGGTCGCGCTCGTCGCGCACCTGCTGATGCGCGAGGGCCAGGGGATGCGGGTGATCGGTTTCGACCGCACCCGTCCCTGGCCCGATCTCGGACGGGGTGCCCTGGTCGCGTCGGTGATCGGCAGCACGGGAATCGCCTTCTACCTGGCCGCGCGCGCGTTCGGCGCGAACCTCACGGTGGTGCCCGAGGCGTTGCCGGACGTGTGGTGGAAGTTCCCGGTGCTGATCCTCTCGGCGGTGCAGAACGCCGTGCTGGAGGAGGTCATCGTCGTCGGGTATCTGCTGCGCAGACTCGGGCAGTTGGGGTGGACGCCGGGGACCGCGCTGATGGCGAGCGCGGTGCTGCGTGGCTCGTACCACCTCTACCAGGGCATCGGCGGGTTCGTCGGCAACATGGCGATGGGCGTGGTCTTCGTCTACCTGTACCGGCGCTGGGGCCGGGTCGGGCCGCTGGTGGTCGCGCACTCGCTGCTCGACATCGGCGCCTTCGTCGGGTACGCGCTGCTCGCGGGGAAGGTGGGCTGGCTCCCGACGGCGTGAGCCACCCTCTCGACGGCGTGAGCCACCCTCTCGACGGCGTGCGCTACTCGACCGACCGTGTGCGTCACGCTCGCGGCGGTGTGCAAGCCCTCGCGGCGCAAGGGCCTTTCGCGACGGCGGAGTCGCGGAGCCGGTCATGAAGAAGGGGCGTACGGGCATCCCGTACGCCCCTTTCGTGTGCCGCCGCGCGGACGTGGGCCGGCCGCGCCGGTCCCGGTGGCCCGCTACGCGAGCAGGTCGCCCTCGATCACCGTGACCGCGTGTCCCGAGAGCAGGGTGCGGTCGCCACGCACCTCGGTGCGGACCAGACCGGAGCGCGGGGATGCCTGGAGGCCGGTGAGGGCGGACCGGCCGAGGCGCTCCGACCAGAACGGGGCCAGGGCGGTGTGGGCGCTGCCGGTGACCGGGTCCTCGTCGATGCCGACGTTCGGGAAGAAGCCGCGGGAGACGAAGTCGTAGCCCCGGGAGGGATCCTCGGCGCGGGCGGTCGCGATGATGCCGCGTTCGGAGTAGCGGGCGAGCGCCCTGTGGTCCGGGGTGAGGCCGCGGACCGTCTTCTCGTCGCCGAGCTCCACCAGCAGGTCACCGGTGTTCGGGCCGGTGTCGAAGGTGCCGAGCGGTTCGGCGCCGAGGGCGCCGGCGACACCGTCGGGGATCTCGACCGGCGTGAGCGGCGCGGTCGGGAAGTCCAGGGTGATGGAGCCGTCGGCCTCCGGTGTGGCGATGAGGACACCGCTGCGCGTGGCGAAGCGCACCGGGCCCTCGTGGGCGCGGGTGCTGGTCAGGACGTGGGCCGCGGCGAGGGTCGCGTGCCCGCACAGGGCGACCTCGGTGGCTGGGGTGAACCAGCGCAGCGCCCAGTCGGCGTCGCCGCCCTCCGGAAGGCGGTGGGTGAACGCCGTCTCCGCGTGGTTGACCTCCAGGGCCACGTTCTGGAGCCAGGCGTCGTCGGGGAAGGCGTCGAGGAGGAGGACCCCTGCCGGGTTGCCGGCGAAGGGGCGGTCGGTGAAGGCGTCGACGATACGAATCCGCATGGTCCGACGCTAGCCGCCCCGGTGCACCACCGGCCAAGGCCAATCCGGGGGAAGCGGCCCCTGCCGGGACGGAAGGACCGCGGGTCCGGTGTCGCGGCGAAGGGGGTTGTCATGAGAATGCTTCCGATATATCGTTGACGCATCGCGACCGATCAACGATGGAATGGAGTGATGGCAATGCGTTCCCGTGGAGAAGACTTCGGATACGAGCACGAGCACGGACAGGGGCGCCACGGCGGCCCCGGCCATCGGGGTCGGGGCGGCTTCGAGGGGCGGCGAGGAGCTTTCGGGCCCTTCGGTCCCGGTGGACCCGGCGGCGGCCCCGGCGGTCCCGGCTTCGGCTTCGGCGGACCCGGCTTCGGCCCGGGCCCCTGGGGCGGGCGCGGTGGCCGCGGCGGTCCGCGCGGCAGGGCGCGGCGCGGCGACGTACGCGCGTCGATCCTCGCCCTGCTCAAGGACCGGCCCATGCACGGTTACGAGATGATCCAGGAGATCGCCGAGCGCAGCGGCGGGGCGTGGAAGCCCAGCCCGGGTTCGGTGTACCCGACCCTGCAACTGCTGGAGGACGAGGGCCTGATCACCAGCGAGGCCGAGGGCGGCAAGAAGCTGTTTTCGCTCACCGAGTCGGGCGTCAGCGCGGCCGACGAGGGCCCCGACGCGCCTTGGGAAGAGGCCGGGCGCGGGGTCGACTGGGAGACGCTGCACGAGATCCGGCAGGCGGGGTTCGGCCTCATGGAGGCCTTCGGCCAGGTCTGGAAGACCGGCAGCAAGGGCCAGCGCGACAAGGCGCTGGCGGTCATCAACGAAGCCCGCAAGAAGCTGTACCTGATCCTCGCCGACGAGGACTGACGGCGTGCTGTGGTACCTGCCGGCGCCCCGTGGAAGTGTTTCCGCGGGGCGCCTTTCCGTGTACGGGGGGCCGGGTGCCGCCGCGGCCGGCGGGCGGACGCGCGAGGCTCAGGCCACCAGCGCGGCCAGTTTGCGCAGCGACTCGTCGAGGGCGGCCGTCGCCGAGTCCCTGAGCTTGCCGGCCATCAGCGAGACGGCCGCGCCCGTGAACTCCCCGTCGATCCGCACCGAGGTCGCGCCGCCGTCGGGAGTGAGCGTGTAGCGCGTGGAGACGTTCACCGACATCGGGCCCTTGCCGTGGATGGCCAGGATCCGGCCGGGCTCCAGTTCCCCGATGGTCCAGGTGACCTCGGCCGGGAAGCCCATGAGCTTCATGTTCTCCGCGAAGGTGCCGCCCACTTCGAGCTTCTCCGGGCCGCCCTTCGGGAAGTTGGTGTGGGTCGCGTTCCACTCGCCGTAGGAGGACCAGTCCGTGAGCTGGGCCCAGATCTTCTCGGCGGGGGCCTCGATCCGTGCCTCCGCGCTGACTTCGGCCATGCGACCACCCCTTCGTGTCGGGCGCTGCGCCCGGCGCAGCTACGGTGTCGCGGAACGTAGCTCCAGGGCCCGGAACATTCAATACTGATGAACCGTCAGGAATTGTGGAGGGGAAGCCGGCCCGCCGCCGGAAGGGCGGGTGGCGGCCCGGAGCGGGCGAGCGCAGCCGGATCCGCGTGGGGCAAGGCGGCGCGCGGCCCTGGGGGAAACACGGCGCGAAGTCATCCGTGAGGAGGAGAAGTCGCGCAGGGATGCCCACCCTGTGTCGGATCCGAAGATGCTGCCCGCCGCGGATGCCCCGGCGCCGCGGGGCTGATGAGGTGGAGGCTGTGTCGCCCCGTATTCCCCAGCAGTCCGCCGCGAGCGGACCGAACCACGCCGCCATCGAGGCCGGACTCGGCGCGGACCTGGCCCCGGTGGTGTCCGGCGCGCGCAGACGGGCGCTGCGCGACGGGGACCGGCAGATCGACACGGCTCACCTGCTGCACTCCCTGCTGGAGTCCGACCCCGCGGCGCGTGCCGCGTTCGACGGCGGTCCGCAGCTCGCCCGGCTGCTCGGCTACCTCGTGCAGCGCAGCATCGGGTACGGCCTCCGCTGGCAGAGCGCCGTCGAGAACTCGGGCGCCGGACCCGTGGCGGCCGGGCCTGGCTGGTCCCCGGTCGCGGCCGCCGCGATGGAGGAGGCGTACGAGCGTGCCGTCCTGCGGGGTGACGAGCGCGCCGGTGGCCCCGACCTGCTCGCGGCACTGATCGCCGATCCCCGGTCACGGGCCGTCGAGGTGCTCGAGCGGGCGGGTGTCGACCTCCCGCGACTGCTGGAACGTCTCGGGAGCGGCCGCGACGAGCGCCAGGAGTGCGCGGGCCGGGGCGACGCGGGCTGACGGGGGCGGCGGTCCCCTCGCCGTGGACGGAACCGGTGCGGACACGGCGGGGCCGACGGGTGGCGGGCCCGCCCGTGCGCGCCCCCGGGGTCCAGACGTTGAGACAGGTGTCTTCGGGGGTGACGGTCATGTCGTCGCCTGTCATCATGTGCCCGTGCACACGTCTCAGGGCAGTCAGGGCAGTCAGGTCAACCGCGGAAGAGGTGTCGGTCTCGGCCTGGCGCTCGTGTCGGCGGTCGCCTTCGGCGGATCCGGTGTCGCGGCCAAGCCGCTGATCGAGGCGGGGCTCGACCCGCTCCACGTGGTGTGGCTGAGGGTTGCCGGCGCCGCCCTCGTCATGCTGCCGCTCGCCGTGCGGCACCGCGCACTGGTCGGACGCCGCCCCGCGCTGCTCGCCGGTTTCGGGCTCCTCGGCGTGGCCGGCGTCCAGGCCTGCTACTTCGCCGCGATCTCCCGTGTCCCCGTCGGCGTCGCCCTGCTCGTCGAGTACCTCGCCCCCGCGCTGGTCCTGGGCTGGGTGCGCTTCGTGCAGCGCCGGCCCGTCACCCGCGCCGCGGCTCTCGGAGTCGTCCTCGCGGTCGGCGGGCTCGCCTGCGTGGTGGAGATCTGGTCGGGCCTCGGCTTCGACGTCGTCGGATTGCTCCTCGCGCTGGGCGCCGCCTGCTGCCAGGTCGGCTACTTCGTCCTGTCCGACCAGGGCAGCGACGCCGGCGACGAGGCACCCGACCCGCTGGGCGTGATCGCGTACGGCCTGCTCGTCGGCACCCTCGTCCTGACCGTGGTCGCACGCCCGTGGAGCATGCACTGGTCCGTTCTCGGGGGGAACGCCGACATGAACGGGACGTCCGTGCCCGCCGCGCTGCTCCTCGGCTGGATCATCCTCGTGGCCACCGTCGTCGCCTACGTCACCGGAGTCCTCTCCGTGCGCAGGCTCTCCCCGCAGGTGGCCGGCGTGGTGGCGTGTCTCGAAGCGGTGATCGCGACGGTCCTGGCCTGGGTGCTGCTGGGCGAACACCTCTCGGCGCCCCAGATCGCGGGCGGAGCCGTGGTGCTGCTCGGGGCGTTCATCGCGCAGTCGTCGGCCCCCGCGAAACCCTCGCAGGAGCCGGTGGCGAGCGGGACGAACGACGCCGAAAGGGAGTTGTCGGCCCGCGGAACGGCCGTCTAAGGTGCTGATCATGCCTGCGACGCTCGTTCTTCCGCCTCCGGCCGCCTGAGGCGGGCGTACCGGAACACCGCCCGGCCCCGTGCCGGGCGGAACGGCGCTGCCCGCAGAGGAGTCCGAGGACCTTTCCGCACGCCCCCGCCCCCGTGGCAGGGGCCGCGACGTGGTCCCTTCCCGAACTTCTGCGGATCTGCGGAGAGAACACGTGTCGAACACCGCTGCCGGCCTGCCCGTCGGGCGAGGCCTGCTCTATCTGATCGTCGCCGGTGCCGCCTGGGGCACCGCGGGGGCCGCCGCGTCCCTCGTCTACCGGACCAGTGATCTCGGTCCTGTCGCCCTGTCCTTCTGGCGCTGCGCGGGCGGACTCGCCCTGCTGCTCGCCGTGCGCCCCCGCCGTCGTCCGCGGCTTCGCCCCGACGGGCCGGCCGAGCGCGCCTTCGTGCCGGAGCCCCTCGGCTCCAAGGCGCTGCGGATCGGTCTGACAGGACTGGGTCTCGCGCTCTTCCAGACCGCCTACTTCGCCGCCGTCGAGGCGACCGGCCTCGCCGTGGCGACGGTCGTCACCCTGGGCGCGGGGCCCGTCCTCATCGCCATCGGCGCCCGCCTGACGATGGGGGAGCGGCTCGGCCGGGGCGGGAGCGCCGCCGTCGCCGGGGCGCTGGCCGGGCTCGGGGTGCTGGTCCTCGGCGGCGGCGGGGCCACCGTGCGCCCCTGGGGTGTGGTGCTCGCGGTGCTGTCCGCGGCCGGATACTCCGCGATGACGCTGCTGACCCGGTGGTGGGGGCGCGGCGGCCGCACGGACGGGGCGAGTACGACGGTGTGGACGTTCGCCGTCACCACGCTCTGTCTGCTGCCGCTCGCGCTCACCGAGGGGCTGATCCCGCACACCGCGCGGCCCGCGCATCTGCTGGCCCTGCTGGCCTACATCGCCGCCGTCCCCACGGCGCTGGCCTACGCGCTCTTCTTCGCGGGCGCCGCCGTCGTCCGCTCCGCGTCCGTGTCCGTGATCATGCTCCTGGAACCGGTCTGCGCGGCGGTGCTCGCCGTCGCGCTGCTCGGTGAACGGCTCACCGCGGCGACCCTCGCGGGCACCTTGCTGATGCTCGGCTCGGTCGCGGGGCTCGCGGTGGCCGAGACGCGCGCCGCGGGCGCCGAACGCCTCGCGACGGCCGAGGAGCCGCTCCTCGTGTGACGCGCCCGGCGAGGCGCCGCACCCGCGAGGCCCGGAGAGGCGCCGCACCCGCGAGGCCCGGTGGGGCGCCTCTCCTGTGATGCCGGGGGCGCCCGACCCCATGCCCGGCGGGGCGCCTGACTTACGGCACCGGGTGAGCGGGGCCGTCGTGCCGCCGGGCGCGGCGACCGGTTCCGCTCACAGGGCCTTCAGGTAGTCGGGCAGTTCGATGCCCGGTGCCAGGTCGTCCGCGGGGACGGGCGTTCCGTGTCCCCTGACGAGCGGGACCACTCCGGTCCAGTGGGGCAGGGAGAGGTCCTCGGGCTCGTCGCTGGGGCCGCCGCCGCGCAGCTTGGCGGAGACCTCGTCGAGGTCCAGGCTGATCACGGCCGTGGCGGCGAGCTCCTTGGCGTTGGCGGGGCGGGAGTCCGCCGAGCGGCCGGGGACGACGTGGTCGACCAGTGCGTCCAGGGCGAGGCGCCTCTCCTCGGGGTCCGTCACCTGGTGGGCGACGCCGTGCACGACCACGGAGCGGTAGTTGATCGAGTGGTGGAAGGCGGAGCGGGCCAGCACCAGTCCGTCGACATGGGTGACCGTCAGACAGACGGCGAGCCCCGGGTCGGCCTGGCCGGACATCCGCAGCGGACGCGAGCCCGTCGATCCGTGCACGTAGAGCCGCTCGCCGACCCGTGCGTAGAGCGTCGGCAGGACGACGGGCGCGCCGTCGCGGACGAAGCCGAGGTGGCAGACGTACCCCTCGTCGAGTATCGCGTGCACCAGCTCGCGGTCGTAGGCGGCGCGTTCCTTGGAGCGGGTGGGGACAGTGCGGTCGGTCGGGGTGTAGGCGGCGGACCCCGTCGTCCTGTGCTGGGTGCTCGTCTCCGACATTGCCATCTCCATTGCACTAGTGCATAATCTCGTTTGTGCTAGGAGAGTATCGGATCGAAGGACGTCGCGCAGCCGACATCGCGGCCGATGTCGAGCGGGCGGTCGGGGCCGGGGAGCTGGAGCCGGGGCAACTTCTGCCGCCCATGCGGGAGTTGGCGGAACGGCTCGAGGTCAACCCGAACACGGTCGCGGCCGCCTACCGCACCCTGCGCGAGCGCGGGGTCATCGAGACCGCGGGCCGTCGGGGCAGCCGGGTGCGCCCGAAACCGGCCACCACGGGACGCGAGCATCTGCGCGTCGAGGCGCCCGAGGGCGTGCGGGACCTGGGCGAGGGCAATCCCGATCCCGCCCTGCTGCCCGCGCTCGCCGAGGCCTTCGCGGCGGCGACCCGCCAGTCGGACCGGCACCCCGTGCAGTACGGGCAGGACGCCGTCGAGCCCGAACTGGGGCGCCTGGCGCGTGCCGCGCTCGACGCGGACGGGGTGCCCGAGGGGGCCGTCGTCGTCACCTCGGGATCGCTGGACGCGATCGAGCGCGTTCTGATGGCCCACCTCAGGCCCGGCGACACGGTGGCCGTCGAGGACCCCGGCTGGGGCAGCCTGTTCGACCTCCTCCCGGCGCTGGGGCTGCGTACGGCCGGGGTCGGTGTCGACGACGAGGGTCCGCTTCCCGACGACGTCCGGCGAGCGCTGGAGTCCGGGGCGCGGGCCCTGATCGTCACCGACCGCGCGCAGAACCCCACCGGTGCCGCGGTCACCGCCGCCCGCGCGCGTGCCCTGCGCTCGGTGCTCGGCGCGTACCCGCGGACCCTGCTCATCGAGGACGACCACGGCCATCAGATCGTCGATCTGCCCCTGCATCCGCTGGCCGGCGTCACGCGCAGCTGGGCGTTCGTGCGCTCCGTCGCCAAGGCGTACGGTCCCGATCTCCGGCTCGCCGTGCTCACCGGGGACCCCGTCACCACCGACCGGGTGCACGGGCGGCAGCGGGTCGGCCCCGGCTGGGTGAGCCGGCTGCTCCAGAAGGCCGTGGTCCACCTGTGGACCTCGGGCACGGTGGACGTGGAGGCGGTGGCGGCCGCGTACGGCGCCCGTCGCGACCTGCTGATCGACGCGCTGAGGGCGCGCGGTGTCGAAGCGCGTGGACGCAGCGGGATGAACGTCTGGATCCCCGTGCCGGACGAGACCGGGGCCGTCTCCCGGCTGCTGCACCACGGCTGGGCGGTCGCGCCCGGCGCCCGGTTCAGGATGAGCTCGCCCCCGGGCATCCGGATCACCGTCTCGACGCTCAGGACCGAGGACACCGCACCGCTGGCGGACGCCGTCGCCTCCGCCGTGGGCCCGGCCCCGGCCCGCCGCTACGTCTGAGCCACGGGGCCGCCCCGGCACGGCCGTTGCCGTCCGGGCCGTGGGGCGGCCCGGACGCCGGGGGCGGGGGCGCGGGCTTCAGCGGCGCGGCTTCGCCTGGGTGAGGGCCGCGCCCGCCAGGACGATCACCGCGCCGACCGGCGTCGACCAGGCCAGCGACTCGCCGAGGATCGCGACACCGGCGGCGGTGGCGATGACCGGGATGAAGTACGTGACCATCTGCGCGGTCGTGGGGCCGACCTCGGCGACGATGCCGTACTGGACGAGCATCGCCAGGCCCGTGCCGAGCGCGCCCAGCGCCGCGATGGCGAGCAGCGGCACCCAGGCGACATGGCTGGGGAGCGTCGTGAACAGCGGGGTCACGAAGGCCAGCTGGACGGTGGCCACGAGCAGCTGGGCGCCGGTCATCGACAGGTGGGAGTGGCCCGTGCCCGCCAGGGTCCTGCGCACGTATATCCAGCCGATCGGATAGCTCAGCGAGGCCAGCAGGGCCATCGCCGTGCCCTTGGCGTCCAGACCGTGGAAGCCCTGCCAGACGCCGAGAACCGTCAGGACGCCCAGGAAGCCGATGCCGAGACCGGCCACCCTGCGTCTGGTCGGCCGGTCCTCGGAGAGGGCGACCAGGGACAGGGCCATGCCCCACAGCGGTGAGGTGGCGTTGCAGATGCCCGCGAGCGTGGAGGGGATGGTCAGCTCGGAGTACGCGAACAGGGAGAACGGCAGCGCGTTCAGCAGGAAGGCCGCGACCGCGAGGTGCCCCCACGTGCGCGCCCCGCGCGGGAGCCGCTCCCGCTTCACCGCCATCGCCGCCACGAGCACCGCGCTGCCGAACAGCAGCCGGCCGAAGGTGACCTGGAACGGCGCGTAGCCCTCCGTGCCGACCTTGATGAACAGGAAGCTGAATCCCCAGATCAGCGACAGGACGCCGAAGCGGACGCGCCAGTCGAGGGCGGTGCGATGGCGGGGTTCGACGTCGTGCGGCGCGACGGTGCGGGAGGAGGCGACGGTGCTCATGGGCACAAGGATGAGGCAGGACGATCTCGTAGCACAAGCGAGAATATCCGAGCGATATCTCGTAGCATTGCTTACATGTTGAATCTGGAGCGCCTGCGCACGCTCGACGCCCTCGCCCGGCACGGCTCGGTGAGCGGCGCGGCCGAGGGACTGCACGTGACCACCTCCGCCGTCTCCCAGCAGATGTCGAAGCTGGAGCGCGAGGTGGGACAGCAGCTGCTCGCCAAGAACGGCAGGGGAGTGCGCCTGACCGACGCGGGGCGGCTGCTCGCCGAGCACGCGGCCCGCATCCTGTCCCAGGTCGAACTCGCGCAGTCCGACCTGGAGGCGCGCCGCGGTCAGGTCGCGGGCGAGCTGAGACTGTCCGCGTTCCCGACCGCGGCGCGTGGACTGTTCCCCGCGGCACTCGCGGAACTGCGCGCCGAACACCCCGGGCTGCGGGTGCGCTCCAGCGAACTGGAGCCGGAGGCGGGGGTCGCGGGAGTGGTGCGCGGGGACCTGGACCTCGCCGTCGTGCTCGACTGGTACAACAAGCCGATGCCGCTGCCCGACGGACTGGTGAAGGCGTCGATCCTCGACGACCCGGCCGATGTGGCGATGCCGGCCGGGCATCGGCTCGCGGGCCGGGACGAGGTGGACCTCGGGGACTTCACCGACGACGAGTGGATCACCTGGGGCGAGGGCGAGTTCTGCCACGAATGGCTGATGTTCACGCTGCGCTCGCAGGGCGTCGAACCGCGCGTCGGGCACCGTGCCGGGGAGACCCACACCCAGCTCGGACTCGTCGCCGCGGGGCTCGGCGTGTGCGTGGCTCCGCTCCTGGGACGCCACCCGATGCCCGAGGGCGTCGTCACGGTCCCGGTCCGGCAGCGAGTGCGCCGCCATGTCTACGTCGTGTGGCGGGCCGACGCCGACCGCCGGCCCTCGATCAGGGCGGCGGTGGACGCCTTGCGCAGAGCCGGCGCGGCCGTGGAGTAGCGGCGTATGAGCGGGAGCCGGGCTACAGCGGGGGGAGCTTGCGGAAGTCCCACGAGGCGATCGCGTCCGGGGTCAGCCGCATCCACGCGTGCCGGCCGTCGTGCGGCATCTCCTCCAGGCCGAAGTTCTTGCGGGCGAACAGGATCTCCGGCACGTCGAGTTCGGCGCACAGTTCCCCGGTGCGCGGGAACTCGCCGACGAACTCCACCGTGCCGGACAGCTCGACGCCCCGCAGCTCCCCGTACTCCTCGCCGGAGTCGATCACCACGGCGACCCGCGGGTCGTTCCGCAGCTGTACCCAGCGCTTGCTGCGCACCACCGAGTACAGCCACAACGAGGTGCCGTCCCAGGCGAACCAGAGGGCACTGACATGCGGGACGCCGTCCTTGGAGACGGAGGCGACGCGGCAGGTGCGCTGGGTGGTGAGGAACTCGTCCAGTTCCCCGGGCGTCATCATGATCTTCCGGCCCCTGCGCTGGGTGACGGTCATACGGTCCCCTCTTGAATCCGTGGATCGGCCACGGCCTGCCGATCTCCACTCGTGTACCGACTCTGTCCGTCGGGGCCTGCCCCTAAAGCTGTCTGACGTTCCGTCAGAAAATAATGCGGCGTCTTCCGCCCGCACGCAATGCTCGTTACGCTCCGCCCTCCCGAACGCGACCCGACCGGCGACCCGACCCGCGACGTCAAGGAGAGCCATGCCGTCGTTCGAGCAACTCAGCGAACTCCTCGACCCCGTCGGCACGGTACTGCTCACCGTGGAGTGCCAACAGGGCGTCGTGGGCCCGGACAGCGCGCTGCCCGAACTCGCCCGGGAGGCACGGTCGTCCGGGGTGCTCGACCGGATCGCCCAACTGGTCGGCGCCGCGCACGAGAGCGGGGTGCAGGTGATCCACGCGGTCGCCGAACGCCGCCCGGACGGCCGCGGCGCCAACCGCAACGCCCGGCTGTTCCGCGCGGCCGAGCGACTGCCCGTGCGCCAGCTGACCGGCACGGCCGCCGTACGGATCGCGCCGCCCGTCGAGGTCGCCGAGGAGGACCTCGTCGTACGCCGGCTGCACGGTCTGTCGCCCATCTCGGGCACCGACGTGGACCCGCTGCTGCGGAACCTGGGCTGCCGCACCCTCGTGGTGACGGGGGTCTCGGCCAACATCGCGATTCCCAACGCCGTGTTCGACGCCGTGAACCGCGGCTACACCGTCGTCGTACCGGCGGACGCCGTCGCGGGAGTGCCCTCCGAGTACACCCCCGCGATGGTCCGCAACACGCTCGCGCTGGTCGCCACCGTCACGACCACCGGCGACATCCTGGCCTGCTTCAAGGCGCGGCGGCCCTGACGACGGTTCCTCAGGCGAGCTTGATGGAGGTCCCGTCGACCTTGATGTCGGCCGCCGCCAGCCCGGTCGTGGCGGGCCCCTTCTTCACGCTGCCGTCGGTGGCGGAGAACTGGCTGCCGTGACAGGGGCAGGTGATGACACCGTTCGCGATGCCCTTGACCGCACAGCCCTGGTGGGTGCACTTGGACGAGAAGGCCTTGAAGGTGCCCGCCGTCGGCTGGGTCACCACGACGCCCTGGTCGGCGAAGACCTTGCCGCCGCCCTCCGGGATGTCGCTGGTCTTGGCGAGCTCCGTGCCGGCTGCGTTCCCGCCCGCCCCGTTGCCGGAGCCCACGGAACCGGAGGCCTTGTCGTCCGCCCCGCACGCGGTCAGCGCGACGGCGATCCCCGCCGCGCCGACCGCCGCCACCACGGTGCGCCGGGCAGGGGCCTGTGCGGAGTGAAGCGATTCGCTGGTCATGCTGGCTTTCCCTTCAGCGGACATGATCTGGATCTGCTCAGAGGTACGGTCCGCCACGACGGGCCGTTCAGGCAATGGCGACTTCTTGACCTGATCCACAGCGTGCCGACAGCCGCGTGTGCGCGGTCACGGTCCGCCCCGGCCCCGGACGACGGCGACTGCTCAGGACGGCGTCACCGGGTCGCGCCCGCCGGCCGGGACCACCCCAGTAACCTGGGGCGATGCTCAAGGAAGTGAACGCCTCCCGCTACATCACGCCGTTGCGCGAGGGCGGCTCGCTGCCGGGACTCGTCGAGGCCGACGACCTCGGGACGTACGTCATGAAGTTCACCGGCGCCGGGCAGGGGCGCAAGACGCTCGTCGCGGAGGTCGTCTGCGGTGAACTCGCCCGCCGCCTCGGCCTGCGGGTGCCCGGCCTGGTGACGATCGGCCTCGACCCGGTCCTCGGGCTCGGCGAACCCGACCAGGAGGTCCAGGAGCTGCTGAAGTCGAGCGGCGGCCCGAACCTCGGGATGGACTTCCTCCCCCGCGCCATCGGCTTCGACCCGCTCGCCTTCGAGGTGAGCGCCGAGGAAGCCGGCCGCATCGTCTGGTTCGACGCCCTGGTCAACAACGTCGACCGCTCCTGGCGCAACCCCAACCTCCTCATGTGGCACGGCGATCTGTGGCTCATCGACCACGGCGCCACGATGATCTGGCACCACCACTGGCCGGGCGCCGAGAAGTCCGCCGCCAAGCCGTACGACGTCTCCGACCACGCGCTCGCCCCCTTCGGCCCCGACATCGCCTCGGCCGCCGCCGAACTGGCCCCGCGGGTCACCGAAGAACTGCTGGCCGAGGTCACGGCCCAGATCCCGGAGGCATGGCTGGCCGGCGAACCGGGCTTCGCGACGGTCGACGAACTGCGCCGCGCCTACGCGCGGCCGCTGCTGGCACGCGCCGCCGTCATCCACGAGCGGATCACGGGCATCGAGGGGGACAGGTGAACGGGCGGGACGTCTTCGAGTACGCGCTGCTGCGGGTCGTGCCGCGGGTGGAACGCGGCGAGTGCTTCAACGCGGGGGTACTGGTGTACTGCCGGGCCCACTCCTTCGTCGCGGCCCGCACCCATCTGGACGAGAGCAAGCTCCTCGCGCTCGACCCGGACGCCGACATCGCGGGCGTACGGGCCGCTCTGCGCGCCGTCGAGGGTGTCTGCGCCGGAGGGAAGGCCGCTGGTCAGGCGGCTCACGACGACGCCGGGCGGCGCTTTCGCTGGCTCATCGCGCCGCGCTCCACGGTGGTCCAGCCGGGCCCCGTGCACACCGGCCTGACCGCCGATCCCGAGGCCGAGACCGAGAGGCTGCTCCAGCTCCTGGTCAGGTAATGGATCACATGGGCGCGGTGCGCCGTTGACACCGGGTGCCAGGGCTTCTAGCGTCACGTCTACTGAAGGTACTAAGCGGTCGCTCACTGGACGGGCGTACCGTGTGAGCCGCGAGTCCTCCGGGACCCGGAGGACTCCGCAAGGTTGTCGAGACAGCTTGGCCGGGCTTGGGCCGGCTTTTCCAAGGGCGAGGAGAACCAGCAATGTCCACCACTGAGCAGCGCGTCGCCGTAGTGACCGGTGCCGCGCGCGGCATCGGCGCCGCGACCGCCGTACGACTGGCCGCGGAGGGCCGCGCCGTCGCGGTGATCGACCTCGACGAGGCCGCGTGCAAGGACACCGTCGAGAAGATCACCGCCGCCGGCGGGAAGGCTCTCGCGGTCGGCTGCGACGTCTCCGACGAGGCCCAGGTGGAGGCCGCCGTCGCGCGGATCGCCGAGGAGCTCGGCGCGCCGACCATCCTCGTCAACAACGCGGGTGTCCTGCGCGACAACCTGCTGTTCAAGATGAGCGCGTCCGACTGGGACACCGTCATGAACGTGCACCTGCGCGGCGCCTTCCTGATGGCCAAGGCCGTCCAGAAGTACATGGTGGAGGCCAAGTTCGGCCGCATCGTCAACCTGTCCTCCTCGTCCGCCCTCGGCAACCGCGGCCAGGCCAACTACTCCACCGCCAAGGCCGGTCTCCAGGGCCTGACCAAGACGCTGGCCATCGAGCTCGGCAAGTTCGGCGTGACCGCGAACGCCGTGGCGCCCGGCTTCATCGTCACCGACATGACCGCCGCCACCGCCGCCCGCGTCGGCATGGACTTCGACGACTTCCAGGCCGCGGCCGCCACCCAGATCCCCGTGCAGCGCGTCGGCAACCCGGACGACATCGCCAACTCCATCGCCTTCTTCACCGGCGACGCGGCCGGATTCGTCTCCGGCCAGGTGCTGTACGTGGCCGGCGGACCGCTCAACTAGACACGGGGGACACGCACATGACCACCCTCCCCGAACTCTCGGGCAAGGTAGCGCTCATCACGGGCGCGAGCCGCGGCATCGGCTACGGCGTCGCGGAGGCCCTGATCGCCCGCGGCGACCGGGTCTGCATCACGGGCCGCAACGAGGACGCCCTCAAGGAGGCCGTCGAGACCCTCGGCGCCGACCGCGTCATCGCGGTGGCCGGCAAGGCCCACGACGAGGCCCACCAGGCCGTCGCCGTGGAGCGCACCATGGAGGCCTTCGGCCGCGTCGACTTCCTGGTCAACAACGCCGGTACGAACCCGGTGTTCGGGCCGATCGCCGAGCTGGACCTGAACGTGGCGCGCAAGGTCTTCGAGACCAACGTCGTCTCCGCGCTCGGCTTCGCCCAGCAGACCTGGAAGGCCTGGCAGTGCGAGAACGGCGGCGCGATCGTCAACATCGCCTCGGTGGCCGGCCTCGCGCCCTCGCCGTTCATCGGCGCGTACGGCATCAGCAAGGCCGCGATGATCAACCTGACCGTGCAGCTGGCGCACGAGTTCGCGCCCAAGGTCCGGGTCAACGCCATCGCGCCCGCCGTGGTGAAGACCAAGTTTGCTGCCGCACTCTACGAAGGCCGTGAGGCGGAGGCCGCCGCGGCCTACCCGCTCGGCCGGCTCGGTGTGCCCTCCGACATCGGCGGGGCGGCCGCGTTCCTCACCTCGCAGCAGTCGGACTGGGTCACCGGCCAGACGCTCGTGGTCGACGGCGGGATGTTCCTCAACGCCGGAGTCGAATAACCCGAAGACCGGCCGGACGTTCCCCGCACGCGGAGAACGTCCGGCCGTTTTTTGTTGAAAGTTGACAAACGCTCAGCGCGCCTCCAGCGGCGCGGAGTTGAGCGCTACGAGTGCCGACACGTTCACAGCATTCCGACACCGCGGTCACATACATGCTGATCAAGTGCCCTGCCGGGGAAACACCGTTCCCCTGGCAGGGCGCTGCGATATGGTCTGCCGACCCTTGGGACGGCGGATCGAGGAGCGTGTGCGTGTTCAACCGGAACCGATACCTGCGACAGCTGGCGGCGGTCACGTCCATAACCCTGGTGGCCGCGTGCGGCACGCTCACCAAGGGGTCGCCGGCCGAGGAGGGGCCGATCGTGGTGGGCACCACGAGCGCCCCCAGCACCCTGGACCCGGCAGGTTCCTGGGACGGATCGTGGGAGCTGTTCCGCAACATCTACCAGACCCTGCTGAGCTATCCGACGGGCTCCGTCGCCCCGCGTCCCGACGCCGCCCGGAAGTGCGGATTCACGGATGAAACCAACAGCGTCTACCGCTGCGAACTACGTCCTGACCTGACGTTCTCCGACGGCCACCCGCTCGACGCGTCGGCGGTCAAGTACTCCATCGACCGCATCAGGAAGATCGGTGTACGCGGCGGCCCCGTCGGTCTGCTCGGCAGCCTCGACCGGGTCCAGGCGGTGGGAACGCGTGATGTCGTCTTCCACCTCAACAAGGCGGACGCCACGTTTCCGCTGGTCCTGGCGACGCCCGCGATGTCGATCGTCGACCCCGCCCACTACCCCGCCGACGCCCTGCGCGAGGACGACAAGGCCTTCGGCTCCGGGCCCTACAGACTCGGCTCCTACACGCAGGACAAGAAGGCCGAACTCGTCAAAAACAACCGCTACGAAGGCTTCGCCGAGCGCAGGAACGACGCGGTGACGATCCGCTACTTCCAGGACTCGGCCCAACTGGTCGGCGCCCTGCGGGACAAGAAGATCGACGTCACCTACCGCGGCCTCGCCGCATCGGACGTCGTCGCCCTCCAGGCCCAGGGCGCCCGCAAGAACATCCAGCTCATCGACGGCACGGGCACCGAGATCAGCTATCTGGTCTTCAACCCCAGGGACCCGTGGGCCGGGAAGATCGCCGTCCGGCACGCGATCGCCCAGATCGTCGACAGGACCGCCATCGCGCACCGGGTGTACCGCGACACCGTCGACCCGCTGTACTCGATGGTCCCCGCGGGCCTCGCCGGGCACACCACCGGCTACTTCGACACCTACGGCAGCCCGAGCCCGGCCAGGGCGCGCAAGATCCTGCACGACGCGGGCATCGACCGGCGCGTCCCGCTCACCCTCTGGTACACGACCGACCGCTACGGGTCCGAGACCGGTCCGGAGTTCAGCGAGCTCAAGCGTCAGCTCGACGGCTCGGGACTGTTCAGCGTCACGCTCAGGAGCCGCCCCTGGAAGACGTACGAAGCGGGCTACCGCAGCGGCGAGTACCCGGTGTTCGGACGCGGCTGGTTCCCCGACTTCCCCGACGCCGAGAACTTCATCGCGCCCTTCGTGGGGGAGCGGAACGCCCTCGGAACGCCCTATCCCTCCCCCCGGATCACCGACGACCTGCTGCCGCGGTCACGCGGCGTACGCGATCGCGGTGCGGTGGCCAGGCAGTTCGAGGAGGCCCAGCAGATCCTCGTCGAGGACGCCCGGCTGCTGCCCCTGTGGCAGGGCAGGCAGTACGTGGCCGCGAACGAGGAGATCTCCGGCGCCGAGCGGACCCTGGACCCGTCGACGATCATGATGATGTGGGAACTGGAGCGCAAGACCAGCTGGTAGCGAGCCCGCCGGGCCGGGGACGCAGGGGGACACCGTACCCGTCGTCCGGCCCCGACGCGGGCCCGGAACCGATTGTCAGTGGGCGACGGTAGGTTCTGTGGTCTGGAAGTCATCGCACATCGAAGGAAGTTGACGTGACCGATATCGCCATGCTGCCCGAGTCCTGGCGCGGCGTCCTGGGTGACGAACTGGAGCAGCCCTACTTCAAGGAACTCACCGAGTTCGTCGAGGAGGAGCGCTCGCGGGGTCCCGTCTACCCTCCGCGGGAGGAGGTCTTCGCCGCGCTGGACGCCACTCCGTACGAGCGGGTGAAGGTGCTGATCCTCGGCCAGGACCCGTACCACGGCGAAGGCCAGGGGCACGGCCTGTGCTTCTCGGTCCGTCCCGGGGTCAAGACCCCTCCGTCGCTGCGGAACATCTACAAGGAGATGAAGGAGGAGCTGGGCACCCCGATCCCGGACAACGGCTATCTCATGCCGTGGGCCGAACAGGGCGTGCTGCTGCTCAACGCGGTGCTGACCGTCCGCTCGGGCGAGGCGAACTCGCACAAGGGCAAGGGCTGGGAGAAGTTCACCGACGCGGTCATCCGCGCCGTGGCCGAGCGCCCCGACCCGGCCGTCTTCGTCCTGTGGGGCAACTACGCGCAGAAGAAGCTCCCGCTGATCGACGAGGAGCGGCACGTGGTGGTGAAGGGGGCGCACCCCTCACCGCTGTCCGCCAAGAAGTTCTTCGGCTCGCACCCGTTCACGCAGATCAATGAGGCCGTGGCCGCCCAGGGCCATGAGCCGATCGACTGGCGCATCCCCGACCTCGGCTGACGGCCCGGCCGCTGGGCAGGTCCGTCACCGGCCTGGCCCAGCGGCGTACGGGGGCGCCTGAGCGTGATTGCCACCGGCTGCGGTTAGCGTCGTGAGCGACAGTGACGAGCCTGGAGGACGCGGTGGCGGAGCAACAGGAGCAGGCGGCGCCGGACGCCATGATGACCCGGATCGGACAGGCCGTCATGCTGCACCACGCCGGTGACCGCGAGGAGGCCCGCGGCCGTTTCCTGGACCTGTGGGGCGAGATCGGCGACGGCGGCGACGCCCTGCACCGCTGCACGCTCGCGCACTACATGGCGGACACCCAGGACGACCCCGCCGACGAACTCGCCTGGGACCTGCGGGCCCTGTCGGCGGCCGAGGAACTGACCGGCGGCCGTGTCACCGAGCCCCATCAGTCGCTCGCCGTCCGCGCGTTCTACCCCTCGCTGCATCTGAACCTCGCCGCCGACTACGCGAAGCTCGGCCGCGCCGAGGCCGCCCGCACCCATCTGCGCCGGGCCCGCGGTGCCGCCGGCGTCCTCGCGGACGACCGGTACGGCGACGGTGTCCGCGCGGCGATCGGCCGGCTGGAGCTGAGGCTGCGGGAGGACGTCACCCCGGCGGACGCCGGCGGCTCCGACCGCTTCGACGGACCGGGCGGCGAGACCCTGGGGCCGCCGAGACAGCGGCCCTGAGAACCGCGGCGGCCGTCAGCGCCCGTACGTCCTCGCGCAGAGAACCGCCTCCGGGCTGTCCGCCTTCCAGCCCCCGTACTTTCTGCCGAGCGCGCACAGTTCCGGATGCTTCGGCAAGGCCGGGGCACCGGGCGGTACGGCGGTACGGCGCTTGTGGTGCCGCGGCTCGGGACGCGGGGCGGGGTGGACGTGCCGTGGCGGGGCCGGGGGCGCGACCGCCCGTGGCGGGGGAGTCACCCGGTGCCTGACCGGCGCTTCGAGTGAGGGTTTCCGCGAGGCGCCGACCCGCTCCAGCGCCTCTCGCGGCGGTGCCTGCGCGATCCGGGGTCCCCCCTTGCTGTCGGGATGCGGCACGGTGTGCCCGGAAGGGGCGGCGGGTGAGCCGGAGGCGGGCGGCCGCTGGACGGTCACACAGCCCGAGAGGGCGGTGACCGCCACGGCGACCAGAAGCGTCGCGGTCGTCGTCGTTCGATACACCCGCGCAACTCTGCTGGTTCGGGACCGTATTCAGGGAGCCGGGACGCACAGGATGCCCCGCACGGGTGATCCTTCCGCTCCTCCGGCGGCCACGGACGTCGGCGGGCTGACACCCTGCCCGCGCACAGGCCCCGCGCGGACCGGCCCACCGCCACCCGGGTGCCCGGCCGCCCGCGTACGGCGATCGCGGCGGCCGTATGCTTCCGACGGAACCCGCGTCGGCGACTGAAGGAGACCCCTGTGAAGGTCGGCTGCATCGGACTCGGCGACATCGCGCAGAAGGCGTATCTGCCGGTGCTGGGCGTGCAGCCCGAGGTCGAACTGCATCTTCAGACACGCACCCCCGCCACCCTCGACCGGGTCGCCGACACCCTTCACCTGCCGCCGGACCGGCGTCACACCGACCTGGACGCCCTGCTGGCCCAGGACCTGGACGCGGCCTTCGTGCACGCGCCCACCGTCGCGCACCCGGAGATCGTCACCCGGCTCCTCGAGGCGGGCGTACCGACCTATGTCGACAAGCCGCTCGCCTACGAACTGCGCGAGTCGGAGCGGCTGGTGCGGCTGGCCGAGGAACGCAACGTCAGCCTCGCGGTCGGTTTCAACCGGCGCCACGCACCCGCGTACGCGCAGTGCGTCGAGCACCCCCGCGAGCTGATCCTGATGCAGAAGAACCGCACCGGGCTGCCCGAGGAGCCCCGCACCATGGTTCTCGACGACTTCATCCACGTCGTCGACACCCTGCGCTTCCTGGTGCCAGGTCCTGTCGACGACGTGACGGTGCGGGCCCGCGTCGAGGACGGG
Organism: Streptomyces sp. f51; assembly: GCF_037940415.1. Taxonomy (NCBI): domain Bacteria; kingdom Bacillati; phylum Actinomycetota; class Actinomycetes; order Kitasatosporales; family Streptomycetaceae; genus Streptomyces; species Streptomyces sp. f51. Next base: position 863,783 of record NZ_CP149798.1, on the reverse strand, counting down.
CTGCTCCACCATGTCGTGCTCCAGCTCGCCGGGGACGGATTCACCGCACTGGGTGTGATGAACCGGCTCAGCGGTTCGAGCGAGGAGATCCTGGAGGTCTCGGGCCAGGACACCAAGCGGCAGGTGGTCAACCTCGCCGAGGTGATCGACCACAAGGGGCAGCCGACCGTGCGCCGGCGCGGCGACTGGGTGCCGGTGGCCAGACAGCGCGGCATCGAGCAGGCGGTTCTCGCGTTCCTCGACGCCGTGGGCTCGGGGAAGGTGCTCAGCGCCCGGGACGCGCTGGCGACTCACGAGGTGTGCGAGCGGGTGGTCCAAGCGGTCCAGGAGCGGTCCGCCGCAGTCTGAACGCGCGCGAGCCCTCGGTCACGCACAGCGCCGCCAGCACCAGCAGCGCCCCGTGCACGGGCCAGTCGCCGAACCGGACGTACGGAGTGATTCCCCGGGCCACCGGCACCTCGTAGACCACCGCGCTGCTGGTGTCCGTGCCGAGCCACGAGCCGATGCGCCCGCCGTCCGGGCCGTAGACGGCCGAGACACCGGTGAGAGTCGCGTGCACCATGGAACGACCGGTCTCCGCCGCACGCAGCGCGGCGAGCGAGGCGTGCTGCTCGGGGGCCCAGGTGTGCTGGAACGTGGACGTCGAGGACTGGGCCACCAGCACGTCGGCACCGTCCTGGGCGAGGTGGCGGCTCATGTCGGGGAACGCCGTCTCGAAGCAGATCATGGGACCGACGCGCAGGCCGTGCCCGACGTTCATCACCACTTGTTCGCTGCCCCGCCTGCGGTCCTCGCCCGCGGCCTTGCCGACCGAGGTGGCCCAGCCGAGCAGGGAGCGCGCGGGCACGTACTCGCCGAACGGGACCAGCCGCATCTTGTCGTAGCGGTCGCCCGTCGGACCGTGCGGGCCCACCAGGACCGAGCTCTTGTAGATGCCGGGTCGGTCGGAACGCCGGGCGTCGACGTTCACCAGGATGTCCGCTCCGACCTCGTGGGACAGCGTGGCGATGCGGCGGGCCAGATCGGGCCGGTCGGCCAGGTCGAAGCCGACGCTGCTCTCGCCCCAGACGACCAGGTCGGCGCCCTTGCCGACGAGCTGACGGGTCAGGGTCTCCTCACGCGCGAAGCGCTTGTCGCCGCTGATGCTGCCGTCCACGACACCGGGCTGGACGACCGCGATCCGCACCCGGCCGTCGACCTCCGGGCGCGGCGACCACGCCCAGGCAGCCGAGGTGGCGGCCGCCGTCGCGACCAGTCCGGCCACGGCGGGCATACGGGACTCACGCACCGAGATCAGCACGGCGGCGGCGACGTTGACCGCCACCACCAGGAAGCTGAGCAGCCACACCCCGCCGACCGAGGCCAGCCGAAGCGCCGGTTCCACCTGCCACTGGCTCGATCCGAGCAGACCCCAGGGACCGCCCAGGCCCTGCCAGGACCGGACGAGTTCCACCATCAGCCACCCGGACGGCAGGACGAGGAGGGCGGCACCGACCCGGCCCGGTGAGGGCACCCCGGCCAGGAACCGCCGGACGAGCCAGCCCCAGGGGGCCCACAGGGCGCCGAGCAGCGCCGCTATGACCACCAGGAAGACGTGCAGGCTCGGCAGCAGCCAGTGGTGCACGGCCAGCAGGAACCCGAACCCGCCGAGCCAGCCGTCGTACGCGGCACGCCGGCCCGTGGGCGCCGATCGTGCCAGGAGCATCCAGGGCACCAGGGCCACGTACGCGAACCACCACCAGGACGGAGCGGGGAACGCGAGCATGGGCAGGGCGCCCGCCAGCACGGCGACGACCCCACGCCGCCAGGGGGAGACCAGCCATGGGCCGAGTGCGCGGTCGGGCCTGTTCATCCTTCGCCTCCCTGCCCCGTGGTGTCTCCAGTGTGCGCGTCGGCGGCGATCTACGACAGGGGGCGTGGCGGCCGCCGAGGGGCGCGCGGAGGAGACGGTGCACCGGGGGCGTCGGTCCTCGGTGGGGAGGAGAGATCCTTCGGTGGCGGTGGCGGTGGCGGTGGCGGTGGCGGTGGCGGTGGCGGTGGGCGCGGGCCCAGGCCCAGGCGTGTGCGTGGGCGTGGCAGTGTGCGTGGGCCTGGGCGTGGATGTGGGCGCGGGCGGTCGGTTCTCAGGTGGCCGCGGGTGCGGGCCGGGGCTGCGGCATCCGGCGCCATTTCTCCTGGACGACCACCTGGCGCAGCCGCCAGCCGTCCGCGGTGCGCAGCAGGCCGAAGGTGTAGCGGCCGCCGCACACGAGGTCGGGCGCGGTCGCGTCGCCGTCCTGTCCGGCGAACCGCATCGGATTGATGTAGTCCGCCCGTACCTCGGCGGTGTCTCCGGTGTCCTGCTCCAGGACGCCGAACCGCACCCGCCGGTTGACGATCAGATGCTGGCGCATCGAGAACAGGTCCAGGCTCCGCGCGAGCCACTCGGCGACCTGGCCGGCGTCGCCCTCGATGCCGCCGGCCGATCGGTAGTCGGCGCGGCCCTTCGGCGCGAACAGCCCTCGGTAAGCGGCCCAGTCGCCGTCGTCGACGGCCACCGCGTATCCGGTGACGATCTCGTCCACGGAGAACCGGTCCAACACGGTCGCGAGCTCCACACGCTGCGTCATCGGCTCAGTGTTGGCCACTCCGCCTGCCACGCCAAGGGCCTGGGCGGGGATATTCGGTGTCCGGGAGGCTTCGGCCGGGCGTCGGCCGGCGTGCGGTGGCCGCTTGATCGGGGCAGGCGGTCGCCGCGGGCGTTCCGTGGGTGGTGCCGGGATGGGACAGGAGCCGGGGGCGGGGAGCCCGGGCGGGTCTACGCGGCTTCGATGATCTCGCCGCGTATCGCCTCGGCCCACTTCACGATCAACAGTTCGTACTCCGCCCGCTCCTGTGCGGACAGGGAGCCGCCGGTCCGCGTCCACAGGGCGCGGATCTGTTCGTTCAACGCGGCGGCAGACCGCACGGAACCAGGCGGGGTGGCATCGGGGGACATGCGGACCAGCCTAGGCGCAAGGACTGACACTGCGCTACCGGGCGGCTACGCACGTCGTATGTGCTGCGTCACGATGGCGGGGGGCGATGCCGCTCCGTCGGTCGAACTCCACGGTCCGTGGATCGAGTTGAGGCCGTCGGACCGGTTTCCCCGGGACGGGTGAATCGGGCGGGGCGGCGGATGCGCCGGATCCGAGGGGCGGAGGTGGAATCCCCGGCCGGTGTGATCGCCCGGGGTGCTCCATCGGACCTCTGACGGACTTCCTCGCGTCAGCCGATCGGGCCGCCGGGCTCGGGGCGTTCGGCCCAGACCCGGGCCGCGAGCGCCTCCGCCTCGTCCTGAGGGATACCGGCCCGCACGAGGATGACCCCGCGGCTGCCGTCCGGGAACTTCACACTGCGCGCTTCGGTGCCCAACCGGCTCAGCGCGGGATCTTTCGGCATGCTCCACCTCCAGTCGGAGAGGCCACGCTAAATCGTCGCGACCCGGTCCGCAGAAGCGTTCGGCCAGACGGCCCATCGTTCCCGGAACGTCTGACCGGCGGCGCGCTCAGCCCGACGATTCGGCCGCGTGCGGGCTGAGCACGTCGGCGCCCACCAGGCCGAGGAGGACGAATCCGAGGGTGACGCGGTACCAGACGAACGGCATGAAGCTCTTGTGGGAGATGAACTTCATGAACCACGCGATCACGGCGTAGCCGACCGCGAAGGCGATGACCGTCGCGAAGACGGTGGGCCCCCAGGAGACGTGGCCCTCCGCGGCCGCGTCCTTGAGTTCGAAGGCGCCGGAGGCCAGGACGGCCGGCATGGCGAGGAGGAAGGAGTAGCGGGCCGCCGCGGCGCGGGTGTAGCCCATGAACAGACCGCCGCTGATGGTCGCGCCGGACCGGGAGACGCCGGGGACCAGGGCCATCGCCTGGCAGAGCCCGTACAGCAGGCCGTCCTTGGTGTTCAGGTCCTCAAGTACCTTGCGCTGCTTGGCCGCGCGGTGTCTGCCGCCCGTCTCGTCGCGCGCCGCGAGCCGGTCGGCCACGCCTATGACGACGCCCATCACGATCAGCATGGTGGCGGTGACCCGCAGATCGCGGAACGGTCCCTCGATCTGGTCCTTGAGCGTGACGCCGAGCACCCCGATGGGGAGGGAGCCGACGATCACCAGCCATCCCATCTGGGCGTCGTGGTCGCCGCGCATCGCCTTGTCCGTGAGCGAGCGGAACCAAGCCGACAGGATCCTTCCCACGTCCTTGCGGAAGTAGATCAGCACCGCGGCCTCCGTGCCGAGCTGCGTGATCGCGGTGAACGCCGCACCGGGATCGTCCCAGCCCGCGAAGGCCGCGGTCAGGCGCAGATGCGCGCTGGAGGAGACGGGGAGGAACTCGGTCAGCCCTTGGACGAGCCCGAGGACGAGGGATTGAATCCAGGACATGAAGGCACGTGGTCCAAGTGCTGATCGCGGAAAGGGAGATGGGGCACGCGCGATCACGGGGATGCGGTGATCGCGGGCGCTGAGGCAACCCTAACCTCCGTGGCCGGCCGTCGTGTCGGGGGCCCGGGAACGCGGCGGCTACGGGGCGACGGGTCCTGTCACCGTCCAGCCCGGGGCCTGCGGGTGGGGCGTCACCGACGCGTGCTCGACCCGCTCGCCGCATTCCCGGCAGACGACCTGGGGGACCAGCTCGTGGCCGCAGGTGTGCTCCAGCACCATGGGCCGGAAACCGTCCTCCTGGAGGTGGCGATCCCCCCAGGACATCAGCATCAGCAGGACGGACTCGAGCTCGAGGCCCGCCCGTGTCGGCCGGTACTCGTAGCGTTTGGGGCGGTCGCTGTACTCCGCCTTCTCCAGCAGCCCGGCCTCGACGAGCCGCTTGAGCCTGGTCGTCAGGACGTCGCGGGGGGCGCCGGTGTTGCGTGCCAGCTGGTCGAAGCGGGTGGCGCCGAGCGACACCTCGCGCAGGACGAGCAGGGAGTACTTCTCGCCGACGAGGGCGAGCGTCGCTGCGATCGAGCAGGGGCGGGGGTCCTTCATGCCGCCAGTCTACGAAGGTGGGTTGGATGTTCCAACTCACTAGGTTACTCTTGGGTCACTTAGTGGGTTTGGAAATCCAACTCACTCACGGATCTGAGAGGCATGCCATGCGTGACGCCGTGATCGTCGAAGCCGTACGCACGCCCGTGGGCAAGGGAAAGCCGAACGGCTCGCTCGCCCACGTCCACCCCGTGGAACTCCTGGCCCACACCCTGCGCGCGCTCGTCGAACGCTCCGGGATCGACCCGGCGCTCGTCGACGACGTCATCGGCGGCACCGTCGACCAGGTCGGCGAGCAGGCCATGAACACCACCCGGTACGCCCTGCTCTCGGCCGGATTCCCCGAGACGGTCCCCGCGACCACCGTGGACCGCCAGTGCGGCTCCTCGCAGCAGGCGGTGCACTTCGCCGCCCAGGGCGTCATGTCGGGGGCGTACGACATGGTCGTGGCCTGTGGCGTGGAGTCGATGAGCCGGGTGCCGATGTGGTCCAACGTGCCGGCGGGCGCGGACCCCTTCGGCCCCGGAGTCGCCGAGCGCTATCCCGAAGGTCTGGTGCCGCAGGGCGTCAGCGCCGAGCTCATCGCGGCCAAGTGGGGCATCACCCGCGAGCGGATGGACGCCTTCGCGGTCGACTCGCACCGCAAGGCGGCACAGGCGTGGGACGGCGGTCTCTTCGACGCCGAGGTCGCGCCCCTCCAGGGGCTCACCCGGGACGAGAGCGTCCGCCCCGGCAGCACCCCGGAGATACTCGCCGGACTGAAGCCCGCGTACTACGACCCGGGATTCGCCGAGCGCTTCCCGCAGATCGACTGGTCCGTCACCGCCGGGAACGCGAGTCCGGTCAACGACGGCGCCTCCGCCGTGCTCATCACGTCCGCCGAGACCGCCGCCCGTCTCGGCCTGCGGCCGCTCGCACGGCTGCACAGCTTCGCCGTCACCGGTTCCGATCCGCTGCTGATGCTCACCGGCGTCATCCCGGCCACCGAGAAGGTGCTGCGCAGGGCCGGCCTCGGCCTCGGCGACATCGACCTCTTCGAGGTGAACGAGGCCTTCGCCGCCGTCGTTCTGGCCTGGCAGCAGGAGACGGGAGCCGACCTGTCCAAGGTCAACGTGCACGGCGGAGCCATCGCGATCGGCCATCCGCTCGGCGCGAGCGGCACCCGCCTCACCACGACCCTCGTGCACGCGATGCGCGCCCGGGGCGCCCGCTACGCACTCCAGACGATGTGCGAGGCGGGGGGACTGGCGAACGCGATGATCCTGGAGGCCGTGCGTCCGTAACGGGCGCGGCCGTTCCCTCGTACCGGTGCCCTGCGGGTGTCAGTGGCCGCGCAGGTGGTGGCGCTTGCGCCAGGCCACCACCGTGCCGACCAGCGCGGGGACGGTGATCAGGGCCATCGCGATCAGGAAGGCCGGGGAGGTCGGCGACGAGGCCCGGGCGCCGGCGACGGCGTACGCGGCGGTGTTCGGGATCGAGCCGAGCGCCGTCGCGGCCAGGAAGGGAAGCCAGCCCATACGGGAGACGGCGGCACAGTAGTTCGCGGCCCAGAACGGCACCCCGGGAAACAGCCGGGCCACCATCATGGAACGGAAGCCGTGCCGGCTGAGCTGACCGTCCGCCGCCTTCAGCCAGCGGGCCCGCAGCAGCGGCCGCAGCGCGTCCTGCCCGAGGATCCGGCCGAGCCCGAAGGCGACGCCCGCGCCGAGCACCGTGCCCACCAGCGCCGTTCCCAGACCCAGCTGCGATCCGAACACGGCGCCGGCCGCCAGGTTGAGCAGCGGCCGGGGCACGAAGGCGACCGTGCACAGTCCGTACGCCACGGCGAACGCGACGGCCGCCGCGGCGCCGCCGAGCTGCGGCGGCCAGCCGTCGGCGAGCAGCCGCTGCGGGTCGAAGAGGAGCACGCTCGACGCGGCCGCCGCGAGCAGGACGACCAGCAGACAGAGCCGCGACCACGGCGAGAGCAGTGCTCTCAGCAGGCGCCCGGAGAGGTCGGTGCGTTCGGCGGCGCGGACCGCGGGTGCGGCGACGGAGATCTCCGGGCCGGCGACCTGGTCGGCGGCGACGGCGAGTTCCGTGACGGCGGCCGGGGGAGCGGCCGTGGCGGTGCCCCCAGAGCGGAGGGTGGCATCGAGCATCCGGCGACATTAGCCGACGCGTGTGTGTGATCGCCGTATGGTTCGTCTCATGGGCGTCACAGGTTCCGGTACGTCGGGTGCGCGGTTCGAGGTGCCGGACAGCGTTCTCGCGGACACCCTCCTGGACCGGCTCACGACCGTCTATCCGGCGGCCGCCGACCCCGAGCGGGCCGCTTCGATGCGCGCGTACATGAAGGACGTCGCCCCCTTCCTCGGGCTGACCACCCCCGAGCGCCGGGCCCTGTCCCGCACCGTGCTCCGGGACACCGCGCGGCCCGCCGAACGGGACTGCACCGCGCTCGCGCTGCGCTGCTGGCGGCTGCCGGAGCGCGAGTACCAGTACTTCGCCGTCGACTATCTGCGCCGCCACGTGTCACGCCTGTCGTCGGGCTTCCTGCCGGTGGCCCGTCACCTCGTGTCCACCGTCCCCTGGTGGGACACCGTCGACCTGCTCGCCGCGCACGTGGTGGGAGGTCTCGTGGCCGCGGATCCGCGCCTGCGCGCCGACATGGACGCCTGGATCGAGGACGACGACCTGTGGGTCGCCCGCACCGCCCTGCTCCATCAGCTCCGGTACAAGGAGGCCACCGACACCGGGCGCCTCTTCGCGTACTGCGTCCGGCAGTCCGGCCATCCCGACTTCTTCGTCCGCAAGGCCATCGGATGGTGTCTGCGCGAATACGCCAAGACCGACCCGGGCGCCGTACGGGACTTCGTGACCGCGGAGCGGGCGAGGCTCGCGCCGCTGTCCGTGCGCGAGGCGCTCAAGAACATCGGTCCCTGAGGCGCGGGCGCCACCCGGGACGAACCCCACGGACCCCGCGGCACCACCCGGACCCCACCGGTCCCCGGGGCACCGAAAATCGTTCGACGCGGCCGGAACCGTCGGAGATGATCTCCTCATGTTCCGGTACGCCTTCCTCCTCGCAGCATCCGCGGTCGCGGATGCGCCGAAGGCTGCCGTCCAGATCATCGCGGCAGCCGTCGACGGCGCCCGAAGCTGACCCTTCCCGGATCGTCCGGCGGACCCCGCAGGGGGAGGGTCGGTCACTCCAGGGGGTCCCCGTCCCGGCCGCGCCGGGACCATCACTCGGCTCCGCCGACATCGAAGAGGCTTCGAGGAACCGCCATGCCCAAGACGGCTTACGTGCGCACCAAACCGCACCTGAACATCGGCACCATGGGTCACGTCGACCACGGCAAGACCACCCTGACCGCCGCCATCACCAAGGTCCTCGCCGAGCGCGGCTCCGGCACGTTCGTCCCGTTCGACCGGATCGACCGGGCGCCCGAGGAGGCCGCGCGCGGCATCACCATCAACATCGCGCACGTCGAGTACGAGACCGACACCCGGCACTACGCGCACGTGGACATGCCGGGCCACGCCGACTACGTCAAGAACATGGTCACCGGCGCGGCCCAGCTCGACGGGGCCATCCTCGTCGTGTCCGCGCTGGACGGGATCATGCCGCAGACCGCCGAACACGTGCTGCTCGCGCGGCAGGTGGGCGTCGACCACATCGTCGTCGCCCTCAACAAGGCCGACGCGGGGGACGAGGAGCTCACGGACCTGGTCGAGCTGGAGGTCCGCGAACTGCTCTCCGCGCAGGGCTACGGGGGCGACTCGGTGCCCGTCGTACGGGTGTCCGGCCTCAAGGCCCTTGAGGGGGACCCCCGTTGGACAGCCTCGATCGACGCGCTGCTCGACGCCGTGGACACCTATGTGCCGATGCCCGAGCGCTATCTCGACGCGCCGTTCCTGATGCCCGTCGAGAACGTGCTCACCATCACCGGACGCGGAACGGTCGTCACCGGTGCCGTGGAGCGCGGCACGGTCCACGTCGGAGACCGGGTCGAGGTGCTCGGCGCCGGCGTCGACACCGTGGTCACCGGCCTGGAGACCTTCGGCAAGCCCATGCAGGAGGCGCAGGCAGGCGACAACGTGGCGCTGCTGCTGCGCGGAGTGCCCCGCGACGCGGTCCGCCGCGGGCACGTCGTCTCCGCGCCCGGCAGCGTCGTGCCCAGCAGTCGCTTCACGGCGCGGGTCTACGTCCTGTCGACGCGCGAGGGCGGCCGTACGACAGCGGTCGCCACCGGGTACCGGCCGCAGTTCTACATCCGCACCGCCGACGTGGTCGGCGACGTCGACCTCGGCGAGCTGCCCGTCGCCCGGCCCGGCGACACCGTCGACATGACGGTCGAGCTCGGCCGCGAGGTGCCGCTGGAGCCCGGTCTCGGCTTCGCGATCCGCGAAGGAGGCCGCACGGTCGGCGCCGGGACGGTGACCTCGGTCGGCTGACGCCCGGCCGAAGGACGGTGACGCGGGGCCCACCCCTGACGGGGCGGGCCCCGTTCGCGTCCCGCGAGTGCCGCACAATGGACCCGTGGACGAGCCGATACCCGTGACGCGGGCCGTGGATCACGGGACCGCCAAGCTGATGCCCGACGTCGACCGCGAGCGGGCGTGGCTGCTGACCGTGGACGGCGCGCCCCAGTCGTACGTCGACCTGGACGAACCGACGCACCTGGAGTTCGAGTACACCCGGCGGCTCGGGCACGTGCTGGACACGGTGGCGGAACCGGGGCGCGCCCTGGACGTGCTGCACCTCGGCGGCGGGGCGCTCACCCTGCCCCGCTACGTCGCGGCCACCCGGCCCGGTTCGCGCCAGGACGTGGTCGAGGCGGACAAGGGCCTGCTGGACATGATCGTCGAGTGTCTGCCGGTGCCCGAGGGCACCGGCATCGAGCTGCACCGGGCCGACGCCCGCGCGTGGACCGAGGCCGCCGACCCCGCCTCCGTCGACATCCTGATCGCGGACGTCTTCGGCGGCTCGCGCGTGCCGGCGCATCTGACCTCCACCGCCTACGCGAGCGCCGCCGAGCGCGTGCTGCGCCCCGGCGGTGTCTACCTCGCCAACCTCGCGGACGCGGCGCCCTTCGCCTTCCTCCGCTCCCAACTCGCCACGTTCTCGACGGTGTTCGAGGAGATCGCGCTGATCGCCGAACCCGGCGTGCTGCGCGGCCGGCGCTTCGGAAACGCCGTGCTCGTGGCCTCCCACCACCCGCTCGACACGGCGGTCCTGGCCCGCCGTACCGCCGCCGACACCTTCCCGGCACGGGTCGAACACGGCGCCGCGCTGCGGGACTTCATCGGCTCGGCCGCTGCGGTGCGCGACGAGGACGCCGTCATGTCGCCCGAGCCGCCCGGCGGGTCCTTCGGCATCGGCTGACACGCCAGGAACGCCGCTGTCCCGCACCCGGTGAACTCCGGGGCGGGACAGCGGCGTCGGGGCCCGTTACTTGGTGAGGGGCGCCAGCTGCGGGTCGTTGGCGTACGCCTCGGCCGCGTTCTCCTTGGTCACGATGACCGGCGGGAGGAGGTACGACGGGACGACCTTGGAGCCGTTGTTGTACGACTTGGTGTCGTTGATCTGCGGCTTGTCGCCCTTCTGGAGGGACTGGACCATCTTGATGGTCTCCGCGACGAGCTTGCGGGTGTCCTTGTTGATGGTCGAGTACTGCTCACCGGCCATGATCGACTTCACCGACTCGACCTCGGAGTCCTGGCCGGTGACGACCGGGACCGGCTTGCCGGCGCCCTTGACCGAGGTGATGATCGCGCGGGCGAGCGTGTCGTTCGGCGACAGGACGCCGTCGAGCTTCTTCTTGCCGTTGTACGTCGAGGTCAGCAGGCCGTCCATGCGGGACTGGGCGTTCTCCGCCTTCCAGCCCTGGATCGCGGTCTGCTTGATGGCCGTCTGGCCCGACCCGACAACGATGTCGCCCTTGTCGATGAGGGGCTTCAGCACGCTCATCGCGCCGTCGAAGAACACCTTGGAGTTGTTGTCGTCCGGGGAGCCGGAGAACAGCTCGATCGTCCAGGGGCCCTTCGGCTTCTTGGCCTTCATGCCGTTGATCAGGGCCTGGCCCTGGAGCTGGCCGACCTTGTAGTTGTCGAACGCGATGTAGTAGTCGACGTCCTTGGTGTTGGTGATGAGACGGTCGTAGGCGATGACCTTGGCACCCGCCTGCTTGGCCGCGGCCACCTGGGTGGACAGCTGCGAGGCGTCGGTCGCGCCGATCACGATGACCTTGGCACCCTTGGTGACCATGGAGGAGATCTGCGCCTGCTGGTCGGCGACCGTCGTCGAGGCTCCCGCGTACTGCACGTCGGCCTTGAAACCGGCGCTCTTGAGGCCGTTGGTGAACAGGTCGCCCGCGAGCACCCAGTTCTCCGAGGTCTTCGCGGGAAGCGCTACGCCGACGAGGGAGTTCTTCGCGAATCCCTTGGCGTCACCGCCGCCGGAGGTGGAGCCCTCACGGTTGTTGGAGCACGCCGTGCCCAGGCCGAGCAGTGCGACGGCGCCGACGGCGGCGATCCCTCTGATGATGCCTCTGCGCATGGTGGGGTGAGCCTTTCTTACGGTGGTACGGGGTGAGTGGGACGCCGTGCAGGACGGCGTGCTGGGTGACGACTCGGCGCTCAGCTCGTGACCTCTGCCTTGTCGGAATGGGCGGACTGCCCGGACGGTTGGGCCGGGATCGTCGGCTCGTCGCGCTGGAAGGGGCGTGTCAGAGTCCCGATGATCGAGAAGCGCCCCTGCTTCTTGCTGTAGACGTCGAAGGCGACGGCGAGCAGCAGGACCAGGCCCTTGATGATCTGGACCATGTCCGAGCCGACGCCCTCCAGTTGGAGGCCGTTGTTGAGCAGGGCCATGACGAGACCACCGACGATGGAGCCGCTGATGGTTCCGAGGCCGCCCGAGACCGCCGCACCGCCGATGAACACGGCCGCGATGGCGTCGAGTTCCCAGCTCAGTCCGTCCTGGGGGCCGGAGGCCGCGGAGCGCGCCACGAAGATCATGCCCGCCAGCGCGGCGAGGACGGACATGTTCATCATGACGAAGAAGTTGACCTGCTTGAGCTTCACACCGGACAGCTCGGCCGCGCGGGAGTTGCCGCCGACGGCGTAGATGTGCCGGCCGCCGATGGTGTTGCGCGTGTAGTACGAGTAGGCGAGCACCAGGACGATGAGGATGATGCCGGAGATGGGCACGCTGGTCCCGATCCGGCCGCCGGCGAAGCGCAGCGTCGCGAAGATGATCACGGTCAGCATGACGGCCAGCCGTACCCCGGCCACCCACAGCGGAGGGGCGTCGGCGTTCATCTCGCGCCGGGTCTTGCGCGCGCTCCACTCCCGCCACGCCACGCCGAGGCAGGCGGCGAGGCCCAGCAGCAGGGTCAGGTTGTTGTAACCGGTGTCGGGGCCGACCTCCGGGAGGAATCCGGCACCGATGTCGCGGAAGCCCGTCGGCACCGGCACGGTGTCGGCGTTGCCGATGTACTGGTTGCCGCCCCGGAACAGCAGCATCCCGGCCAGGGTGACGATGAACGCCGGCACCCCCACGTAGGCGACCCAGAAGCCCTGCCAGGCGCCGATCGCCGCGCCCACCAGGAGGCCCAGCACGATGCCCAGGGGCCACGGGAGCGAGTACTCCTGCATCACCTTGGCGACCACGATGCCGGTGAACGCGGCGACCGAACCGACCGAGAGGTCGATGTGGCCGGCGACGATCACCATCAGCATGCCGATCGCGAGGATCAGGATGTAGGAGTACTGGCTGACCACGGCGATCAGGTTGCCGGAGGTCAGGGTCAGCCCTCCGGTCCAGATCTGGAACAGCACGACGATCGCCACGAGCGTGGAGATCATGCCGAACTGGCGGGCGTTGGAAGTGGTACCTCCGAAGAGGTTCTTCTGAAGTTCTGTGATGCGGCTCATGTGGTCGCTGTCTTCGTGAGAGAGGTCATCTTCTTCATCAGGAGTTCCGGGTTCGCTTCCTGCCGGGTCACCTCACCGGTGATGGCGCCTTCGAACACCGTGTAGATGCGGTCGCACAGTCCGATGAGCTCGGGCAGCTCCGAGGAGATGACGATGACGCCCTTGCCCTGGCTCACGAGCCGCTGGATGATCCCGTAGATCTCGTACTTGGCGCCCACGTCGATGCCGCGGGTCGGCTCGTCGAGGATCAGCAGGTCGGGATCGGTGAACATCCACTTCGCGAGGACCACCTTCTGCTGGTTGCCGCCCGAGAGCTTCACCACGCCCTCGTCGACACTCGGCGTCTTGATCCGCAGGCTCTGGCGGTACTCCTCGGCGACACGGTGCTCGCGCACCGGATCGACGACCCGGCGCCGGGCGATCTTCGACAGCTTGGCGGCCACCATCGAGGTCTTGATGTCGTCCAGCAGATTGAGGCCGATGGACTTGCGGTCCTCGCTGACATAGGCGAGTCCGTGCTTGATGGCGTCCGCCACCGACTTCAGCCGGATCTCGCTGCCGTCCTTGAAGACCCGGCCGGAGAGGTAGTGGCCGTAGGAGCGGCCGAACAGGCTCATGGCCAGTTCGGTGCGCCCGGCTCCCATGAGTCCGGCGAAGCCGACGATCTCGCCGCGCCGGACGGTGAAGGCCGAGCCCTTGCACACGAGCCGGTCCTCCGCGCTCGGGTGCCGCACCGTCCAGTCGCTGACCTCGAAGAACACTTCGCCGATGGCGGGAGTGTGGTCGGGGAAGCGGCTGTTGAGCTCCCGGCCGACCATGCCCCGTACGATGCGGTCCTCGTTGACCCCGTCGGCCTTGACGTCGAGGCTCTCGATGGTCCGGCCGTCGCGCAGGATCGTGATGGTGTCGGCGACCGCCTCGATCTCGTTGAGCTTGTGCGAGATCATGATCGAGGTGATCCCCCGCTCCCGGAAGCCGCGCAGCAGATCCAGCAGATGCTGCGAGTCGGCCTCGTTCAGGGCGGCGGTCGGCTCGTCGAGGATGAGCAGCTTCACGTCCTTGGCGAACGCCTTGGCTATCTCGACGAGTTGCTGCTTGCCGACACCGATGTCCTTGATCAGCGTGTCCGGGTCCTCCCGGAGTCCGACCTGCTCCATCAGTTCGACGGCCCGCCGCTGCGCGGTCTTCCAGTCGATCGCACCGCGTCTGCGCGGCTCGTTGCCGAGGAACAGGTTCTCGGTGATCGACATGCCCGGGACCAGCGCCAGTTCCTGATGGATGATCACGATGCCGGCCTGCTCGCTGGCCCGGATGTCGTGGAACTGGACGCTCTCGCCGCGGTAGACGATGTCGCCCGTGTAACTGCCGTGCGGGTGCACCCCGCTCAGCACCTTCATGAGCGTGGACTTGCCGGCGCCGTTCTCGCCGCAGATCGCGTGGATCTCGCCCTCGTTCACCACCAGGCTGACGTCCTCCAGGGCCTTCACGCCCGGGAACGTCTTGGTGATCGATCGCATCTCCAGCAGGACCGGTGTGCCACTCATGAGCGGAACCCCGCGCTGCGGAGGCCGCGCCGGTCGCCCGAGTCCGAGCGGTGCGGGACGCGAATTCTCTTGGACATCAACTTGCCTCCGATGGCACTGCCTGGTGCCTCCAGCTCCTGCGTGTTTCGTCTGCGGGACCGGACTTTAAATCCATTTGTTTTACTAAGTCAACGCCCCGGCGGCGGTATTGTCAGTGAGCTGGCACAAGAGAGGACGATTCGTGCGGCAAGCAGGAACAAATCTTCCCAAGGTCGGGCGATACAACCGGGCGGTGGTCCTCGACCAGATCCAACTCACGGACGGCATCAGCCGGGTCGAGATCGCTCAGCGGACCGGCCTCACCCCCCAGACGGTCTCCGGCATCGTGCGCCGGCTGCTGGACGAGGGGATCGTTCGCGAGGACGGAGCCAGCCGGGTCGCCAGCGGAGGCAAGCCCCGAACCACCCTGCGGATCAACGCCGACGCCGGCAGTGCCGTGGGGCTCGTCCTCGACCCGGTCGAACTCACCTGCGCCGTCGTCGACCTGCTGGGCCGGCCGCTGGTCGTCATCCGGCGGCCCACCCCGCCCGGCACCGATCCGTCCCACGTCGTGTCCGCCATGGCCGACCTGGTCGCCGAGGTGCTGGACGAGGCGAAGGTGCCGCGTGAGAAGGTGCTGGGACTCGGTCTCGCGACGCCGGGACCGATCGACCAGGAACTCGGGGTGATCGTCGCTCCGCCGCAGCTCGCGCACTGGACCCGGGTGCCCTTGCAGAGCATGCTCAGCGACGCCACCGGGCTGCCGGTGACCCTGGACAACGACGCCACCGCCGCCGCCATCGGCGAACGCTGGTCCGGGGTCGGCAAGGGCGTCGCCAACTTCGCCTACCTGTACCTCGGCACGGGCATCGGCGGAGGTCTGATCCTCAATCACCAGGTGTACAGGGGTGGCTCGTTCAACGCCGGCGAGTTCGGTCACTCCTCGGTGCTGCCCGACGGACCGGAGTGCTACTGCGGCAACCGGGGCTGCCTGGAGGGACTCGTCAACCCGTCCGCGATCGTCTCCGCGACACACCGTCGGCTCGCCGCGGACCCGGGCGGCGACAGTGCCCTCGCGTCCTTGTTCGCGAGGGATCCGGGCTCCGTCGACCATGCCGCGATCCGGCTCGCGGCAGGAGCCGGTGACCCCGTCGCGGCGGCCGTCATCGACGAGGCCGCGGAACACGTCGGCTCGCTCGCGGTCAGCATCGCCAACTTCATCGACGTGGATCTCATCATCCTGGGCGGTCACGGCCTCCAGCACATCGAGGCGCGGTACGTCGACATCGTCGCCTCGGCGCTGGCCGCGAGACCCCTGGCCCGGCACATCCGTACGGTGCAGGTCGCCGCGTCCCCGCTCGGCGCGGACGCCGCCGTGATCGGCAGCGCCGCGCTGGTGCTGCACGCGACGTACTCGCCGCAGTTGTCCTCACTGCTGTCGGACTGAGCCGCAGGGGCCGACGGGGCCGCAGGGGCCGACCCGGCCGACCCGGCCGACGGGGCCCGACGGGGCCGACTGAGCCGATGAGGCCCGACGGGGCCGACTGAGCGGACGGGGGCGGCTGTTCTGACTGAGCCGACCGGGCCGGCGGCTCCGAGTGAGCCAGCCGGGCTGGCTGTTCCGGCTGAGCTGACAGGTCGGCTGTTCCGAGTGAGTCGACCAGGCTGGCTGTTCCGGCTGAGCGGACGGGGCGGCTTTTCTGACTGAGTCGACCGGGCTGGCCGCTCCGAGTGAGCCAGCCGGGCTGGCTGTTCCGGCGGAGCCGACCGGGCCGGCTGTTCCGGCTGAGCCGGCCGTCCGACCGACTGTGACGGCGCTCCGCCAGGCGCCGTCGCTTTGCCCCGGCCCGATCAGCCCGGCCCGATTCAGCCCGTGCCGGCACAGCCCGGCCCGATTCAGCCTGCGCTAGCAAAGCCAGCGCCGATTCAGCCCGCCCCGGCACAGCCCGCCCCGATTCAGCCCGCCCTGGCACAGCCCGCCCCGATCCAGCCCGCGTCGGCACGGCAGCCCGCACCGGCAAAGCCCGTCGTGGCCCAGCACGTCCCGGTCAGGGGCCCGTTCCGTCAGCCGAGGCGGCCGGTGGATTCCTCCGTACCGACGGGGGCGCGTCCGGCGTCGGACGCCGTCGCGGGCGTGCCCTGTGCCACCGCCCGGGACCGCCGCGTCAGATTCCGTACGTCCGGAACGCACAGCACCGCCGCCGTGACCACGACGACGAGCGTGGCACAGCCCCACAGCGCGGGCGTGCGGCCGAAGGCCTGCTCCACGGGACCCGCCAGCGCCGTGGCCAGCGGAACCATCGCGATCGACCCGAACCAGTCGTACGCGGACACCCGCGAGAGCTTGTCCTCGGGTATCTCCTGGTGCAGCGCGGTCATCCACGACACGCCGAACACCTCGATCGCCAGACCGCTGACGAACATCACGGCGTACAGCGGTCCGACGGACAGGGGGATCGCGAGCGCGGCCGCGGGTGCCGCGAGCGGGAAGACGCACAGGGTGCCGGCGAACAGCAGACGGCGGGGCTTCCAGCGGGTCATGAGCAGTGCGCCGCCCACGGTCCCGGCGCCGAAGGCACCGAGCGCCAGACCCCAGGGGCCCGGCCCGCCCAGACTGTCCCGGGCGACCAGAGGACCGTAGACCGCGTCGGCGGCCCCGACGACCGCGACCACCACGGAGAACTGCGCGACGATCGTCCACAGCCAGGGCCGTCCGACGAATTCGTGCCAGCCGTCGCGCAGATCGGCGAGCAGACCGCCGCCGGGCTCGCGCGGGGGTATGTGGCTGACGTCGAGGAAGGCACGCAGCGCGCCGGCGACCGCGAAGGCCACCGCGTCCACGGCGAGCACCCAGCCCGGTCCGATCACGGCCACCAGCGCACCGCCCAGGGCCGCGCCGCCCACGCCGGCGCCCTGCATCGCCATCCGGAACATCGCGAACGCGCGGCTCGCCTGCTCGCCGCGGACGGAGGACATCAGCATGCCCTCGGCGGCCGGGTTGAAGAAGGCCTGCCCGGTGCCGCCGAGCGCGGACAGCAGCATCATGTGCCACAGCCGTGCCTCGCCGGAGAGGACCAGGACGGCGAACGCCGCCTGCGACACGCAGTTGAGGGCGTTGGCCGCGACCATCACCCGATGCCGTGGCAGCCGGTCCGCGACCGCTCCGCCGATCAGCAGGAACAGCACCAGGGGCAAGGTGCGCGCCGCGGCCACGAGGCCGACGTCGCCTCCGTCGCCGCCCGCGCCGAGCACCGCGAACGCCGAGGCGATCAGCGCGCCCTGGCTGCCCAGGTTGGTGACGACCGCGGCGGCGGTCAGGAGGGTGTAGTTCCGGCCCGCCCATGAGGGGCGGCGGGAGGGTCGGGCGAGGTCGGCGGCTGAGGTCACCGGGAGACTATGGCCGCCCGGTGCCCGACTTGCCAAACCCGAGGTCAAAGACCCTTCCGGGCGCTCGGCCCGCCCGGCTCACGCACCGGCACGCCGGCCCGGCGGGAGGCGTGCTGTCGCGGACGGCAGGGCCGGAAGCGCACGCTCCGCCCCGTAGCCGGCCGGCCTCCCGCGGCCGCCCCGGGATGAGACCCCGGTGCGGCCCGGAACCGCGTGCTCCGGCTGAGGCTCAGGAACCTGTCGGGTCGCCGTGCAGCCGTACGGTGCTGAGGATCTTCTTCACCGTCGCGTCCGGGATCTCCTCCGAGACGCCCTTGGCGGCGTAGAGCGTCCAGGACACGAAGTCGCCCGCCGAGTTCTTGAAGGCGAAGGTGGTCGCCTTGCCGTCGGAGTCGCACTTGCCCTTCTTGACGACGCCCTTGGAGTACGTCGTCGCGACGCTGCCCTCGATGCCGGACGCGGTGGTGAACGCCTCGGGCTTGCCGATCTTCAGCAGCTTCTTCGAAGCGTCCTTCTGGTCGGTGTAGCCGCCGAAGACCCACCACGCGGAGTCATTGCGTGCCACGTCCTGGGTGTTCTTGGCCCCGCTCTGGCCCTTGGTGCCCGCGGCGGCGAGCGCGGTGTCCTCGGTGCGGCCGTCCTTGTTCGCGTCGGAGGTGCACCACTTCTCCTTGAGGAACGCGGGCGCGGACATGCCGATGAGCGCGGAGCCGTCGCCCTTCTTGTCGTCCTCGAAACCTATGAAGGTGCCGGGCGTGCTGACACTCCAGTCCGGCGGCACGTCGAAGGCGGTGCCCCACTTCGGGTTCACCACGACCTTCCAGCCGGCGATCGTCGCCTTCTCGTCGTCGCCACCGCGCGGGTTGGCATCACTCGCGCTCGCGCTCGCCGACGTGGAGGCCGACGCCTTGGGAGACTTGGACGGGTCGCCGCCGGCCTTGTCGTCGTTCTTGCCCTTGCCGCCCAGGACGAGGAATCCCGTGACCCCGGCGGCGATCACGACGACCAGGGCCGCGACGATCGCGGTGATCTTCGTCTTGTTGCCGCCTCCACCGCCGCTGCCACCGTTGCCGCCGGGAGCCTGGGGCATGCCGAGGGGATCCGACGGCGCTCCCCACTGCGGCTGCCCCGGCTGCTGTCCGTACGGGCCCGGCTGCTGCGGGTACCCCGGCTGCTGGTATCCGGGCTGCTGATACGGATTCGGCTGCTGGTACCCCGGCTGCTGGTACGGGTTCTGGTCCTGCGGGTTCTGCTCGCCCCCGGGCGGCTGCTGTCCTGGCCACATGGCTGGTAACGATAGAGGGGCCTGTGACCCCGGTGCCACGGCGGTCCCCGAAACGACGGTGTCATCGGGCCACTTGTCCCATTGGTCCCGGCCGCGCACAGGCCTGACGTCTCGTCAGACCGCTTCGCCGGGCGGACTCCTGGCGCCGGACGCCCCGTTTCAGGATCCCGTCGGGTCGCCGTGCAGCCGTACGGTGCTCAGGATCCTCAGGACGGTCGCGTCGGGTATCTCGTCCTTCACACCAGTGGCCCCGTAGAGGTTCCACGCCACGAAGTCGCCTGCGGAGTTCTTGAATCCGAACGTGACCGCCTTGCCGTCGCTCGCGCACTTCCCCTTCTGGGGCGTGTTCCTCGACCGGGCCCAGGCGACGCTTCCGGTGATGCCCGAACGCGTGGTGTAGGGCCGGGACTTCTTGTCGAAGGTCAGGCTCTTCTTGTCCGGCTGCGTGTAGCCGCCGTACACCCACCAGGCGACCTGGTTCACGGCGACCTCGTCGGTGCTCCTCGCCCCGCTCGCGCCCTTGGTGCCCGCGACGCCGAGCGCGGTGTCCTCCGTACGGCCGTCCTTGTCCTCGTCGGAGCTGCACCACTTGGACTTGAAGTAGGCGGGCGCCGACATCATGATCAACGGCTTGTCGCCGGCCTTCGCGTCGTGCCGCTCGAACCCGGTCGACGTGCCGGGCGATGCCACCTCCCAGTCCGCGGGCACGTCGAAGGCCGTGCCCCACTTGGGATTGACGACGACCTTCCAGCCGGGAACGGTCGGCCGCTCACCGGCCCCTCCGCGCGCGTCACCGTCGGAGGGCGAGGAGCTCGGGCTCTTGGGAGCGCTCGCGGAGGCGTTCGGGCCCGTTCCCTTGTCGCCGCCGTCCGCACGGTCGTTCCTGTCGCCTCCGAGCAGCAGGGCACCGGTCACCCCGGCGGCCACGACCACGGCGGTGGCCGCCACGACGGCGATCACCTTCGTCCGGTTCCCGTTGTCCCGCGGCGGCTCGGGCGCGCCCGCGGGGGAGGCCGCGCCCCATTGGTGCTGCCCCGGCGCCGGTCCGTACGGGCCGGGCTGTCCCGGCTGCGGGGGCGGGGTCTGCTGGTATCCGGGCTGCCGATAGGGGTTCGGCTGCTGGTACCCCGGCTGCTGGTACGGGTTCTGCCCCTGCGGGATCTGTCCCGGCGGGTTCTGCTCGCCTCCGGGCGGCTGCTCTCCTGGCCACATGGGCAGTCACGTTAGGGGCGCTTGTGAAACGTTTCTGTCACCGCGTTTCGTCAGGCCTGTACCGGAGTGTGTCTCCGTATTCGGCGACGATGTCTTCCGGTGCCCTTCTGGGGGCTTCCGGTGCCTTTTGGTGCGGATGCCGGAGGGACAGGTCTGGCCAAATTTTCCTACCCGTGGGTAACATCGCGGTATGAGCGCAGACCAGATGACCATCGGCGAGATGCTCGCCGCGACCGTGCCGATGGCGCGGACCCTGAATCTCGAGTTCGTGGAGACCACTCCGGAGAAGGCCGTCGTGGCGCTCCCGGACCAGGGCGACTTCCACAACCACGTCGGCGGACCGCACGCCGGAGCCATGTTCACGCTGGGGGAGTCGGCGAGCGGGGCCATCGTGCTCGCCGCCTTCGGGGACCAGCTCTCCCGCGCGGTGCCGCTCGCGGTCAGCGCCGAGATCGCGTACAAGAAGCTCGCGATGGGTCCCGTCACGGCCACCGCCACCCTCGGGCGCCCCGCCGCCGACGTCGTCGCGGAGCTGGACGCCGGGCAGCGCCCCGAGTTTCCCGTCACCATCGCCATCCAGCGCGGTGACGGCGCGGTGACCGGCGAGATGACGGTCATCTGGACCCTCCGCCCGAACGGCTGACGTTCCGACCTGTGGGACCCCGGCTCCCTTGAGGTTCGTGACGAGCCTCAGGGGGCGGCCGGGGAGATCCTTCGCGGACCGTCCGCCGATGGGTGTCCCGCCTGGCGGGGACGGAGTGGTCCTGTGCCGTCCGGCGACGGCGGGCGCGGCCTGACGGGGAGTGGCGCGGCCCGACGGGGACCGGCCCGACGCCTGCCGGATCCGAGGCGAAGC
Organism: Streptomyces sp. f51; assembly: GCF_037940415.1. NCBI lineage: Bacteria > Bacillati > Actinomycetota > Actinomycetes > Kitasatosporales > Streptomycetaceae > Streptomyces > Streptomyces sp. f51. Next base: position 842,556 of record NZ_CP149798.1, on the reverse strand, counting down.
CGCCCCGCATGAGCGCCGCCCGCGCGAGCACCTCCGGCATGAGCGCCGCCGTTACGAGCGCCGCCGGTGCGGCGCCGCCCGGGCGCCCCGCGGCCGTCACCGTCGTTGTCAGTGGCCGCCGTTACGCTGATCCCATCAAGCGTTCAACGACTACCAGTCGGGGATGCTGCTGACGCCCCACCCGACGTGGAACCCCGGGTGGGGCGTGCTGCTGTCCGGACCTGCCGTGGATCACGCGTCCGACCCCGGGACCAAGCGGTGGCAGGGGGCAACGGGTGTGTCCCCAGCGAGTGTTGTTGTCTCCGTGCCACGGACCGTCGAAGGCCGTACGACGATTCCTCGCTCCGGGCGTGTCCCCGGACGATGCCCCACGTTGAAGCATGGGTAAGGACAAGTCCGCCTCACGGGGCGGGCTGCCGACGAACGCCCCGACGACCGGCCAGGGTGAACCCCGAAGCGCCGGCCCGTCCGTTCGCCGGGCACTCCGGTCATCGACGTGAGAAAAGGGCGCCGTGAGTGGGACGTTGCTCGACCTCGCCCGGGACTACGAGGGCGAAGCATCCGGTCTGCCGGTGTGGAAGCGCGACCGGCGGGCGCTCCTGAGATCGGCGCGGCTGTTCCGGCGCATGGTCGGCAACCGCGAGGCGGCCGACCCCGGCCGCATCACCATCACCTGGACGATGTTCATCGACATCCCCCAGCGCTGGTGCCTCCGGCACGGTTACCGGGCCGTCCCGGGACCCGACGGATACGTCATCCGGCGCGGCGACGAGACGCCGATCCTGGCGGGGCCGGGAGACACGCTCCTGTGGGACGGAGAACGGATCATCCTGGAACGGAAGCGGTGACATTCCCGCCGCCGGGCACCCGGACGCTCACCGTCTGGGTGACCCGTGTGCAGAGCCGGTGCCGCTCGTCCTCGATGTCGCACTCCACGACCGCCGTGTCACGCCCCACCCGCAGTACCCGGGCCTTCGCGTACGCGGTGCCCTCGCGCACGGGTCGCAGGAAGTGCGTGGTGGAGGTGGTGGTGGCGGGAACGGCGCCCACGGGACCGTTCAGCGCCGCGCACACCGCCGAGGCGACATCGGCGAGGCCCATGAGCGCGCCCCCGTGCAGTCCCCCTCCCGCGGTGGACAGTTCGGGCACGAAGTCGAGTTCGGCGTCCACGCCCTCCGCGGACAGGGCGGTGAAGCGCACCCCCAGGGTCCTGGCGTAGGGGGCCAGCGCGTAGATGTCGTCGGCGGTGACGGTCACATCGGGCTCCTTGTGGGAGAGAGGGGACGAACGGTGGTGATCCTTTCTATCAACTCCCTTGTGAAATAGGCATGTTCTGGTCCCGGGCTGACGGTGGCGCGGTGATCGTGCGGCGAACACCATGCCTCGTTCAGCTCGCTGCCACCGTCCTGTCATGGCCGGTCACCACCCTGCCTCCTGACCTCGATTCCATTCACCTGGAGGGCAGATGGGCACGGCAGGACAGCGGAACGGTCCGGACAGACGGGCGTTGCTGCGCGCCGCGGTCGCGGTACCCGCGGCCGGCGCGGCGACCGCGGCCTTCGAGACGGGTCCGGCGCATGCCGCGACCACCGGCCATGGGGGCCGGTTCGACACCGAGAGCCCGCGCTTCGCGCTGGCCGTGCTCCCCGACACGCAGTACCTCTTCGACGCCGACAGCGCGGACCCGGCGCCGCTGCGGGAGACCTTCCGGTATCTCGTGGCGGAGCGCGCCGAGGCGAACATCGCCTTCATGACGCACCTCGGTGATGTCACCGAACACGGCACCCGGGACGAGATCTCGCGCGCCGCCGACACCTTCCGCACCCTGCACGGCAAGGTCCCGTACAGCGTCCTGGCCGGGAACCACGACATCCCGTCGTCCACCGACGACCAGCGCGGAGACAGCGCCTACCTCGCCGCGTTCGGCCCCGAGCGCTACGCCTCCATGCCCACCTTCCGCGGCGCCTCTCCCGACGGCTACAACAGCTGCCACGTACTGCGCGCCGCCGGCCGGGAGTGGCTGGTGCTCGCCCTGGACTGGCGGGTGTCGGACAAGGGGCTGCGCTGGGCCCAGGGTGTCCTGGACGCCCACCCGACCCTTCCCGCCGTCCTCACCACACACGACATCGCCTGGTCCGACGACGACGGCAAGGCCCGGCTGTCCGACAACGGCGAACGCCTGTGGAACGGGCTCGTGCGCGGCAACGACCAGATCTTCCTCGCCCTCGGCGGACACTACTGGCCACCGGGGCGCACGGTCCTGACCAACGACCACGACAACGATGTCCACGTCCACATCACCAACTACCAGGACCGCTACTACGGGGGTGCCGGAATGATCCGCACCTACTCCTTCGACCTGGCACGGGGCGTCATCGACGTCGAGACGTTCGCGCCGTGGTTCCTCGCCCGGGACCCCGAGAAGCGGACTCCCCTGGAGGCCGAGACGATCGAACTGACCGGTCCCGTCGACCGGTTCGGCCTGCGGATCGACTTCGACGAGCGCTTCGCGGGTTTCGCGCCCGTCGTCCCGCCGAAGCCGCGACCCGCCTCGGCCGTGATGCCGCGCGGCACCGTCGCCTACTGGCGCTTCGACGGCTCCGGCACGAGCCCGGGCGCTCCGGTCACGGACGGCACGGTCGTCCGCGATCTCACGGGCAACGGGAACGACCTCACCGCGAGCCGGCTCCACGCGAGCGGCCCCGACGTCCTGACCTGGTCGGCGGACCACCATCCGGGCCAGCCCGCCCACGCCAGCCTCCACTTCGACGGCGGAAAGGGTCCGGACCGCGGCGCCGTCCTCTCGACGAGCGCCCAAGCCGCGCTCAACAGCGCGAAGTTCACCCGGGGCTACACCATCGAGACCTTCATCAGGCTGCCCGATCCCTTCGAGGGCGACCACGCCTGGATGGGCGTCCTGAGCTGGGAGGGACGCAACGGCGACGCCGGGAAGACGACCGGCTGGTCCCCGCTGGAGCCCACGTGCAGCCTCAACCTGTCGCCGGAGCGCTTCCTCCAGTTCGTCGTCTACCCGGCGCGGCAGGACGCCGACCCGACGTTGTGGAGCCACGCCCTGCCGGTGGGCCGCTGGACCCATGTCGCCGTCGTCAACGACGGCCGCCGTACCGTCCTGTACGTGGACGGCTCGAAGATCGCCCGCAACCCCACGCAGCCGTCCACCGGGATCGCGACGCTCGGCAAGCCCTTCGTCATCGGCGCCACCCAGTTCGACGAGAGCTTCGGACAGGGCTTCTACGGCTGGATCGGCGACACCCGCATCGTCGACCACGCCCTGCCGGTGAAGGACTTCCTCGCGCCGTTCGCCCAGGGCCCGTCGGCCAGGCCGTAGACGCGGGGACCCCGGCCGGACGCCCGGGAAGCGGAGTCCGGCCGGGGGAGCGCACACCTGTTCCCTTCCGGCCCGCCATGCCCGACGCTGGCCTACGAACGAGGGGCGCCGCCGGGCAGGGCGGGCGGCGCGCCGGGGAGCGGGAACGAGGAGCGCGAGCGTGGGCGTACGCGGGCAGGGCACCGTACTGGTGACCGGTGGCAGCGGGTTCGTCGGGAGCCATCTGGTGCGGCGGCTGCTGGAGCGGGGCTACCGCGTCCACACCACCGTCCGAAGCACCGCGAACACGGCGAAGGTGGCACCGCTCCGGGAGATGGGCGACGCCTTCCCCGGCAGGCTCGAACTCTTCGAGGCGGATCTGCTGGCCGAAGGGTCCTTCGACGCGGCGATGAGCGGCTGCGCGGTGGTCTTCCACGTGGCGTCGCCGTTCCTGATGCCGGAGAAGATCAAGGACGGCCGCAAGGACATGGTCGACCCGGCGCTGCTCGGCACCCGCAACGTCCTGGCCGGGGTGGACCGGACACCGACGGTCGGGAAAGTCGTCCTCACCTCCACCGTCGGCGCGATCTTCGGTGACTACGTCGACGTCCGGGACATGGACGGCGGTGTCCTGTCCGAGAAGTACTTCAACACCACCAGCACGGTCGAGAACAACCCGTACCACTACGCGAAGACGCTCGCCGAGCGCGAGGCGTGGGCGGCGGAGGCGGCCCAGGACCGCTGGCGCCTGGTGTCCGTCAACCCCGGTCTGGTCCTCGGCCCGTCCCTCACCCCCGCGTCGCGGTCCGGCAGCCTGTTCCTGCTGGACGAGCTGTTCAAGGGCTACTTCTTCTACGGCGCTCCCGATTTCAGCTTCACCACGGCGGACGTCCGCGAGGTCGCGGACGCGCACATCGCGGCGGCCGAGCACGAGGGCGCCAAGGGCCGCTACATCGTCGCGGCCGAGACGATGACGTCCTTCCACGAGATGGCGCGCATCGTCCGCGGCCGGTATCCCCGTGCCCTCCGGCTGCCCCGCACCGCGCTTCCGCACTGGCCGGTCCGCGTCCTCGGCCCGGCGTTCGGACTGACCCAGGACTACATCCGCAAGCACCTCGGCATCCGGTTCCCCGTCGACAACGGCAGGAGCGTGCGGGAACTGGGGATCACCTACCGCCCGGTCGAGGAGACCCTGCTCGACCACTACGAGAGCTGGCGCCGGCGGGCGTGACGAGCCCCACGTCCCGGCCCCCGTTCACGGCGACCAGGTAGGCTTCCGGGCGAGCGCTCCGGGGAAGCGCACCTCGGTGATCATGCGAAACGCGGTCGGCCGGGTCACGTACACCGAAACGGGAGGAACCGGCGTTGCACGTCCAGGACTGGCTCGAGACGGTGCCCGCGGTCAGTATCTACGCGCTCGTGGCCCTGGTCATCGGCCTGGAGAGCCTGGGCATCCCGCTTCCCGGCGAGATCGTCCTGGTCTCGGCGGCGCTGCTCTCCTCGCAGCACGGCGGCATCAACCCCGTCGTCCTCGGCGCCTGCGCCAGCCTCGGGGCCATCGTCGGCGACTCCATCGGCTACGCCATCGGCCGCAAGGGCGGACGTCCGCTGCTCGCCTGGCTCGGCGCGAAGTTCCCACGGCACTTCGGCGAGGCCCATGTCGCCACGGCGGAGCGTTCCTTCCAGAAGTGGGGCATGTGGGCCGTCTTCTTCGGCCGCTTCATCGCCCTGCTGCGGATCTTCGCGGGACCGCTCGCCGGTGTGCTGCGGATGCCGTACTGGAAGTTCCTGATCGCCAACGTCCTCGGCGGCATCATCTGGGCCGGGGGCACCACCGCGGTCATCTACTACGTCGGTGTCGTCGCCGAGTCCTGGCTCAAGCGCTTCTCGTGGCTCGGTCTGGTCGCCGCGGTCCTCGTCGGTCTCGCCTCGATGCTCGTCGTCCGCCGCAAGGCCAGGAAGACGGCGGCCGAGCACGGCGCGGCGGAGGCGGAGCCCGTCCCCGCCGCCGAGTAGGGCCGCCGCCCGTACCGCGGCGTGGGCGGGGCTACTCGTGGATCCCGCGGTGCGCCTTCGCCAGCTCCACGTAGAAGACACCGTTCAGGGAGAGTCCCTCGCGCTCCTCGTCGGTCAGCGGCCGCTTGACCTTCGCGGGGACACCGGCGACGAGCGAGCCCGGCGGTACCACCATCCCCTGCGGCACCAGCGCCTGCGCGGCCACCAGCGAGCCGGCCCCGATCACGGCCCCGTTGAGCACCGTGGCGCCCATGCCGATCAGGCAGTCGTCCTCGACGGTGGCTCCGTGCACCACGGCGTTGTGGCCGATCGAGACCCGCTCCCCGACGGTGATGGGGAAACCGGGGTCCACATGCAGCGTGCAGTTGTCCTGCACATTGCTCCCGGCGCCGATGACGATCGGGCCGCAGTCGGCGCGCAGCACCGCGCCGTACCAGAGGCTCGCGCCCGCCTCCAGCGTGACGTCCCCGATGACCACGGAGGTGGGGGAGACGAACGCCTCCGGGTCCACCCGCGGTTCCTTGCCGCCGATCCCCTTGATCAGCGCCTGCTGCGTCGTCACCGTGTCACCGTCTCGCCGTCTCGTGGTCCGGTCCTGCCAGGTACACCGGCACCGTATGCCATCGTCCGCGCGTACCTCCGGTAGGGCGAAGATCACAGCCGTGTGACCGCGTCGGCGTGCCCCGCCCTGAGTACCGTGAACGCGTGTCCAGGAGCAAGAACACGTTCTCATCATGGCGGCGACGCCTCGCGCAGCGCGCCGTCCACGCGGGCTGGGCCTGGATGCGGCGCGCCGGAACGGTCTCGGCCGAGCGGCCGGGCCGCTTCCGCTTCGGGGCCATCGGCGAGAACACCAAGCTGGCCTTCCCGCTGGGCACGGTCTTCGGCGAACCCTGGATCCACCTCGGCTCGTACTGCATCGTCGCCGAGCAGGTCACGCTGACCGCCGGTCTGATGCCCGATCTCGACCTCGGTCCCGACCCGATCCTGCGCATCGGGGACGGTGTGGTGCTCGGCCGCGGCAGCCATGTCATCGCCGACACGACGGTCACGATCGGCAACGACTGCTACTTCGGGCCCTACGTGTACGTGACCTCCACGAACCACTCGTACGACGATCCGCACGAGCCCATCGGCAAGCAGTGGCCGCGGATGGAGCCCGTGGAGATCGGGCCCGGCTGCTGGATCGGGACCAACGCGGTGATCCTGCCCGGCGCGCGGATCGGACGGAACGTCGTGGTCGCGGCGGGCGCGGTCGTACGGGGGCGGGTGCCCGACCACTGCGTCGTCGCCGGGGCGCCCGCGAAGGTCGTCAGGCGCTGGGACCCGGTCGCCGGATGGCAGCCGCCGCTGCGTACACCGCCGCCCGTACCGATCCCCGACGGGGTGACCCCCGGGCAGCTCCAGGCGCTCGCGGAGCTGGACGAGGAGACCGTCGCGCGGCTCGCGGAGCTGGATCTCGACGCGCGGGACGCGGCCGGGGACGTGCACGCGACCTCCGGGGACGTCCGCGCCGAGTCCTGACTCCGGCAGCGCTCCCTCGCGCTCAGCCGGTCGCCAGCAGCACCGTGCCGACCAGCGCCAGTGCCGCCCCGGTGGCCTGGACGGCCCGCAGCCGTTCCCTGAGGACACCGCGCGCGGCCAGCGCCGTGACCACCGGGTAGAGCGAGGCGAGGACGGCGGCGACGGTGACCGGGCCGTGCTGGGCGGCCACCGAGTACGTGCCGTTGGCGGCGACGTCGGCGAGACCCACGAAGGCGAGCGCGGGCAGCGAGGCCCAGGGGAACCCGCCCTCGGGAAGGGCCCGCGCGCCGCGCCGGACGGAGAAGGCGAGGGCCGCGCCGCCGGTGACGACATTGGTCAGGCGTTGCACGAACAGGGCCAGGAACAGGCCGGTGACCGAGGAGGACGCCTCCGCGATCAGCGCGAACACCGTGCCGAAGCCGGCGGCCGCGATCAGGGTCAGCAGGATCGCCTGCCGCTGCACGGGCGCGCCCCGCAGCTGGGGACCGCCGGCGAGGGCGACACCCGCCACGGCGACCGCGATGCCCGCGATCTGCGTCAGTCCCGGGCGCTCCCCGAGGAAGAGGCCGACGCCGATGGGAACCGCCACGGCCAGCGAGCCGAGCGGCGAGACGACGCCCATCGGCCCGAGCGCGAGCGCCTTGTAGAAGGAGAGCAGCGCGACCGGGCCCACCAGGCCGGCGGCGACGGCGAACCACAGCTGCGGGCCCGCGGCGCTCCAGCCGCCGGTGGCCAGCACGATCGCGCCGAGGACCACCGCCGCGATCGACTGGGAGGCGACGACCACCGTGAGCGCGGGGGTGCGCCGGGTCAGCAGGCCTCCGCCGAAGTCGGCCAGGCCCCACAGGAGGCTGGTGGCCAGGGCGAAGAGTGCTGTCACGGGGGGCCTCGCAGTACAGTTCGTTGAACGATCGGGTGCACCACACGATAGTTCACCTGATTGAACTCTGTCATTCAAAATATTGGACGGAATGTGTCGGATCTCGACCTGCTGACTCAATCCCTGGCGCGCAACATGAAGCGCTGGCGCACAGAGCGCGGCTTCACTCTGGAGGCGCTCGCCGCCCGCGCCGGAGTCAGCCGCGGCATGCTCATCCAGATCGAGCAGGCCAGGACCAACCCCAGCCTGGGGACCGTCGTCAAGATCGGTGACGCGCTCGGCGTCAGCATCACCACCCTGCTCGACTACGAACAGGGGCCCAAGGTCCGGATCGTTCCCGCCGACCAGGCCGTACGGCTGTGGCACACCGACGCGGGCAGCTACAACCGGCTGCTGGCCGGGACGGAGGCGCCCGGTCCGCTGGAGATGTGGGACTGGCGGCTCATGCCGGGCGAGGGCAGTCCGTCCGACCCGCACCCCACGGGCACCGTCGAACTCGTGCACGTCATCTCGGGCGACATGACCCTCACCGTCGACGGGGTCGAGCACCGGGTGCCGGAGGGGGCGAGCGTGTCGTTCGAGGCCGACACCCCCCACACGTACGCCAACAGGGGGCACGTGCCCGTAGAGATGGTCATGGCGGTGTCGGTCCCCCTCGTGCACTGAGTCCTGGCGCGGGGAGGCGAGGGGAACAAGGGCCGGTGCTCCCTCCGGGGCGCGCCCGGCGGGCTGTTAGCGTTCCGTCATGCGCGCACCGATCGGACAGTTCGACCACGCCTTCCCCGCCCCCGACCGCCTGGACGAACTCGTCCGGCCCGTCGCCGACGCGGTGCGCGGGTGGCGCGGCGGCACACCCGCCGAGCGGATCGTCTACGTCGAGACGAACCCGGAGTGGGCCGACACCGCCGTCTTCGTCGAGCACTACGGCAAGGAACTGCTCGACACGTCCGCCAACTGCGTGGTCGTCGCGGGCAGACGCGGCACCGAGACGAGGCTGGCCGCGTGTGTCGTCCTGTCCACCACCCGCGTCGACGTCAACGGCGTCGTACGCCGGCAACTGGGCGCCCGCAAGGCCTCGTTCGCCCCGATGGACGTCGCGACGGGGGAGAGCGGCATGGAGTACGGCGGCATCACCCCCGTCGGACTCCCCGACGACTGGCCCGTGTTGGTCGACTCCGCCGTCGTCGCGCTGCCGTACGTGCTGGTGGGCAGTGGACGCCGGCGCGGCAAACTCCTGGTGCCCGGCGCCGCGTTCGCGGAGCTGCCGAACGCGGTGGTGGTGGAGGGCCTGGGCGTCGCCGTCTGACGTCCTTCCGGCTGGAGCTCTGCTCCTGTCAGGGAAGGCGGTTCGTTCACGCGGCCGTGTGATGTTCCAGCACCTGGTGGGGGTCCGCCTCGCCGGGTGCAGGCGCCGGATCGGCGTGGACCAGGGCAGCGGTCAGCTTCGGGACGGCGTGCAGCAGGGCGTGTTCGGCGTCCACGGCGATGTCGTGGGCGTGACGTACGGTCGCCTCGCCGTCCACCACCACCGCCACCTCGGCGCGCAGCCTGTGCCCGATCCAGCGCAGCCGCAGTTCGCCCACGTCACGCACCCCCGGGACCTGCCGCAACGCCCGCTCGGCCCGGTCCACCAACTCCGGCTCCACGGCGTCCATCACGCGCCGGAAGACCTCCCTGGCGGCGTCGCGCAGCACGAGCAGGATCGCGGCCGTGATCGCCAGCCCCACCAGGGGGTCGGCGAGTGGCAGGCCGAGGGCCGCGCCGCCCGCGCCCACCAGCACGGCGAGTGAGGCGAACCCGTCGGTACGGGCGTGGAGTCCGTCCGCGACGAGCGCGGCGGAGCCGATCTCACGTCCGACACGGATGCGGTACCGGGCGACCCACTCGTTGCCGGCGAAGCCGAGGAGCGCGGCGACGGCCACCACCGGCAGGTGCCGCACGGGCTGCGGATCGAGCAGCCGGCCGACCGCAGCCCAGGCCGCGAAGGCCCCGGAGGCCGCGATCGTCAGGACGATCATGATGCCCGCCAGGTCCTCCGCCCTCCCGTAGCCGTAGGTGAACCGCCTCGTCGCCGCCCGGCGGCCGAGCGTGAAGGCGACCGCGAGGGGCAGGGCGGTCAGGGCGTCGGCCGCGTTGTGCACGGTGTCGCCGAGCAGGGCGACCGATCCGGACAGCATGACAACGGCCGCCTGCACCAGGGCCGTTGTGCCGAGGACGGCCAGGGAGATCCACAGCGCCCGCATGCCCCGGGCCGAGGCCTCCAACGCCGGGTCGACCTTGTCCGCCGCCTCGTGGGAGTGCGGGGAGAGGAGATGCCGCAGCCGGCTCCCGCGCCCGTGCGGGTGGTCATGCGGGTGGCCGTGTGGGTGCCCGTGCGCGTGGCTGTGGGGCCGCCCGCCGTCGTCCTCGCCGCGGTGACCGCCGTGGCCACCGGTCCCGTGACTGCCGGTCCCGTGGTCGTCCCCGTGGTGCCGGTCGTCCGCGTGATGATGGCCGTGGTGGTGCCGGTCGTGGTCGTGGCGGTCGTTCACGTGGGTCCCCTTCCGTGCGCGGGAGTGGACGCGCCGACGTCCACGGGACCATTATGTGCGTATGAGCGCACGCATGCACCTGTCACCTGCGCACGATGAGCACCCGCGTACCCCGGGCGAGGAACAGTTCGCGCTCGCCGCCGAACTCCTCGGCCTGCTCGCCGACCGCACCCGCCTCACGCTGCTGCACGCGCTGACCGGGGGCGAGGCCGATGTCACGACGCTGACCGAGACGTGCGGAGCGGCTCGGCCGGCCGTCAGCCAGCATCTGGCCCGGCTCCGTCTGGCGGGGCTCGTGAACACGAGGAAGGAAGGACGCCGGGTGATCTACTCGCTCGGAGACGGGCATCTGCGCCGGGTGGTCGACGAGGCGCTGAACCTCGCCGATCACCGGCTCACCGACCGCCCGGCGCACGACTGAGACCAAGCCACCCGTGCGGCGCCGGGGCCGCGTCGACGAACGCCCGCCCGCTGCCCGGCGCCCCCCGCCCGTCAGCGTGTGAGCGTGCCGTCGCCCATGACCGCGCCGTCCCCCGCGGCGGTGACGTGGTCCTCGCCCTCGCCCTCCTCCAGCAGGTTCGCCGCGGCGCCCACGATGCTCGGGTCGGGGCTGCCGACGACCTCGTGGTCCTTGTCCGCGTAGGCGAAACGGGCCAGGACACTGCGCATGGCCTCGACGCGGGCCCGCTTCTTGTCGTTGCTCTTCACCACGGTCCAGGGCGCCTGCGCGGTGTCCGTCTCGCGGAACATGGCGACCTTGGCCGCCGTGTAGTCGTCCCAGAGGTCCAGCGAGGCCAGGTCCATGGGGCTCAGTTTCCACTGCCGTACCGGGTCGACCTGACGGATGGTGAAGCGGGTGCGCTGCTCACTCTGGGAGACCGAGAACCAGAACTTGATCAGGTCCACGCCGTCGTCGACGAGCATCCGCTCGAAGGCGGGCGCCTGGCGCATGAAGCGGCGGTACTCGTCGTCGGTGCAGAAGCCCATCACCCGCTCCACACCCGCCCGGTTGTACCAGGACCGGTCGAACATCACGATCTCGCCCGCGGTCGGCAGATGCTCCACGTAGCGCTGGAAGTACCACTGCCCGCGCTCCCGCTCGGTCGGCTTCTCCAGCGCCACCACCCGGGCGCCGCGCGGGTTGAGGTGCTCGGTGAACCGCTTGATCGTGCCGCCCTTGCCCGCCGCGTCGCGCCCCTCGAAGACGACGACGAGGCGTCGGCCGGTCAACTTGATCCAGCTCTGGAGCTTCAGCAGCTCGATCTGCTGGAGACGCTTGTGCCACTCGTACTCCTTGCGCTCCATGCGCTGCTCGTACGGGTAGTTCTCCCGCCAGGTGTCCACCGGGCTGCCGTCCGGCCGGATCAGGACGGGGTCGTCGTGGTCGGTGTAGTCCACCCGCATCCCTGCCAGCAGTTCCGTCATCCGGCCCTCCTCTGCCCGTGCTCCGATTGTCCGCCGATCCGTACGTTCGCGCCGTTTCAGTGATCACCGCGGGAGGGACGTGATGCCCGTCCCCGATGGAAGCAAGCGGAGGCGTACAGCGGGAGAACCGCAGACGAAGCCGAGCCGTGCCGGAGCCGATATGCGCTCAGTCCAGCCTCAGGTCCACCCACTCCGCGGTCTCCCCGGGGAGGACATAGCGCTCGGTCTCCGTGAAGCCGTGCCGGCGGGCGAAGCGCAGACCGTCCCCGTTGGCCGCGAGGACCACGGTCTCGATCACCCGGGCGCCCGACGCGCGGGCCTGCTCCAGCCCCCGTGCGTACAACTCCTCACCGAAACCCTGCCCGCGGTGCTCGGCCAGCACGCGCGCGATCACGGTCGCCGTCGCGGTGTCGTCGGTGGGCGGACGAACCGTCGTGCAGCCCACGAGGACGTCGCCGAGGTAGGCGACCTCCAGGCGGTAGCGCCGCACGCGTTCGCGCACCTCGTCCAGGGACAGGGCGGCGGGCGGGACGATCACGTTGTGGACGTGCCGCCAGTCCGCGAGGCGGGCCTCGTCGTCGGGCGCTTCGATGCGAAGGATGGGCATCGGAGCAGAAAACCGGTGCGGATCAGGTGGCGTCAACCGGATTGGCTCAAGCGGACCGGTCCTGGCCCGGTCGTGCCGGGGCGTCGGCCGGGTGTCTCGGCCTCAGCCCAGGCGCGGGATCTCGATCGCCGGGCAGCGGTCCATCACCATGTCGAGTCCGGCGGCGCGCGTCCGTTCGTAGGCCGCTTCGTCGATCACGTCGAGCTGGAACCAGACGGCCTTGGCACCGATGGCGACCGCCTCGTCCGCGACGGGACCCGCGAGGTGGCTGTTGACGAAGACGTCGACGACATCGACCTCGAAGGGGATGTCCGCGAGCGAGGCGTACCCCTGCTCTCCGTGGACGGTCTCGGCCTTGGGGTGCACGGGCACGATCCGCTTGCCGTAGCGCTGGAGGACGTCGGCGACGCCATGGGCCGCGCGCCGCTCGTTCGACGAGAGCCCGACGATCGCCCAGGTGTCACCCTGCTCGGTCAGGATCCTGCGGATCGTGTCTGAGTCGCCGTACACGCTCGGCCTCCCTGGGGCTCGGTCAGTCGCTTTCATTGTGCTCAACGGCGGGCGGAGCGTGATGATTCCTCGGGCCGTGCGCCCGCAGGTGTTCGAGCAGCAGACGGTTCAGGGCCTCGGGAGCCTCCTCCGGGATCCAGTGGCTGAGGTCCGGGAGGATCTCGAAGCGGTACGGCCCGTCGACCCAGCGTCCGGTGTCCTTCGCGGGAACCGGTCCGAACGCGGTGTCCCCCGTGCTCCACACGTACAGCGTGGGCGCCTCGATGACGTCGATCGTGCCGTCGGGACGCCCGGACCGGTACCAGTTCAGTGCCGCGGTGAGGGCGCCGGGCCGGGACAGTCGCCGGACGTAGGCTTCGGCACTGGCCCGCGGGACCCTTCCCGCGAACAGCGAGCGCAGCAGTGCGGCGTCGTCGGCCAGCATGCGCTGTTCGGTCGCGGGCGTCTCGCGCCAGTCGATCATGTACCGGGACCGCGCGCGCTGGTCGTCGTCCGTACGCAGCGCCTCGGCGAGTGCCCCGGGGTGCGGGGTGGACACGACTGTCAGGGTGCGTACGCGGCCGGGATGGGCCGAGGCGGTCCACCACGCCACCGCGCCGCCCCAGTCGTGACCGACGAGATCGAACGTGGACCAGCCCAGTTCCTCCGTGATCGCGACGACGTCCGCGACCAGGAGGCTCATGCGATAGTCCTCGGCCCGCTCCGGGCGGACTCCCGGGGAGTAGCCGCGCTGGTCGGGTGCCACGACGCGGTAGCCCTCGGCGGCGAGCGCCTCGATCTGCCGTCGCCACGCCAGCCCGGTCTGGGGGAAACCGTGCAGCAGCAGCACCGGGCGGCCGTCGGGAGGACCCGCCGTGAGGGCGTCGAACACGCCGGCGGCGGTGGAGATGCTCGGTCCAGTCACGGTCCACTCCTTCATACCGACTGGTCGGTCAGCCTTCCGTCGCCGGAAGCGGATTGTCAAGGCCGCGTGGCCCGCGCCCCGGGCCCCGGTCCGGCCCGCGACACCGAACGGACCGTACTGCACGCGCTGTTCACGCCCGTCGGGACCCCGTCCGGCCGTGCCGGGCCCGGCGTCGGACGGCGGCCCGGACCCCGGGTGCGGGCGCGTGTCCGGAACGGCCCCCACCTCCCCGCGCCGGCCCCGACGGCCGCCTAGGCTCACCTCGTGCTCCGTATCATCGACGCCCGTACGGGCGAACCCGTCGACGCAGCCCTCGCCCGCCGCGGTCTGGTCCGCGTCCACGCGCATCCGCCGGGGTTCGACCTCACGGGTCTGCGCGTGCTCCTCGTCGCCGACGTCCTGGTCCGGGCCCTGGAGTTCGGCGGCAACCCCGCCTGGGCGACGCTGAGTTCGGCGCCCGCCCCGGCCGAGGCCGGGGACCGGACGGATCCGGAGGGCGGGGAGGACTCCTGGAGCGAGGCGGGGCTCCGGGATCGCGCCGCCGAACTCGGGATCCGGCCGTTCGAGGATCACCGGGACACCGATCTGGGACCGGCGGCGACCCGGACCCTCGAAGTCGTCGCCCAGGGCGCCGCCGTGACGGACGGCCCGCGGATCGAAGTGGCACCGGTGGGCGCCGGGCACCGTTCCGCCCCCGCCGATCCCACGGCCCTGCGGTTCGCGTTGCTCGCGCGGCCGCGAGAGCTGCCCCTGAGCCTCGACGCCGAGGTCCTCGCGGAGGCGGAGGGCACGCTGGGACGCTGGCGCTCCGCCGTCGCCGACTGGGCGAGGCGGCCCTCCAAGCCGGTCCCCGAGGACGTACGGCTGCGGCTGCGCGCCGCCTGGGAGGACGACCTGGACGTGCCCGCCGTACTGGACGTCCTGCGGTCGGTGGAGACCTCCGCGCTGCCCGAGGGTGCCCGGTTCGAGACGTACGCCTACGCCGACCGGCTGCTCGGCCTCGAACTCACCCGCGAGATCGGAGCGTCCCTGTGAACGCGCGCGCGGCCACCGGCCCCAGGCGAAGACTGGTCGTCCTGCGGCACGCCAAGTCCGCCTGGCCGGACGGGGTGCCCGACCACGAGCGGCCCCTCGCGACCCGCGGCCGTCGTGACGCCCCCGCCGCCGGACGCGCCCTCGCGGACGCCGACCTGCTGCCGGACCTCGCGCTGTGCTCGACCGCCGTACGGGCCCGGGAGACCTGGGAACTGGCGGCACGGGAGTGGGGGACTCCGCCGCCCGTACGGCTCGACGGACGGCTGTACGGAGCCGACGTACCGGAGCTGCTGGAAGCGGTGCGCGAAGTCCCCGAACACGTGCGGACCTTGCTGCTCGTCGGGCACAACCCGGGGCTCGAGGAGCTGGTTCTCGAACTGGCCGGGGACGGCTTCGACGACACGCTGGGCCGGGTCCGGACGAAGTTCCCGACCTCGGCCGTCGCGGTCCTGGTCTGGCACGGCGGCGCCTGGCACGAACTCGGCCCCGGCGACGCGCTGTTGACGGACGTCGTCGTGCCGAGGGGCAAGAAGGACTGAATCCCGGCCCGCACGCGCCCGAGTGATCCCCTCCGGCGGTCGCGGTACGTGATCGCCGACTCGCGCAGGGTCGCCGTCCGGCCACGTCGGCCGGGCCCGCGCGCAGCGCATACGCTGGCCCGATGCAGGACGAGTACCGCACAGTGGCCCATACGGGCGTGCACGAGACCGAGGTCAACCGCTCCCGCTTCCTGTGCGCTCTCGCCCCGGCCGCCACCGAGCGGGAGGCCCAGGACTTCGTCGCGGCGATCAGGAAGGAACACGCGGACGCCTCGCACAACTGCTTCGCGTACGTCATCGGAGCCGACGGCGCCGTGCAGAAGGCGAGCGACGACGGCGAACCGGGCGGCACCGCGGGCGTCCCCATGCTCCAGATGCTGCTGCGCCGCGACATGCGGTACGTCGTCGCCGTCGTCACCCGCTACTACGGCGGGGTCAAGCTGGGCGCCGGCGGACTGATCAGGGCGTACGGCGGCTCGGTCGGCGAGGCGCTCGACGCGCTGGGCACGATCACCCGCCGCCGGTTCCGGCTCGCCACCGTGACCGTCGACCACCAGCGGGCGGGCAAGGTGCAGAACGATCTGCGCTCGACCGGCCGCGAGGTGCGTGATGTGCGTTACGGCGAGGCCGTCACCATCGAGATCGGGCTGCCGGACGCCGATGTCGAGTCCTTCCGGGCCTGGTTGGCCGACGTGACCGCAGGGACGGCCGCCTTCGAGCTGGGCGGAGAGGCGTACGGCGACGCGTGACAATCCGGGCGAATATGGACGAATGGTCGGAGTCCGGTGACGGTCGTGGTGGGCCGATACGGGAGTAACCGCCCGTGATGTCAGACCCGGCCGATACCCTTCGGGGATCATGAGGCTCCTGCACACTTCCGACTGGCACCTGGGCCGGGCGTTCCACCGCGTGAACATGCTCGACGCCCAGTCCCGCTTCATCGGCCATCTCGTCACGACTGCGCGCGAGCGCGAGGTGGACGCCGTGGTCGTCTCGGGAGACGTGTACGACCGTGCCGTGCCGCCCCTGGCCGCGGTCCAGCTCTTCGACGACGCCCTGCACCGGCTCGCCGACCTCGGGGTGCCCACCGTCATGATCTCCGGGAACCACGACTCGGCCCGGCGGCTCGGCGTCGGCGCCGGACTCATCGGCCGCGCCGGCGTCCATCTGCGGACCGACCCCGCCGGATGCGGCACACCCGTGGTGCTGTCCGACACCCACGGCGACGTCGCCTTCTACGGCCTGCCGTACCTCGAACCCGCCCTGGTGAAGGACGAGTTCGGGGTGGAGAGGGCCGGCCACGAGACCGTGCTCGCCGCCGCCATGGACCGGGTCCGCGCCGACCTCGCCGGACGCGCGCCCGGCACCCGCTCCGTCGTCCTCGCCCACGCCTTCGTCACCGGCGGCGCGGTCAGCGACAGCGAGCGGGACATCACCGTCGGCGGCGTCGCCTCCGTCCCCGCCGCAGTCTTCGACGGCGTCGACTACACCGCGCTCGGCCATCTGCACGGCAGCCAGACCATCACCGAGCGCGTGCGCTACTCGGGATCCCCGCTGCCGTACTCCTTCTCCGAGGCCGACCACCGCAAGAGCATGTGGCTCGTGGACCTCGGCCCCGACGGCTCCCTGGCCGCGGAGCGGATCGACTGCCCGGTGCCCCGCCCGCTCGCCCGCCTCCGGGGACATCTGGAGGACCTGCTCGCCGACCCGGATCTCGACCGTCACACCGACGCCTGGATCGAGGCGACCCTCACCGACCCCGTCCGGCCCGCCGACCCCATGGCGCGGCTCACCGAGCGCTTCCCGCACACGCTCAGCCTCGTCTTCGAGCCCGAGCGCTCCCCGCAGGCCCCGGACGTCTCGTACGCCCGCCGGATCGCCGGCCGCAGCGAGGAGCAGATCGCCGAGGACTTCGTGGCCCACGTCCGCGGCGTCGGACCCGACGCCCGGGAACAGGCCGTGCTCCAGGACGCGTTCGACGCCGTCCGCGCCGACGAGAACGCACGGGAGACCGCCCGGTGACCTCACGTCCGCCGTACACCCAGGGGGCCGACCGCCCGGAGACCGAGGGAACCCGATGAGGCTGCACCGCCTGGACATCACCGCCTTCGGCCCGTTCGGCGCGACCCAGCGCGTCGACTTCGACGAACTGTCCGCCGCCGGGCTCTTCCTGCTGCACGGACCGACGGGCGCGGGCAAGACCTCCGTCCTCGACGCCGTCTGCTACGCCCTGTACGGAGCGGTTCCCGGCGCCCGGCAGAGCGCCCAGGGCCTCGGCCTGCGCAGCGACCACGCGGCCCCCGAGACCCGCACCGAGATCCGCCTCGAACTCAGCGTCGCCGGGCGCAGGCTGGAAGTCACCCGGCAGCCGCCCTGGGAGC
Organism: Streptomyces sp. f51; assembly: GCF_037940415.1. Taxonomy (NCBI): domain Bacteria; kingdom Bacillati; phylum Actinomycetota; class Actinomycetes; order Kitasatosporales; family Streptomycetaceae; genus Streptomyces; species Streptomyces sp. f51. Next base: position 824,876 of record NZ_CP149798.1, on the reverse strand, counting down.
GCCCCAAGAAGCGCGGCACGGGCACGACCACCGAGAAGGCCCAGAGCTGGCTGCGCGAGTACGACTCCGCGGCCGCCGCCTGGAAGGACCTCAGCCGCTCCCACCAGGAGATCGGGGAGGAGATCACCCAGCTCCTCGGCATGAGCCGCGAGCAGTTCTGCCAGGTCGTCCTGCTGCCCCAGGGCGACTTCGCGCGCTTCCTGCGGGCCGACGCCGAGGCCCGCGGCAAACTGCTCGGCCGCCTCTTCGACACCCACCGCTTCGCCGAGGTCGAGAAGCGGCTCGCCGAGCGCCGGCGCGCCGCCGAGGCCGAGGTGCGGGCCGCGGACACCGCGCTGCTCGCCGACGCGCACCGGATGCACCAGGCGGCCGGCCGCATCGTGGAGGAGCCGCTGCCCGACCTCGCGCCCGGCGATCCGGGCCTCGCCGAGTCCGTGCTCGGCTGGGCCGCGCTGGCCCGCAGCACGGCCCGCGAGACGCTGGCCGTCGCCCGCTGCGCCCGCGGGGCCGCGGAATCCGCACAGGCCGCGGCCGACCGCGCCCTCGACGACGTGCGCGAAGTGGACCGGCTCCAGCGCCGGTTCACCGAGGCACAGGAGCGGGCCGCCCGCCTTGAGGGGCGAGCCGACGCCCATCAGGAGGCCCGGACGCGCATGGAACGGGCGCGCAAGGCCGAGGCCGTGGCGCCCGCACTCGACCTGCGCGACGCGGCCGAGGCCGAACACCGGCGCGCGACCGCCGAGGAGACCCGCGCGCGAGCCGCCCTGCCGGAGACGTTCGCCGGCGCCGGAGCCCCCGGTCTCGCGGCCGCCGCGCGCAAGGCCGCCGAGGAACTGGGCGGTCTGGAGTCGGCACGCCGTGCCGAGCGGCGCCTCGGTGAACTCGCCGCGGAGCGCGCCTCCCTGGACCGTCAGGAACGCGCCGACGACGACGTCCTCCAGGACGCCGAGAGCTGGCTGGCCGACTGGGAGGAGACCCGAGCCGGTGCCGAGGCGCGGGTCGACACCGCGCAGCAGGCCGCCGCACGGGCGGAACAGCTCGCCGTCCAGCGCGAACCCGCCTCCAAGCGGCTCGCCGCCGCCCGGCTGCGCGACGAACTGGCCCGGGACACCGAGAAGGCCAACGCCCGGAGCCTGGCCGCGCGCGAGGACGCGACGCGGGCGCACGCCCACTGGCTCGACCTGAAGGAACAGCGTCTCCAGGGGATCGCCGCCGAACTCGCCGCCGGACTGGTCGACGGCGAGTCCTGCGCGGTGTGCGGGGCCACCGAACACCCGGAGCCCGCACGGAAGATCGCCGGTCATGTCGACCGCGAGACGGAGGAGCGGGCCCTCGCCGCGTACCGCACCGCCGACGAGGAGCGCGCCGAGGCCGAGCGCCGGCTCGGCGTCGTACGCGAGGCCCTGGCCGCCGCGACCGCCGAGGCGGGGGACGCCCCGACCCGGCAACTCCAGGAACAGGCCGAGGAACTGGACCGGCTGCACACCGAGGCCCGCACGGCCGCCTCCGGGCTGCACGCCGCCCGCGAGGCCCGCGAACAGGCCGAGCGGGAACACGAACGACGGCTGACCGACCGGCAGGAGGCCGGCCGCCGGGTCGCCGCACGGGCCTCGCACCGGGACTCGCTCGACCGTGAGAAGGCCACCCTGGAAAGGGAGTTGGAACACGCGCGGGGCGCCGCCGCGAGCGTGTCCGAGCGGGCCACGCAGCTGGAGCGCCAGGTCGCCCTGCTCACCGAGGCGGCGGAAGGCGTCCGGGCGGCGGAGGACATCGCGCGGCGCCTCAAGGACGCCGACGCGCGTCTGGCCGACGCGGCCTTCCGCGCCGGATTCGAGACCCCGGCCGCCGCGGCCGCCGCGATGCTCGACGACGTGGCGCACCGCGATCTGCAACGGCAGCTCGACGCGTGGCAGTTGGAGGAGTCGTCGGTGCGCGCCGTGCTGGCCGAGGCCGACACCGCGGCCGCGGCGCGGCGCGCTCCCGTCGACCTGCGGGCCGCCGAGCAGAGCGCCGAATCCGCGGCCCGGCGGCTGCGGGAGACCGCGTCGGCCCAGGACGCCGCGGCCCGGCGCTGCGCCGAACTGGACACGCTGTCCGCCCACGCGACCGGAGGGGCGCGCCGGCTCGCCCCGCTGCGGGAGGAGCACGAGCGTGTGGCCCGTCTCGCCGGACTGGCGGCCGGGACGTCGGCGGACAACGAACGCAGGATGCGCCTGGAGGCGTACGTGCTGGCCGCCCGGCTGGAACAGGTCGCCGCCGCCGCGACCGCCCGCCTTCAGAAAATGTCCTCGGGTCGCTACACCCTGGTCCACTCCGACGACCGCGCGGGGCGCGGACGCAGCGGGCTCGGACTGCACGTCGTGGACGCCTGGACCGGACGGGAGCGCGACACCGCGACCCTCTCCGGCGGCGAGACCTTCTTCGCCTCTCTCGCCCTGGCCCTCGGTCTCGCCGACGTGGTCACGGACGAGGCCGGCGGGGTGCGCCTCGACACGCTCTTCATCGACGAGGGCTTCGGAAGCCTCGACGACCAGACCCTCGACGAGGTGCTGGACGTCCTCGACTCGCTGCGCGAACGCGACCGCAGCGTGGGCATCGTCAGCCACGTCGGAGACCTGCGCCGTCGTATCCACGCGCAGCTGGAGGTCGTGAAGGGGAGAACGGGGTCGGTGGTACGGCAGCGCGGCGCGTGATCTCGCCGGCCGCCGGCTCAGCGGCCGAGCGGCCTGCTCAGCGGCCGAGCGGCCTGCTCGGCAGAGGTGAGGAGTAGACGACGCTCGTGGTCACCGAGCCGAGCGTGCCGATCTTGCCCGACACCGTCTCCAGATGGGCCATCGACCGCGCGGCGACCTTGATGACGAAGCAGTCGTCGCCCGTGACGTGGTGGGCCTCCAGGATCTCGGGCGTGACCTCGACGAGGTCGTGGAACGGCTTGTAGTTGCCGTTCGGGTAGCGGAGCCGGACGAACGCGAGGATCGGCAGCCCGAGGCTCTCGGGGTCGACGACGGCCGCGTACCCGCGTATGACGCCCGCCTCCTCCATGCGGCGGACCCGCTCGGTGACCGCGCTGGCGGACATGGAGACGGCCCGTGCCAGCTCGGCGAAGCTGGACCGGCCCTCGCGCTGGAGGACGTCGAGGATGCGCCAGTCGGTGGCGTCGGGGGAATACGCGGTCATCCGCGATGCATACCAGGGAAATCCCCGGCCGATCAACCACGCTGCCGTGGATCGTCACTTCAGGACACGGACCGGCGCCCGTAGATTTTCCTCCCGGGACGTCCCGCGGAACGCGGTGCGCGGAGAGCACCGGGATGGCAAGGGCGGCATCCGGCCGACGGGACCACGGAACAAGGAAAGGCCAGGTCATGACTGCGACTGCCGAGGACATCACGAACGGCACGGTGACCGGATCCACGCCGGCGAACCCCGTCCTGCGGGTGCCGCCGGCCCCGCCCGCCGCGGCCGCCGCCCATTTCCGCGCGAGCCTCGCGTTCCACGCGGACGTGTCCGATGTGGCCGCGGCCCTCGCCGCCGGCGGCGACCCCGGGTTCGTCGTCCTCGACTCCCGCTCCACCGCGTCGTGGGACCAGGGCCACATCCCCGGCGCGGTCCACCTGCCCACCGCCCTCATCGCCGAGCAGGCCGAGCGGCTTCTGGACAAGTCCGTGCCGGTCGTCACCTATTGCTGGGGCCCCGGATGCAACGGCGGGACGCGCGCGGCCCTCGCCCTCGCCGAACTCGGCTTCCAGGTCAAGGAGATGCTCGGTGGCTTCGAGTACTGGGCGCGCGAGGGCTTCGCGTTCGAGACCTGGCAGGGGCGGGAGAACCGTGCGGCGGACCCCCTGACGGCGCCGGTGGACGCGGAGGACTGCGGCTGCTGACCTCCGTGGACGGGGGCCGCGTCGACCGGCCGGGTCCCCGTCTTCCCGCCGGTGTCCTGATCCGGTTTCCGGCGGCCGCCTGCCCTACGGGGGCGGAGGCCTGCCGTGTAGCTTCTGCGCATGCCAAGATACGCGGACCCCGGTGCGGTCCAGTGGGTGGAGTCGGGCGGCGGGCCGCTCATAGCGATCCCGGAGACGGTGCTCCCGTTCTGGTCGGGGGCCGACGGCGACGACATGTCCTGCGACTACGACCGGGCCTGCGACGTCGACGGGTACGTCGGCCTCCTGCCCGTGGGCGACACCAGGGCACTGGTCCTCGGCGACGATCCCGCCTCGACCACCTACCTCCCCGAGCACGGGGCCTTCGTCCGCTGGTGCGCCGCCGAGTCCGAGGACGAACTGCTCGCCGTCGTCCCGGCGGCACTGGCACAGGCCGCCTGGGAGCCTGAGGTGGAGTGGACGGTGCCCGGCCCGGTCGTCCTCTTCGACGCCACCTGGCCCGGCACCGCCTCCGGGAGCACCGATCACCTGCGGGTGGAGCTCTCCCCGGGCCGGTACGCGGTCCGCGCGGCCCGCGTCGAACCGGGACCCGAGACCTGGGTGGGACTCGTACAGCTGCGTCGGCTCACGCCCTGACGCTCTGCCGGGTGACGCCGGGACGTCCACGCGTCCCGGTGACGCGCGCGGCGGCCGGACCCGGCCGCCGCGCGGGACGCCGTCAGAGCCGGGAGAGCTCGTCCACCAGGTCGTCCAGGCCCAGGGAGCCCTGGGACAGCGCGGCCATGTGCCAGGCCTTGGCGTCGAAGGAGTCGCCGTGCCGCTTCCTCGCGTTCTCGCGCCCGAGCAGCCAGGCGCGCTCGCCGAGCTTGTAGCCGATGGCCTGGCCCGGCATCGTGAGATAGCGGGTCAGCTCGCTCTCCACGAAGTCGGCGGGCCGGCTGCTGTGGGCGCCGAAGAACTCCTGGGCCAGGTCGGGGGTCCACCGCTCGCCCGGGTGGAAGGGCGAGTCGGCCGGGATCTCCAGCTCCAGGTGCATGCCGATGTCGACGATGACCCGGGCGGCACGCATCATCTGCGCGTCGAGATAGCCCAGCCGCTGCTCGGCGTCGGTGAGGAAGCCGAGTTCGTCCATCAGCCGTTCCGCGTACAGGGCCCAGCCCTCGCAGTTGGCGCTGACCATGCCCACGGTGGCCTGGTAGCGGGACAGGTCGTCGACGACGTACGCCCACTGCGCGAGCTGGAGGTGATGGCCGGGCACCCCCTCGTGGTACCAGGTCGAGACGAGGTCGTAGACGGGGAAGCGGGTCTGCCCCATCGTGGGCAGCCAGGTGCGGCCAGGCCGCGAGAAGTCCTGCGACGGTGCGGTGTAGTAGGGGGCCGCCGCGCTGCCGGGGGGCGCGATACGGGACTCCACCTTCCGTACGGGCTCGGCGAGTTCGAAGTGCGTGCCGTCCAGGGCCTCGATCGCCTCGTCCATCAGCCCCTGGAGCCACCGCTGGACCTCGTCGACACCCTCGATGTGCCGGCCGTGCTCGTCGAGGTGCGCCAGGGCCACCCAGGGGGTCGCCGCGCCGGGAAGGATCTTCTCGGCCTCGGTCCGCATCTCGGCCAGCAGCCGGTGGTACTCGGCCCAGCCGTACGCGTACGCCTCGTCGAGGTCGAGATCCGTACCGTTGAAGTACCGCGCCAGCCGCGCGTACCGCTCGTGGCCCACGGTGTCGGGACCGCCCTCGATCGTGGGCGCGTACACATCACGCATCCAGTCCCGCAGCGCGACCACCGCCTCCGTCGCGGAACGGGCCGCCGCGTCCAGTTCCTCGCGCAGGGAGGCCGGACCCGCCGCGACGAAGTCCTCGAACCAGCCGCGGCCCCGTCCGTCCGTGTCCGACCATTCCGTGAGTTGTTCGACGAACGTCGCGGTCGGGCGCGGGCCCGCGTACAGCTTGCGGTCGAGCCCGAGCGCGAGGGACTCCCGGTAGCCCGCGAGCGAGGCCGGGACCGCCCGCAGTCGCTCGGCGACCGTCGCCCAGTCCTCGTCGCTCTCCGTCGGTGTCAGGGTGAAGACCTGCCGCACGGAGTGCACCGGTGTGTGCAGATTGCCGACCGCCCGCAGACCCTCGCCCGCCTCGTGGACCGCGAGCGCGGCGGTGAGCCGCTCACGCAGCAGCCGGGCGCAACGGCGCTCGATGTCGCGGTCCGCGCCGGGCCGCCGCTCCGCCTCGTCCAGCCGCGCGAGGGTCACCCGCGCCAGCTCGGCGACGGCCTCCTGGCCCGCGGGCGAGTTGTCGGGAAGCCTGCCGTGACTCTCCTTCACACCGAGGTAGGTACCGAGAACCGGGTCGAGGGCGATGAGGTCGTCGACGTACGCGTCGGCGACCTCGCGGGGCAGCGGGTTCTTCGTCTCTGACATGCGCACATCCTCATACGGGCACGGGTGCCGCGTCAGCCCGCGCAACCGGGCTTTCCGGCGCGTCAGGCGGATTTGGCCGGAGACGGTGTGCCGGGCGCGGCGGGCGGCAGCAGGGGTCCGCAGTCCCACTGCTGGAATATCAGCCGCGTCTCGACCCTGGCCACCTCACGCTGCGAGGTGAACTCGTCGAGCACCAGCCGCTGGAGATCGGCCATGTCCGCGACCGCGACATGGACGAGATAGTCGTCCGGGCCGGTCAGATGGAAGACGGTCCGCGACTCCGGAAGCAGCCGGATCCGGTCGACGAAGGGCCCGACCAGTTCCCGCCGGTGCGGCCGGACCTGCACGGAGAGCAGCGCCTCCAGACCCCGGCCGAGCTTCGCCGGGTCAAGCCGCAGCTGATGGCCGAGAATCACTCCCGCCCGCCGCAGCCGGGTCACCCGGTCGAGGCAGGTCGACGGGGCGACTCCCACCTGCGCGGCGAGATCGCGGTAGGTCGTCCGGGCGTCGTTCTGCAACAGCCGCAGCAGATGAAGATCCACCGGATCGAGTACGACAGAATCGGCCATGGCGCGAACGTAACACGGGATCCGGCGCCGAAAGCCCGCCCGGTGTTCAGGCTTCGGCGCATGGACTCCGTTGTGTACGACACGCAGGGCGCGCTGGACGCGCAGGACGACCCGAACGGCGACGGCCGGGTCCCGGCGGCTTCGACCCGGGCACTCGCCACGGAAGCCGTGCACGCCGGCCGGGAGGACCTGGCGGCCCTGGGGCTGCACGCGGCCCCGATCGACCTGTCCACCACCTACCCCTCGTACGACAGCCGCGGTGAGGCCGCCCGGATCGACGCCTTCGCGGCCGAGGGTGCCGAGCCGGACGGCCCGCCCGTCTACGCGCGCCTGGGCAATCCGACCGTCGCCCGCTTCGAGACCGCCCTGGCGCGCCTCGAAGGAACCGAGAGCGCGGTCGCCTTCGCGAGCGGCATGGCGGCCCTGAGCGCCGTCCTCCTCGTACGCAACTCCATGGGCCTGCGCCACGTCGTCGCCGTCCGTCCGCTGTACGGGTGCAGCGACCATCTCCTGACGGCCGGGCTGCTCGGCAGCGAGGTCACCTGGGTCGACCCGGCCGGGATCGCCGACGCGCTGCGGCCCGACACGGGGCTCGTCATGGTGGAGTCCCCGGCCAACCCGACGCTCGCCGAACTCGACCTCAGGGCCGTGGCGCACGCCTGCGGGTCCGTACCGCTCCTCGCCGACAACACCTTCGCGACCCCCGTGCTCCAGCGCCCGGCCGAACAGGGCGCGCGACTGGTCCTGCACAGCGCCACCAAGTACCTGGGCGGGCACGGCGACGTCATGGCCGGAGTGGTGGCCTGCGACGAGGAGTTCGCCCGCAAACTGCGCCAGGTGCGGTTCGCGACGGGAGGCGTCCTGCATCCGCTGGCCGGCTATCTGCTGCTGCGCGGCCTGTCGACCCTGCCCGTCCGGGTCAGGGCCGCCTCCTCGAACGCCGCGGAACTGGCCCGCAGGCTCGCCCGCGACCCGCGGGTCGCCCGTGTCCACTACCCGCGCATCGGCGGCGCCATGATCGCCTTCGAGGTGCACGGCGACCCGCACGACGTGATCGCGGGAGTGCGGCTGATCACCCCCGCCGTGAGCCTCGGCAGCGTCGACAGCCTCATCCAGCACCCCGCCTCCATAAGTCACCGCATCGTCCCCACGGCGGACCGTCACGACGCGGGGGTCAGTGACCGGCTGCTGCGTCTGTCGGTGGGCCTGGAAGACGTGGACGACCTGTGGTCCGACCTGGACGGGGCACTGGGGTACAGCGGCGGGGAATGAGGGTCCGCGATCGGCGGCGGGGGAGGGGCGCCCCCGGCACGGGGCCGTGCCGGGGGACTTGGGCGTACTCGGGTCAGTCCCGGCCCACACCGGTCCCGGGCACCGTCCACCTGCCCGCCGCCTGCGGAGCGTGGCCGAGGGAGTACGGCAGGGACGACGTCACGGGCGTCGCCACCGGTGCCGTGTCCAGACGGGCGGTGATGACCAGGGTGCCCTCCTCGATCTGGTAGTCGAGGGGGAGGCCCAGACCGCGCATGGCGGCGACCATGCCGGTGTTGGACGCCTGCGTGACGGCGTACACGCTCGCGCAGCCGGCCTCGGTCGCCATCGCCACCAGACGGCCCAGCAGTTCGATGCCGATCCCGCGCCGCTGCCATTCGTCCTCGACGAGCAGCGCGACCTCCGTCTCGTCCCCGTCCCAGAGGAGATGGCCGAGCCCGACGATCCTGCCGGACGCCGTCCGGACGGCGAGGGTGCGCCCGAAGCTGGGGCTGAGCAGATGGTTGAGGTACCGGTCGGCGTCCCCGACGGGTCCGTGGTAGCGCATGCTCAGCGTGCGCGGCGAGCACCGGTCATGCATCTCCCTGGCCGCGTCGAGGTCGGAGACGTCCGCGCGCCGGACGGTGATCGCGTTGCCCTCGGGCAGCGTCAGCAGGTCCTGCCCGCGCGGAATGCGCGGACCGAGCCGCGCGTCCAGTTCGACCAGCGCCCGTGCCCGGGCGAACTCGGTCGGTGTGAACGGCAGATACGGCCGCTCGACCGTGATCACCCCGCCCTCCGGCGCGCGCAGTCGCATCACCGTGTCCTCCAGCGCCCCCTCCACGGGAGCGCCCTCCGTCGCCCGGCCGGAGACGGGAGAGGTGGCGGGCAGCGAACGGATCGTGCACCGGCCGAGCAACTGCCGCAGGGCGAGCGGGAGTTCGGAAGCGTCCAGGGCGGTCCGAGTGGCCAGACCGAGCACCCGGGTCGGCGCGTCCACCAGGTCGTGGGCATCGGCGCGCTCGATCCAGGTCGCGGTGCCACCGGCCTGCGTCACACCGCGGGCGATCTCGGACGTGGCCAGTTCGGCGGGGGCCCGCAGCAGGAACTCGTCGACCGTCCCGTCCGCCAGCGGGTGCGTCTGAAGGCTCAGGATGTCGACCCGGAGCTGTGCGAGCGCCGTGCACAGCGCGGCGAGCGAACCCGGCGCGTCCTCGACCGTCGTTCGCATCCGCAGCAGTGTCGTCACCTCCGCTCCGGCCAGAGGCGCCGAGGTCTCCTCGGAAAGCGTGCCCGTTCGCCCCTCCGAGGGCGGCCGGGCGCCGGTATCGCTCGTCGGCGGCGCGTGACCGTGGCGCCGTGCCCACCATGTGTGGAATCCGGCCGTGGCGGCGAGGAACACCGCCGCGATCACGAGCAGCGTGGGGCCGCCCGGCCCGTGCCCGATCATGTTGGCCACACCGTCGGCGACCGCCACCGCCGTGAACAGTGCGGCGAGTTCGACGACGTCCCGTCGCCAGTGGTGAACGGGTCGTGCCTGCTTCGCGCGCGTCACATCAGACATGTCTGGAGTCATACAGTCACTGTGAAGGAACGGTGTTGCGTGATCACGAACGGCTTGTGACTGATCGGTTAAGTGTCGTTCTGTCCTGTTTGCAGTTCTTTTTACGGGTCTTTTGCCCCGGGCGTGGGAGCCCGCTGCTCACCTCGTCGGAGCCGCCGGACGGTTGATCCCCTTACGTTCCGTACGGCGGCCCTGCCCGACAGCGGCCCCTCGTGTCAGGCGGCGGCCTCCCGCGTCAGCGCGCTGCGCAGCCGCCGGGCCTGGGTCACCACCCTGGACGAGCCGTGCCGCTCCGCGGTCTCCGGGAGATGCGGGAGATCACCGTGCGCCCCCGAACGCTCCGCGCAGTCCGCGGCGACGGCGAGCAGCTCACCGAGCCCCCGCACCGCGCCTCCGCCGGAGCCGCCGCCCGCTCCGTCGGCGGCGAGGCCCGCCAGCAGGTCGGGCAACAGGCCGCGCAGCACCGACCAGACGGTGGCGTACGCGCCCGTGGCCGCCGCCGTGCGGATCGACTCGGCCAGCCGCGACTTCTTCAGCGCGCCTCTGCCCACCAGTTCCCCGATGTCCGCGCCGAGCCGCCCGGCGTCGAGCTGTCCCCGGGCCGCGAGGACCAGCAAGGCGTCCACCGCGGAGAGCCGGTCCTCGGGATGCCGCGCCCCGAGCCCGTACGCCACGCACAGATGCAGCGCCTCGCCCGCCGGACCGTCGGCCTCGGCCAGCAGGGGCAACGTCATGGCGTCCATACGGGTGTCCTCGATCGCGGCCGTGCTGATGTCGCGCAGCAGACGCGCCGCCACCAGCTCCCGTCGCCCGGGAACGACGGCAGGCCAGTGCTGCCGGTCCGTGACACCCCAGTGCCGGCAGTACCAGTGGTCCTTGAACACCGTCAGGGGGCGGCCCAGCGGCCGGAACTCGGCGGGGAAGTGGCCCTGGATCTCCTGGAGTTCACCCAGCTCCAGAAGGACCCGGGCGCCGGACGTCCGGCGGCGACTCGTCGGCAGCAGCGGCCCTTCGGAGCTCAGCCACTGGGACAGCCGGCACCCCTCGGGGCTGCCGAGAGCGCGGGCCCGCGCCGCGGCCGCCGCCGACACGGCCGGGTCGTCGCGACGTACCCGCAGGAGCGCCTGCGCGAAGTCGGCCGTTCCCGGCCGGGCGTCGAGCCGGCGGTACTCGGTGAGACGCTCCACCAGTTCCTCGGGCTCCAGGAGCCCGGTGTCCCAGCTGGGCGTGGCCAGCAGGAACGGCATCGGTTCGGCGCGGAGCCGGTAGGCCGCCTCCCACAGACGGGCCTCGAAGGCGCGGGAGAGCGCGCTGTGATGGCAGTTCCCGCTCGTGGTGCCCTGCTGCGCCGCGGTGTGCAGGGTGTCCGTGCCGACCTGCTCGAACAGGGCGGCGAGGACGACTTCGAGTCCGTTCGGCGACTCCCGGAAGATTCTGTCCGCGCTCGGGTACCGCGGGTCGCGGTCCTTCCACCAGCAGCGCGCGACCACGGGTCCGAGGGCCTCCGCCAAGGCTTCCCGGTCGCGGTGGGCGTGACGGACCAGGCCGTCCAGGGCGCGCTCGAACGCGGCGACCCCACCGCCGGAGGCCAGGATCGCGCTGACCTCCTCGGCCAGTTCGGCCACCGACTCGGGCGCGGGCGCCAGCCGTTCCCGCCGCGGAACGGGGGGCAGCACGTCCTCCTGGACCGTCGCGGCGGAGCCGGGGGCCTCGATGCCGAGGACGCGCTGCGCCCGGAGCCGCAGGCCGGGGCTCAGGTCCGCGGCGAGCTCGCCGAGCCGCTCCCGCGCGCTGTTCGCGCCGGCGCTGCCAGCCGTGCCGACGGTGCCGTCCGTGCCTGTGGTGCCTACCGTGCCTGTGGTGCCGTCCGGTCCGGTGGTGCCGTCCGTGTCGGCGGAGGCGGACAAGCCTGTGGTGCCGGGCGTGCGGTTCGGGCCGGGCAGCGCCGTGACATGGCGCTCCACCAGCTTCAGCGCGCGCTCCTGCACATCCGTGTCCTCGTGCCCGAAGGCCTCCGCCACCGCGGGAAGCAGCACGTCCGCCGTGGACGGATCACGCTTGAGGACCTTCCCGAGCAGCACCAGCTGGGCGCGGACCAGCTTCTTCTCGGTGCGGAAGAGCACGCCCGAGGACAGCTCCGCCAACTGGCCGGGCGTCAGCTCGCCGTCCAGCGCGAAGGAGGCGAGCACGGACTGCGCGTGCCAGGCGACGGACGGCACGGCCTGGCAGGCCAGGGCCGTCCAGTCGGCGGAGCGCTCGCGTTCCTCGGCCCGTGTCAGGGCCAGCGAGGACAGCAGGCGCAGGAACACCCGCTGGTCGGCCGGTGCGCCACCGCGCAGCAGCCGCGCGACGCACGCGTCCACCAGGACCTTGCGGTCGAGGACGCCTTCCTCCGCCAGCTCGGCCAGGGCGTTGTACCAGCTGCCCGGTCCGTCGCCGAACAGCCAGGAGATCTGACCCGTGACCTCCAGCGACTCGAACAGCGCGCCGATCATCACGGACAGGTGCGGTTCCTTGCGCAGCCGCTGCGCCACGGAGCGCCCGCCGTTCCGCGAGGCACCCATGTGCTCGAACCAGCCCCGTACATAGGCGTCCGTCGTCGGCACCTCGCAGCCGGACAGTCCCACCAGCCCCGACAACAGGGCGAACGGCAGCCGGGAGGTCACGGGCCGGGCGGCGAGCCGGTGGGTCAGATCGGCGAGCCAGTCGGACTCGCGGTCGCCGAGCACATGGAGCAGGACGCCGGGGGAGGCCTGCGACCAGCGCATGTCGACGCCGGCGATCCAGGTCGCGGCTCCGGCGGCGCCGGTGTGACACGCGGCTCCCGCCGCGTGCAGCGCCGGATGGGCGACGCGGGAGGCCGCGTTCCACGGCGCGGACCGCAGTTCCTTGCGCAGCTCCTTCAACGCGGGCAGACAGGCCCGGCGTTCGGCATCGGTCATCCCGTCCAGGAGGCCGGTCGCCTCGACGGTCCGCCCCGCCCGGACCGCCTTCAGCAGTGCTTCGTCGCTCATCGCTCATCGCCCCCGTCGACCGGAACTTCCGTCGTCTCATCGATCCGCCCCGCGGCCGCGACCGTGGCCACAGCCCGTGCCGCGGCGGGAGTCGAGGCCCGATCGGCAGCCGGAGCAGGGCCGTCCCCGTGTTCGGACCGGGCGGCGCCCCGGCGCACCATCCGCACCGCGAGAGCGTGCTTGCACGGCCCGCGGCCGCCCCGGTACTTCGCCCACCACAGGCACGAACAGCTCAGCGTCCCCCGGTCGTCGCGGACCCGGTGCACATGACCGTCGTCCGCCGTCACCGTGCCGATGGCTCCGTCCAGCGCGACCGCGCCCGCCGACACCAGCGCGAGGGCCGACCGCAGGCGCGGATTGTGCCGCTCGGCCCGCCCCGCGTCGTAGGGCAGTTCGCGGTGGAAGTACGCGGCCTCCGCGGTGTCGTAGCCGACCCGGCCCGAGGTGCCGAGACGGACCAGGGCGGCCCGCACCCGCTCGGCCGGGAGTCCGGACGCGGCGGCCAGGTCGCCCACGTCGACGCGCGGCTCCCAGGCCAGCAGCACCGCGATCAGTTCCGCGTCATCGGCGGCCTCGTCGGTGGCGAGGGCGTCCAGCACCCCGCCCTCCCCGGAGAAGCCACGGGAGGCGTCAGGCGACAGCGTGAGCGTCAGACGCATCCCGGGGAGGACGGCCTCCCAGGCGCCGGCCAGCGCCGCGTCGCCGTTGACCGGCGGGCCGTACACCCGCAGGGCCGTGGCATGGCGCAGCACCCGCTGGAGCGCGATCAGGCGGTCGGGTCCCGGCAGGCAGACGGCTCCCGGGACGGGCCGGGTCGTCGGACGCAGTCCCCGCCCCGCGGGCACCACCCACTGGACGCCGCCGGCCCGGCCGCGCGCCGTGCCGCGCGGGAGCGAGCGCAGGAAACGGACGGCCTCGGCCGCGGGCAGCTCCGCCCGCAGGTCGAACCCGGCCGCCGTCACCTGGGCCTCGGCGAATCCCCGCAGCCAGCGGTCGGGAAGCGGCACCTTCTTCTCCACCACCGGTCCGTCCAGGGTGGTCACAGCCATCTCGTCGGGACCGACCCGCAGATGCAGCGGATCGTCCGTCCCCATGCGGGAAAGGGCTTCGCGCAAAGGGTTGTTGACGTCGACGTTCGTCGTGCCGTGACCGATCTCGTCGCCGTCGAGGCCCGGGGACAGCACGTCCAGACGCGCGTACACCCCGCCGCAGCCCGAGAAGGACTCGAACCGCAGCCGGTCACCGTTGCCCGTGACCACCGGGTCCAGCGAGGCCCGCAGCTGCGGCTGGTAATAGCGCGCCGCCGCGACGTCGGCCACCGCGAGCAGGCCCGCGGCCGCCACCTGAGGTGACGTCAGGAAGCCCGCGAAGAACCGCGGATGGTCCTGGATCCCGGTGGGCGTCGAGCCCCGGGAGGTCTCCAGGCCCAGCCGTCGGCCGCCGGGCACGGACTCCAGCGCGGAGGGTCGGGTGTAGGCCACGGCCTGCAAAGATCGCGTCATGGAAAAACCGTAGAGGCGACCACTGACAATCGCCCTGACCTGCGACGACGCAGGCCTATTGGCCGACGCGCCCCGGCTGGAGCACCTGCGTGAACAGCACGCTCCCGTCCTGTTCGCGCAGACGCACCGTCAGTTCCCCACTATCGCCGTCGATGTCGACCTCGCCGAAGAACTGGTAGCCGCCGGCGGGCGAGACGTTCGAGGCGACGGGAGCCTTCACGAACACCCGCTCCGGACCGAAGGTGTCGTCCAGCGCGCTGGCGGGGAAGGCTCCCGCGTTGAGCGGCCCCGACACGAACTCCCAGAACGGCTCGAAGTCCGTGAACGCGGCCCGCGACGGCTGGTAGTGCTGCGCCGAGGTGTGGTGCACGTCGGCGGTGAGCCACACGGTGCCCGTGATCCGCCGGTGCTTGATGAACCGCAGCAGCTCGGCCAGTTGGAGCTCACGTCCGAGCGGCCGACCGGGTTCGCCCTGGGCCACGGCCTCGAAGTTCGGCTGCCCCTCGGTCGCGTCCGGGACGACCAGGCCGAGCGGCATGTCCGCGGCGATCACCTTCCACACGGCCCGTGAGCGGGACAGCTCGCGCTTCAGCCACTCCAGCTGCGCGGCGCCGAGGATGCCCTGCGGATCGGTCGTCTGGTTGTCGGGGGAGTTGGCGTCGCGGTAGGTGCGCATGTCGAGGACGAACAGGTCGAGGAGCGGACCGTGGCGCACGACCCGGTGCACCCGTCCGTCCTGGTCGCCGGGCCGCAGCGTCGACACCGGGAAGTACTCGCTGAACGCGCGCCGGGCCCGGGCCGCCAGGACGTCCACGCTCTTCTCCGTGTACCGCGTGTCCGTGGTGGCGACCACCTCCCCCGGGTACCAGTTGTTGCGCACCTCGTGGTCGTCCCACTGGATGACGGAGGGCACCTGGGCGTTGAACCGTTTGAGGTTCTCGTCGAGCAGGTTGTAGCGGAAGTTGCCGCGGAACTCCGCCAGGGACTCGGCGACCTTGGACTTCTCCTCGGTCGTGATGTTCCGCCAGGTGCTCCCGTCGGGGAGCGCGGCCGTCGCGGCGATCGGTCCGTCCGCGTAGATGTTGTCGCCGCTGCACAGGAAGAAATCGGGGTCGAGCCGGGCCATCGCGTCGTAGATGCGGTATCCGCCGATGTCCGGGTTGATGCCCCAGCCCTGTCCCGCCAGGTCGCCCGACCACAGGAAACGTACGCCGCCCCGGCGCCCGTGCGGAGCCGTACGGAACGTCCCGCCCACCGGCTCGCCGGTGCGCCGGGGGTCGTCGGGGTCGGCGAGCAGGACGCGGTAGTGGATCTGTTCGCCCGCGGGCAGACCGCGCAGCCGGGTCGTCCCCGTGAAGTCCGTGTCCGCGCCGAGGAGCGGGCCGTGCCATCTGCGCGGGGCACGGAAGGACGCGGTCGGCGAGGTCTCGACGATCATCCGGGCGGGCCGGTCGGAGCGGACCCACACCAGACCCGACTCGGCGGTCACGTCTCCGGCCTGGACGCCCCAGCCCGCCTGGGGCCGGCCGGACAGGGCGAACGCGGGCGCCGAGCCGAGCGTGGTGGGCAGGGCCAGGGCCGCCGAAGCGGCGAGGGAGCCGCGCAGCACGCTGCGGCGGCCGGGGAACGAGCTGAACGGACGGTGCGCCATGGATACGCCTCCGGATACGGATTCGGCCAGTGTGCAGAGCCACAACTACTGGCGCGCCGCAGCGCGCACGCAAACCATGGATGAACAACCGGCTGTCGCCGCGGAGGAACCCTGGCCCGTGCGGCGATTCCCGCCCGTCCTCCTGGGACGAGGGGAGGTGTCCGACAGGCGCGCGATCCTCGCCATGGGGCGCCTCAACGCGCCGTCGGCCCGCCCCGGGCGTCCACGCCGTGCGCCGCCTCCGCCATCAGCCGCACGCCGTCCCGTATCCGCGCGGGAGCCAGATGGGCGTACCCGAGCACGAGCCGTACGCCGCCGGCCGCCGTCGCTCCGTAGTGCGCCGAGGGCCGGACCACGACCCCGGCCGCCGTGACCCGCTCCATGAAGCGGTCCCGCGGTCCGTAGCGGTCGGGCAGCGTGGCGACGACATGCAGCCCGGCCGCGATCCCCGACACCTTCGTCCCCGGAAAGTGCTCCTCCAGGGCCGCGACCAGCGTGTCACGCCGCTCCCGGTAGGCACGCTGGCAGCGGCGCAGTTGGCGGTCGTACTCGCCGCGCTCCACCAGTCGGGCCAGGAGGGCCTGGTCGAGGACCGGGTTGCCGAGATCCATGGTGCGTTTGCGCTCGACGGCCTCCTCGAAGTGGGAAGCGGGGACGAGGAGCCAGCCGAGCCGGAGTCCCGGGGCCAGCGACTTGCTGACCGAGCCCGTGTAGGCGACCTGTTCGGGGTCGAGCCCCTGGAGGGCACCCACCGGGGCGCGGTCGTAGCGGAAGTCGCCGTCGTAGTCGTCCTCGATCAGCAAACCGTCCACGGACCGCGCCCAGTCGAGGAGTTCGGTCCGGCGCCGCGCCGAGTACGCGATCCCCGTGGGGAACTGGTGGGCGGGCGTCGTCACCACGGCCCGTACCCCCGAGGCTTCGAGCGGGGCGGTCGCGAGACCGTCGTCGTCGAGCGGCAGCGGTACGGTGCCGACGCCGGCCGAGGCGAACAGCGAGCCGAGTTCGGGACTGCCCGGGTCCTCGACGCCCACGCGGGTCGTCCCGCGCGCGTGCAGCACGAGTCCGAGCAGTGTCATCGCCTGCGCCACCCCGGAGACCACGATGACGCGCTCCGGGTCCGCGACCACGCCCCGGCGGCGCACGAGGAGTTCCGCGACGGCGGTCCGCAGCCCCGGCAGACCCCGCGGGTCCGGATAGCCCAGCGCGTGATGGGGCAGCTCGGCCAGCACTCCGCGGTGCGCCGCGGCCCACGCCGAGCGGGGGAAGAGGGAGAGGTCGGGGGTCCCCGGGACGAAGTCCGCCCGCACCCCGGCAGGCCGCGGGGCACGATCACGCGCGCGCGGGCCGACCGCACGGACCGCGCCGCCGACCCAGGTGCCGGCGCCCCGGTCACTGCGCAGATACCCCTCCGCCGTCAGCTGCTCGTACGCCTCGGTGACCAGCCCCCGCGACACGCCGAGATCGCCGGCCAGTTCACGGCTGGAGGGCAGCCGGGTCCCGGGAGCGAGCCGCCCCGAACGGACCGCCTCGCGCAGAGCGGCCTGAAGGGTGCGCCCACGCGCGCGTGGCGCGGCGGCCGCGGCCGGCAGGAGCAGCTCCCACGCGGCCGACGAGGACGCCGGCCCCTGAGGGGCGGCCGGTGGAGGCGCCGCGCGATTGGTCCCCGATGACGTCATGGAAGTGGACCTTAAACCGGACCACGTCCGTTCATAACGTCGGAGGCATGAACGCCACCACCACCCGGGGCGCGCTGCTCGCCGCCCTCGCCTGTGTGCTCGTCGGAGGTTCCTTCACCGCCAACAGTGTGATGGGCCACTATCCGTACGCGGGCGGCCAGTTCCTGCGGTACGCCCTCGCCTGTGTCCTTCTGCTGCCCCTCGTCGGCCGGGCCGGGGCGGCCCCTCTGCGGCGTCTCACGCTCCGGCAGTGGGGCCGCCTCGCCGTGGTCGCGGCCGTCGGCATGGTCGGCTTCAACCTCGCGGTGCTCGCCGCCGAGCGCACGGCCGAACCGGCGGTCCCCGGCGTCTTCGTGGGCTGCGCCCCGGTCGTCGTGGCGGTGCTCGTGCCGCTCCAGGAGGGCCGCCGTCCGCGGCCCCGCGTCCTGTACGGGGCCCTGCTCGTCGCGTCGGGCGCCCTCGCCGTTCAGGGGTGGGGCCGCACCGACGCGGCCGGGATCGGGTACTCCCTCGGCGCGCTGGCCGGGGAAGCGGGCTTCGCCGTACTGGCCGTCCCCGTACTGCGCCCGCTCGGGCCGCGCCTGCTGTCGGCCACCGTGTGCGGTGTCGCCGCGATCGAGGCGGCCGCGGCCGGGCTGGTCACCGGCCGCGGAGCCTGGCTGCGGATGCCGGACGCCGCCGAGGCGACCGCGCTGCTGTGGCAGGCGGCGGTCCTCACGGTCGTCGGCTTCGTCTGCTGGTACATGGCCGTGCAGCGCATCGGGGCGGAGCGCGCCACGCTCTTCTCCGGCCTCGTCCCGGTCTCCGCGGCCCTGACCGCCCCGCTCGTGGGCACGGGTTCCTACGGGCTCGCGCAGGCCGCGGGCAGTGTGCTCGTGGGCGCCGGAGTGGCCCTCGGATCGGGCGCGCTGCGCCTCCTGGTCGGACGCGGCTCACGTGCCGTCACCCAGGGCCGTCCCGCCCCCCGCGCCGGGGACGGCTCAGCGGCTGCCGTCCAGGACGACGCGGGCGACGAGCGCCGGGTCGTCGTTCATCGGGACGTGCCCGCAGCCGGGGAGCCGCACCAGCCGGGCCCGCGGAATGATCTGCTTGGCCCGGACGCCCTGGCGGCGCATCAGGAGCCGGTCCTTGGTACCCCAGGCCACGGTGACGGGCAGTGTCGGGATGTCGTCCGTGAACTGGACGTTCGTGCCTGCCCGGAGGGTCTCGGCGAATCCCTCGGCGTGGGCCAGGGCCAGGGTCTCGGCGACGACCGCGTCGGGTGAACGGCGGCCGGGCCGGGCGTAGATGGTGCTGGTCAGCACCGTCCGCCCGGCCACGGACCGGGAGAGCCGCTCGACGACCGGGAGCGGCATGCGCCGGGCCGTCTGGCGCATGGCGATCAGCAGGCCGAAGGCGTAGCGCCGCTCCACCGGTGACCAGAAGCCGGCGGGCGAGAGCGCGGTCACGGACCGTACGAGCTTCTCGCGGCCCAGTTCCAGGGCCAGCAGCCCGCCGAGCGAGTTGCCGGCGACATGCGGCCGTCCGATCTCCAGGGCCTCGCACAGCGCCCCGAGCAGGGGGACCACCGTCGGCAGATCGTGGGTGAGTCCTTCGGGCAGTGCCGGGGACGCGCCGAAGCCCGGGAGGTCGACCGCGATCACGTCGCGTTCGGCCGCGAGGATGGGGACGACCGGGTCCCAGGCCTGGCGGTGGTGGCCGATCCCGTGCAGCAGGAGCAGCGGCTCGCCCGTGCCCACGCGCGCGTAGGACACGGTGACCGCCTTCGGGCCGCGCGGTGAGGGGAGGCTGACGGTGACCGTTTCGGACATGGAACTGCTCCTCGTCTGAACGCCGTGACGAACCATCTCGTAGACAGCTTGTCAGCAACTGCTACCGACGGGTAGCCCCGAACCCTCGCGAACCGCACGCCAGGCCCCGAACGGCCGCATCCGGCTCGCCCGAGACCGAGCGGCCGCATCCGGCTCGCCCGAACCGAACGGCCGCACCCGGCTTCCGGGCGCCGCCGGAGCCGCCCCGGCCTCCCCGATCCCGCGGCCCGCCCTAACGCGCCCGGCGCACCTCCACGTTGAAGTCCGGGTGCCCGATGCTCCGCATGAGGTTCAGCCACAGCGGCAGATACATCTCGGCGGCCCGCGCGGTCCGGATGCCCCCGAGGTCGAGCACGCGGCCCGCGGGCCAGCCGAACTCGCCCAGGAGTGCCGTCACCTGCCCCTTGGCGCTCTCGTCGTCACCGGACACGAAGATCTGGTGCTCGCCCGGCACCTTCGAAGGGTCCACCATCACCTGGCAGTTGACGGTGTTGAGACTCTTCACCACACGGGCCCGCGGGAACGCCCGCTGGATCTGCTCGCCCACGCTGTCCGACTCGACGGGGGACAGGCGCAGTTCGCCGTCCTCGAACGCCATCGGGTTGGACACGTCGAGCAGCACCTTGCCGTCGAGGTGTTCCTCCCCGGCCGAGTCCAGCACGGTGAGCGCGATCCGCCCGCCCACCGCGTTCACGACCACGTCGCCGAACGCCGCGGCGTCCGCGAAGGTGCCGTGATGCGCCGTGGGACCCGCGCCCTCGGCCCACTCGACGGCCGCCGCGTTGTCCTTCGTGCGCGAGCCCAGGGTGACCTCGTGCCCCAGCTCGACCAGCTTGCCGGCCAGGGTGCGCCCCACGTCACCCGTGCCCAGAACTCCGTAGCGCATGGTCATTCCTCCCGTTGCCTCGGGACCGTCGGCCACCGGCGGCCCGTGGTCATTGTGCTCCGGAGGACGCCGTCCCGCCCGGACACCGCGGACCGCGGTTCCTCGATCGGCCCCCGGTGGACGCATCCGACGAGGCGGGCGAGACCGCGAAAGTGCCCGTCTTTGTACGGGGGCTTTCGGCGTTGTGTCACGAACGTCGCCCGGCGCGAACACCCCGTGAACGCTGCGCCGCGGGGCGCCTGTGCAAACCGTACGGGTTCCAGGATTGGTCTTGACCAAGGGTGGGGGCAGCCCTATCGTCGCAGGGATAGTGCAGGAACCTTTAATAAACAAGGGCGTTAAAACGCCGCCGGGCCACGGCGATTGCGGAGGACAGGGTGGGGACCACGCAGTTGGAATCGGTGCCGGAACCGAAGTACTGGCACCTCAGGACTGTGCTCAGCGAAGCGCTGGACTCCGAGTTCACGGTGGGGGAGATCCTGCCCAACGAACGTGACCTGGCGGCCCGCTTCGGAGTCGCCCGGGCGACCTTGCGCCAGGCGCTCGAACAGCTGGAGCTGGAGGGCCGTCTTCAGCGCCGTCGCGGAGTGGGCACCACCGTCGCGCCGCCGCGCGTGGGGGTGGCCGTGGGGACCGAACAGCACGTCTGGCCGGGGGCGACGGGCGATGCCTGGCACGCCGCGGACTGCACGGTGGCCGCGCCTCCCGCGACGGTGGCCGGCATGCTGGAGACCGCGGACGGCGAGCAGGTGCACATCGTCCGCCGGTCCCGGGTGACACACGGTCAGCCCGTGGCGGCCGAACTCCTCTACATCCCGGCGTCCTCGGTGCCCGACCTGTCGGCGATCGACGCGCCCTCGGGCGCCGCACGCGCGCGTGCCGTGCTGCGGGAGCTCCAGCGCCTGGAACTGGAAGGCCAGGACCGTGCCGTCGAGCTCGGCTCGGCCCGCGCGGACGACGCCAAGGAGCTCGACCGCCTTCCCGGAGCACCCGTTCTCGTCGTCACCACCCGCTTCTTCAGCGAAGGGCGTGCGGCGGCGGTGTCCGTCGCCACGTACCGTGCCGACACCTGCCGGCTCACGTTCGGCGATTCCGGCGGTGTGGAGATCCACCACGACCCGGAGCGCCGGGCCTCCTGAGCCGTCGGCCCCGGACCGCCGCACCGTCCGGGAGGAGTCCGCACCCCACCCGTCGCACCCCGGAACACCTCGGGGGCGACGGGTTTCGCGGTGGTGGCGGAGATCCCGGCCGAACCGGACCGGACCGAGGCTGAACCGGACCGAGACCGGACCGAGGTCGAACCGGGCTCCAGGCCGGGCCCGAAGGCGAATCCGGACCGGGTCCGGGACCGATGCCGGACCGGCGGTCGGCGCCGGCACGGGTGCCCCGACGGCGCGTCAGCGGCGCGCCGTCACCGTCCCCTCCACCGCGAACAACTGCTCCTCCACATGGTCGAGGGCCAGCCGCAGCGCGCCGGTCGCCACGGCCGCCTCTCCGAGCATCGAGAGCGCCACCCTGGGCGGACGCAGGCAGTAGCGCGCCAACTCCCGGCGCAGCGGCTCCAGTACGCCGTCCAGACCGGCCGCCCAGCCGCCGATGACGACCAGCTCCGGGTCGAGGGCGAGGACCAGCGCGGCCACGTCGTGCACCAGCCGCTGGATGAACCGTTCGACCGCGGCGCGCGCCCGTAGGTCGCCGTCCTTGGCCAGCGCGAACACCTTCGCGACCGCCTGCTCGTCGAGCGGGTGCAGCGGCTCGTCCGTCGTCGACAGCAGCGTCTCGGGGGTGACGTCGCGGCCCAGCAGATGCAGCGCGCCGATCTCGCCTGCGGCTCCGCCGAACCCCCGGTGCAGCCGCCCGCCGATCAGCGCGCCCGCGCCCGGACTCAGCCCCGCCAGGACGAACACCACGTCGTCGACCTCGGTCGCCGAGCCCTTCCAGTGCTCCGCGACCGCCGCCGCGTTGGCGTCGTTCTCCACGAGCACCGGACACTTGAAGGAACGGCTCAGCCGCTCGCCCAGCGGCAGGCCCGTCCACTCCGGCAGCGCCGTGCCCAGGCGTACGGTGCCGTCCGCCTCCACGATGCCGGGGCTTCCCACGCCCACCGCGCGCAGCGAGCTGCGGGCGACACCCGCCCTGCGGAGCAGTTCCGCGACGGCCACCCGCAGCCGTTCGAGCCGCTCGTCGGCGGACGCCGTCTCCTCCACGTCCTTGGCCATCGCGCCCATCACGCGCCCGTCCAGGTCCGCGAGCAGGGCCGCGACGCGGTGCGGGCCGATCTCCAGGCCCAGCAGATGCCCCGCCTCGGCCCGGAACCGGAACCTGCGCGCGGGACGCCCCTGGCGCCGCGTGGCGCCCTCCTCGGCCGCCTTCTCGACGACGAGGCCGTTCTCGATCAGCCCCTCGACGACTCCTTCGACCGTCGGCCGTGACAGTCCGGTCACCCGGGTGATCTCGGTGAGGGTCGCGCAGTCCGTGGCACGCAGGGCGTGCAGCACCACCGCGGAATTGATCCGTCGCAGCAGAGAGGGATCCCCGCCGGTCAACTGCCCCAACGTCTGTCCTCCCAGCTCGTACGCGTGTTGGCCGGATCGTACTCGTCGCGGAGGACCCCGGCGAGGGCCGGGGACCCTTTCGGTCCGCGGGCCGCCGTCAGCCCGGTGCGACGAACCCCGACTCGTAGGCCGCGATGACCGCCTGTGTACGGTCCCGGGCCCCCAGCTTCGCCAGTAGGGAGCTGACGTGCGACTTGACCGTCTCGGTGCCGACGACCAGCCGCGCGGCGATCTCGGCGTTGGACATCCCCCGGGCCATCAGCCGCAGCACGTCCGCCTCGCGCTCGGTCAGCGCGGCCCGCTCCATGACCGCGCGGGCCGCCGGACTGGCCCCGCCGTCCCCGTGGTCGGCCGCCAACTGCCGTACGGAGGCGGGGAACAGCAGGGACTCGCCCTCGGCCACGAGCCGTACCGCGTGGACGATCTCGGCCGGCCGCGCGCGCTTCAGGAGGAATCCGTCGGCTCCCGCGCGGAGCGCCTCGTAGACGTACTCGTCGTTCTCGAACGTCGTCACCACAATGATCTTGGGCGGGTCGGCGACCGTCCGCAGGATCGCCCGGGTGGCCTCGATGCCGTCCATCAGGGGCATCCGGACATCCATGGCGACCACGTCCGGACGCAACCGCCTGACCAGCGGGATCACGGCGGCGCCGTCGGCGGCCTCACCGACGACCTCGATGTCGGGCTGTGCCTCCAGAACGGCGCGCAGCCCCGCGCGTACGAGGGGTTCGTCGTCGACGAGCAGAACGGTGACCGGCATCCGGCCAGCGTAGATCAGTGCAGTGGCAGCTCCGCATGCACCTGCCAGTCACCTTCGTGCGGGCCCGTCCGGGCGCTGCCGCCGAGCAGCGCGGCCCGCTCCCGTATGCCCCGCAGGCCGCTGCCCCGGCCGGCACCGGTTCCGCCGTCCGGCAGCGGATTGCGGACCTCCAGGGAGAGCGTGCCGTCCCGGACCTCGATACGGACCCGCACCGGGACACTCCCGGCGTGCCGGAGCACATTGGTGAGAGCCTCCTGGAGGATGCGGTAGCCCTCTCTGGACACCGGGCCCGCCACCGTCTCCACCGGGCCCGCCACCTCGGCGTCCACCTTGGCCCCCGAACTGCGGGCCGACTCCAGCAACCGGTCGGCGTCGGTCAGCGTGGGGCGCGCGCTCACGGGCCGGTCCGCCTCGCGCAGCACCCCGAGCACCCGCTCCAGGTCCTCCAGGGCGGCCCGTCCCGTCTCCTCGATGGCCGTCAGGGCGCGGGCGGTGAACTCCGGGTCGCCGGCCGCGCGCGCGGCACCGGCCTGCACCACCGCGACGGTGAGCGCGTGGCCGATGGAGTCGTGGAGCTCACGGGCGATGCGGTTGCGCTCCAGGAGTTGCTCGGTGCGCTCCTCCAGGGCGGCGAGCCGCTCACTGGCGGAGGGGCCGAGGAGCCGCCGCGCGAGCGCGGTGATCAGCTCGCCGAGGCCGACCACGGCGCCGTACAGGGCGAGCAGCGGCAGCGGAATCAGCAGGGCGCTGCTCCAGTGCGGGTCCAGGAGCCTGATCACGGGGTCGCCGGACGGCCAGTAGCCGAGGGCCGACCTGGTGAGGTCGACGGCGAACATGGGCAGCCACACGGTGGCCATGGAGGCCGTCACGCCCAGGAGCATGCGCGCCTCCAGCCAGAGGACGGTCCGCCACCGGTCCCTCATGGCGGCCGAAGGCGCGACCGAGAACGCCGTGTCCTCCCCGCCCCGCTCGCCCGGCGCCAGCATGAACCGCGCCTGCACGCCCTCGCCCCGTCGCACGGCCGGGATCAGCCCCAGCGGAACGAGCATCAGCGCGGGCACCCACGGCCTTGTCGCGTCGATGTAGAGCCACACGCTGATGAACAGCATCGGCACCCACAGGTGCAGCAAACGCGTGTACGTCGTCCCCCACAGCAGCGGGCGCAGAAACCGGGCCATCCCGTCATCGTGCCAGCGGGTACTGACAACCGACCTCCCCCGGGCGGGGGAGAGGATCTCCACGCGTGGGGGAGGCGCCGACCGGTCGGCGACGGCCAGGCTGGGCCCATGACCAGCATCGACGTCCAAGACCTGACCAAGGAGTACGGCGGCAAGCGAGCCGTGGACCGCCTGACCTTCAGCGTCCTCCCGGGCCGCGTCACCGGATTCCTCGGCCCCAACGGCGCCGGAAAGTCCACCACCATGCGGCTCGTGCTGGGCCTCGACCGGCCCACCTCAGGCACCGCAACCATCGGAGGCCGCGCGTACGCCACCCTCGACGAGCCGCTCCGGAAGGTGGGCGCCCTCCTCGACGCGGGAGCAGCGCACGGATCGCGGACCGCACGGGACCACCTGAGAGCGCTGGCCGCCTCCAACCGCATCCCCGATCGCCGGGTGGACGAGGTCCTCGAGGAGGCCGGGCTCGCCTCGGTGGCCCGGCGTCGCGTGCGGACGTACTCCCTGGGCATGCGTCAGCGGCTCGGCATCGCGGCCGCCCTCCTCGGCGACCCGCCCGTGGTGCTCCTCGACGAACCGTCGAACGGTCTGGACCCCGAAGGGATCATCTGGATCCGGGAGTTGCTGCGCCGCCTGGCCCGGGAGGGGCGCACCGTCCTCGTCTCCAGCCACCTCATGAACGAGACCGCCTCCTTCGCCGACCACCTCGTCGTCCTCGGCCGCGGCCGGCTCCTGGCCGACCTGCCCATGCGCGGGTTCATCGACGCGCGCGTGCAGCCCCGAGTACGGGTCCGCGGCAGCGACAGCCGCGCCCTGGGCGAACTGCTCGCGCACCACGGCATCGAGGCCGTCGAGGGCGAGGAGGGCCGCTGGACCGCACGCGACGCACGACTGGAGGACATCGGCCGCCTCACCTCGGCCGCCGGTCTCACTGTTCTCGAACTCGCCGCCGAAGAGGGCACGTTGGAGCAGGCATATCTGGACCTGACAGCCGGCGAGGCCGAGTTCGCCGCCACCCCGACGCAGCCCCAGGAGGCCTGACCATGTCCTTCGCACCCGCACTCCGTGCGGAACTGATCAAGATTCGGACGCTGCGCCCGCTCCTGTGGGGTCTGGCGGCCGTCCTCGCGGCCACCGTCGTCTTCTCCGCGCTCGCCGGGCTCGACGACTCGTCCGCCCCGGACTTCGACCCGCTCTTCACGACGTTCTTCGGTGTGACTTTCGGCCAGATCGCGGCCATCACCTTCGGAACCCAGGCGGTCTCGGCCGAGTACCAGGGCGGCGCGCTGCGCCTCTCGCTCGCGGCGGTGCCCGACCGGGGGCGCTGGTTCCTGGCGAAGACGGTGGCGATCGGCGTACCGGCCCTGGGAACCGGCCTGGTCACCGGCGTGGCGGGACTGGTCGCGGGCAGGTCCGTGCTCGGTTCCCGGGCGGAGGGGCTGACCTGGGCGGAAGAGGTGCGGGGAGTGGCCGGCTGCTCGGTCTACCTGGCTCTGATGGCCCTGTTCGCGGCGGGTCTGACGGCCGCCCTGCGCAGCGGGGTCGCCACGCTGAGCATCCTGACCCCGTTCCTGCTGATCGTGTCCTTCGTCGTCGGGGGAGCCTCGGGGACCGTGGCGGACTTCCTGCCGGACCAGGCAGGTCAGATGGTCCTGCGCGAGACGGCGGACGGAGTGCTCGGCCCCTGGAGCGGGCTGGCCGTGACCGCCCTGTGGACCGCCGCGGCACTGGGCGCTGGCGCCTGGTGCGTCCGGCGCAGGGACGTGTGACCGCAGCGGCTTCCTGACGCCTCACCAATTGTCAGTGGTGGCAGCTTTACTGGACGTCATGACCATCGCGGACCATCTCGACAGGATCGACCGGCTGTGCGCCGAGGAGTTTCCCACGGGGCACGGCGGGTCGGTCTCCGGGTCCTACGGCGGTCCGGGGGGCGCGGGGTTCCATGTCGTCGAGCTGGAGCGCAGCACCGGTTCCGCGGCGGGCCCGGAGGGGGAGAGGGAGGAGGCCGAGCAGTACGAGGCACAGCGGGAGGCCCTGGCGCAACGGCTCGGCGACCGCTGGGGGGATCCGCACTGGATGAGCCTCGACGGCGTGTTCCTGCGCGCGCAGCAGGGCGACGAACACATACCGGAGCCCTGGGCGTCCCTCGGTTCGCACATGAGGAACGCGCAGGTGTGGAGGGTGGACGACATCGGCCGCTGGGTGCTGCTCGGCATCTCCCGGCTCGGCGAGGACCAGGAGTTCAGACTGCTGGCGGTGATCACGGACGTGGATCCGCCGTGATCCGGGAACCGGGCCCCAGTGATCGGGGAACCGGGCCCCAGCGATCCGGGAGACAGCAGCCACCTGTGGTCGGAGACAGCAGCCGCCTGTGGCCACGGAGACCGCCCGCGGTGACTCGGTGAGCAGAGGGACGGCACCGTCGAAGGCGAGCCGGCGCGGGCTGCCGCAGCGCGGCCGGTCCTGCGGCGGCCGGTCGCAGGGGTGCCGGTCCTGCGACGGTCAGTGACAAGGGTGCCGGTCAGGCGGATTGCCACAGCGGCGTCGGTCCGGCCGCCTCAGGACGTCCGCGTCGCCGCCCGCAGACGGCCGTACTCCTCGGCCATCGTCGCCGCGGTCCAGTGCGCGTTGAGGCCGCTGGGGTTGGGCAGTACCCACACCCGGCTCGACCCGATCGTCCGCTCCTGGGGACCGATGCGCGCCGCGCGGTCGCCGAACGCCGATCGGTAAGCGGTCACTCCCACCACCGCCAGCCACTCGGGACGCAGCCGCTCCACCTTCTCGCCGAGCAGCCGCCCGCCCTCGCGGTACTCCTCGGCGCTCAGCTCGTCGGCGCGTGCGGTGGCCCGCGCCACGACGTTCGTGATGCCCAGCCCGTAGGAGAGCAGTTCGTCCTGCTCGGACGGCTTCATGAGCCGCGGAGTGAACCCGGACAGGTGCAGCACCGGCCAGAACCGGTTGCCCGGCCGGGCGAAGTGGTGGCCGGTGGCCGCCGTCATCAGACCCGGGTTGATACCGCAGAAAAGCACCGAGAGGCCGGCCGCGACGACATCCGGCACGAGCCGGTCGCGGGCGGCCTCCAGGTCCGCTCGGGTGAGGCTGGTCAGAGGATCGCCCCGGGCGTGTAGCCGGCGGCCTCCGGGTGCTGCTTCACGATCTCCTCGACACGGCCGACGACGACGGCCACCTGACCGGCCGCGGCTCCCGTGAAGGACAGCTTGTCGGCCATCAGCTCGTCGAGCTGAGCGCGATCCAGCGGGATCCGCTCGTCCGCCGCGAGCTTGTCGAGCAGCTCGTTGCGCTCGGCGCCCTGCTCGCGCATGGCGAGGGCGGAGGCGACGGCGTTCTCCTTGATCGCCTCGTGGGCGACCTCGCGGCCGACACCGGCGCGCACCGCGCCCATCAGGACCTTGGTCGTCGCCAGGAAGGGGAGGTAGCGGTCCAGCTCACGGGCGACGACGGCCGGGAAGGCGCCGAACTCGTCGAGGACGGTCAGGAAGGTCTCCAGCAGACCGTCCAGGGCGAAGAAGGCGTCCGGCAGGGCGACACGGCGGACCACCGAGCACGACACGTCGCCCTCGTTCCACTGGTCGCCGGCCAGCTCGCCGGTCATCGACGCGTAGCCGCGCAGGATGACCATCAGGCCGTTGACACGCTCGCAGGAGCGGGTGTTCATCTTGTGCGGCATCGCGGAGGAGCCGACCTGGCCGGGCTTGAAGCCCTCGGTGACCAGCTCGTGCCCGGCCATGAGCCGGATCGTCTTGGCCGTCGAGGAGGGGGCGGCCGCCAGCTGCACCAGCGCGGTCACGACGTCGTAGTCCAGGGAGCGCGGGTAGACCTGGCCGACGGAGGTGAAGGCACGCGAGAAGCCGAGGTGACCGGCGATCCGCTGCTCCAGGTCCTCCAGCTTGGCCGCGTCGCCGCCCAGCAGGTCGAGCATGTCCTGGGCCGTGCCGACCGGGCCCTTGATCCCGCGCAGTGGGTAACGGCCGAGCAGCTCCTCCAGGCGGCCGTACGCGACGAGCATCTCGTCGGCGGCGGTCGCGAAGCGCTTGCCGAGGGTGGTGGCCTGGGCGGCCACGTTGTGCGAGCGGCCGGCCATGACCAGCTCGGCGTACTCGCCGGCGAGCTTGGCCAGCCGGGCGAGGACCGCCACCGTGCGGTCACGCATCAGTTCCAGGGAGAGCCGGATCTGGAGCTGCTCGACGTTCTCGGTGAGGTCGCGGGAGGTCATGCCCTTGTGCACGTGCTCGTGCCCGGCGAGGTCGTTGAACTCCTCGATCCGTGCCTTCACGTCGTGCCGGGTGACCTTCTCGCGCTCGGCGATCGAGGCGAGGTCGACCTGGTCGAGGACACGCTCGTAGTCGGCGATCGCGGCGTCCGGTACCTCGATCCCGAGGTCCTTCTGCGCCCGCAGCACGGCGAGCCAGAGCTGACGCTCCAGTTTGACCTTCTGCTCGGGGGACCAGAGCGTGGCGAGCTCGGCGGAGGCGTAGCGTCCGGCGAGAACGTTCGGGATACGGGGCTTTGCAGGCGCGGCTGTCACGTGTACGGAGCATACCGGCTGTCCGACGAGGGTTCCGTTCTGTCCGCCGCGTCCCGGATGCGCAGGTCAGGGCGGAGCGGCACCCCCCGGCGGACCGGGGTGTGCGTGAGAGGTGCGGGGACGTGGGAGAGGTGTCGCGCTCGGCGCGCACCACAGATCACGTCGTCGCTCCTGCCGACCGCCGGTGCTCTCGGCGGATTGACGCTCAACTCCTTTGAACAGAAGGGAGTTGTTCACCGTATTGATGGGCGGATGCCGTGGTGGAACGTTTTCGCAGGGTTCGTGCTCAGGATCCCGACCGCGGGGGACGGCTTCCGTAGCCTGCCTGGGCGTGCGGATCCGGGCGGGACTGTTCGCTGCCGACCACAGCGCGCAGGGCCCCGTAGGTCTTGGAGGTGAACCGGTCGTGGGCGAGCGTGAGCTCGGCCATGATCAGCTGGTTGCGCTCGTCGTTGACTTCCTCGATCTCCTGCATGAGCCGGGAGTTCTTGGCGCGCAGTGCCGTGTTCGCGTTCCGCGCGTCGTCGAGGGCTCTGGCATGGCTGCCGAGTCTGATGGCGGTGATGGTGGCCCTGCGGGCCATGGCTTTCTCTCGTTGGGCCAGGTCCAGCTCGCGCCTGTGCATGTCCAGCTCAAGACGTCGTCGGTGCTCTGCCATGACGCTGAGATCATGCCGTGTTCGGGCGTCGGCCTGGCTCACCGTGTGGCGGAGCAGAGCAGCAAGTGCCCCGGCCACGCCCATGGTTAACAGGCCGATCCCGACTGTCGCCAACTCCCATGTATGGTGCCAGACGCCTACGCCCACGAATGTCCAGCCGGCTGTGCAGCTGGCGGCGGACGCGAATGCCAGTCTGTACGCCACGTCTTGTTACCCCCTTGCAGTGGCCCCCCGGCTGTCGTCGGCATCGAGATCCTTTTGGAGCTCGATCGCTTGGACGATGTTCCCGCTGAGCATTGTGCGGATTCTGAGATCAGTGATTCCCCATGCGTCCATGGCCTCCTCCGGGGTGAGTGTTGCTGAGGCTACCCTCCGTACCGCGGGCTGAGGCCCGTGTTCCGGCGGAAGCATGCCGCTGTTCACCAACATCTCTCGCTGGTCGAGGCCGAGTACTGACGCCCATGTCGTCAGTTGCGAGGGAAGGGGGAGGGTCTTTCCTTCCAGCGTCCTGCTGATCGTCGTGAGGCTCACTCCAATCGAGGTGGCCAGCTGAACCCGGCCGCCTGCTCGTGGGCGGACGTCGTACCCGGCCGCTGTCGCAGCGTTCGTGAGGTACTCGCCCACCCTCCTTGCGAGAGCTTGTCGCTCGTCGCGGGACTCGTGGGGGGACTCTTCCATGCTCCGCATGGTCCGGAGACTAGCGCGCGTGTATGCAACTTGCACGCGACTTGCATGCGTGCATCTTCGCAGGTCAATTGGTGTATGAGTGTCATGGCAGGCCAAGAGGGACGGCTCGCACGCCAGTTCCCAGCAAAAAGTCTCGCCGTGATACCGGCGAAGCAACTTGCGTGCATGTACGCAAGTTGCATATGTTGCATGACTGTGAGTTAGTCGCACGTATGCAAGTCCCTTTGAGGGGACCCTATTTGCACCGCCTCGGCATCGGCTCGAACAGGCACCGGAGCTGCGAGGCATCCGCGGGGGGACGCCTCGAAACGTTCGGACGCGACGACCCGGTCACCGGCGCCCGGGCCCGGCGGCCACGGCCTGAGCGGTCCGTCGCAGCACCTGCCCACCACAGTTCATCCACTCATGAACGGAGTAGGCCTTGATCGCCGAGGCTAACGCCGCCACACCGCGGTTCGACACCAGAGAACCGGCCCTTATCGCCCGCGCGCTCGCGGGAGACCGGGACGCGTTCGGGGAGCTCTACGCACTGCACCACCCCGCGGTCCTGGCCTACGTGCAGCGCCGCGTACGCAATCGGCAGGTCGCCGAGGACATCACCGGCGAGACCTTTCTCAACGCCTGGATGAAACGCGGGACTTTCACCTATCGAGGTATCGGGTTCGTGGGGTGGCTGATCACCATCGCCAGGAACAAGGTCATCGACCATTGCAAGAGTGCCCAGCGCCGCGAGTTCGTCGTCGAGGACATGCTCGGCTTCGACGAGGATCTCACGGTCAGTACCGAGGACACCGTACTGATCAGTCTGGACGAGGAGTTGCTCCGCAGGGCGCTGGAACAACTGCGGCCACCGCAACGCGAGGTCCTCACGCGCAGGTTCTTGATGGAGTTCTCGGTGCTGGAGACCGCGCGCCAGATGGAACGGTCCGAAGGCGCCGTGAAGACCTTGCAGTTCAGAGCGCTGGCCAAGCTGCGCAGTGAGTATCTGGGGGTGGCGGCATGACCACCGTGCCTGGGATGCGTTCGGCCGTCGAAGCTCATCTCGCCGAGCAACTCAGCGCCTTCGCGCGGGAGTTCGTCGCCGATCTGGAAGCGCAGGGGCGTCTGGTGGAGGCGGGCGGCGCCGGCGTCCTCGAACGGCTGCGGACGCAGGTCGAGGCCGGGCAGAACTGCCCGGAGGCCTATCACGCGGCGGTCGACACCATCGTCGAGGACTGCGGCTACCCGAGCGAGGTCGCCATGCGGATCGCCACCGCGCTCAACCGCAAGGGGCTGATCCCGGGCGACGAGGTCGAGCCGCGGCACGACGGCGAGCGGGCGTCCGCGCCGGACCGCGAGGAGCGGGACCCCGGTGCCGACGGCTCGGAACCCCGGCACGACCGCGCTCCCGCACCCGGGACGGACCACGAGGAAACCGCTCCGCGTGGCGAGGGACCCGAGCCGCGCCGCGATCACGGCCCCGCGTCCGTGCCCGAGCTCTTGGGGCCGGTTTCCGTGCGCGAGGGGGTCGAGTCCCGGCGTGATCACGGTCCGGCGTCCGTGCCCGAGCTCTTGGGGCCGGTTTCCCTGCGTGAGGGGGCCGAGGTTCGGAGTGATCACGGCCCCGCTTCCGTGCCCGACCTCGTGGGGTCCCGTTCCGGTGCTGGAGGCCCCGAGCCGCGGCGCGATCACTCACCCGCGTCCGTCCCGGAGCTCATGGGCCCGGCGTCCGGCGGCGACGCGCCCGAGTCCCGGCGCGACCATGCCGCCGCCGCGGTGCTGGACGGCACGGGACCGGGTTCCGGAGCCGAAGGCCCCGAGCCGCGGCACGACCGGACCTCTGTGGGCGCACCGCTCGTGCCGCCCGCGCGCGGTGCGATCGTCCTGCATCTCGCGGACCGCGGCGCAGGCCGGATCATGGCGGAGCACGGTGCTTCGCCGGTGCCCAAGCGCGTCGACGGCCAGGTCCCGCGGGTCCGGCCGGCCGCCGCGCGGTCGCGCGTGGTCGGCTGGGGCAGCGCCTCCGCCCGGGCGGTCTCCGTCGCCGCGAGCCTCCAGTCGGACCACCTCGCACGCCTGGAGGCCATGCAGATCACGGCGGACGGCGAGCGGGTGACGGTGGCCATCAAGGCCACGTGCCTGGACGACTGGGAGTACTGGCTCGACGCGATCGGGGCCCCCCGCAACGTGCGGACCAGGACGGCCGGACACGCGCAGGTGGCCGCGGGAACGCTCGACGGGGTCGCCGTCCACCTCACCGCGCACGGTGTCCCCGACCTCCTCCAGGAGGCGAGCGACGCGGCCTTCGATCCCTTCTACCTCTGGGGGCGGATCTACGACCTCGGGATGGGGCAGGTCGACCGGACCGACCGCATCTGGCTGTCCCTCGGCCGGCGCCAGGACGAACGCGGGATGCCTCTGCTGATCCTGCGCGGCACCGACGGTCCCCCCTACC
This sequence comes from Streptomyces sp. f51, assembly GCF_037940415.1. Taxonomy (NCBI): domain Bacteria; kingdom Bacillati; phylum Actinomycetota; class Actinomycetes; order Kitasatosporales; family Streptomycetaceae; genus Streptomyces; species Streptomyces sp. f51. The sequence continues at coordinate 791,846 of NZ_CP149798.1, read as the reverse complement.
CGCTCGCCTCGATCGTCATGGCGCACGGCCCGCTGACGGCGACACCTCTGCCCACCGGCGGAATGGCCGGGGACAGCGCCTGACCGTCGGCGGTGCGCCGCCGCGGCTGGCTGTTTCTCACGCGTGGCACCCCACCCCTCTGCATGAGGCGAACCGGGCACGCATGTCCACTTCCGGTCACGTTCCGTGTACTGCACCTGGCGCAGAGCGATATCGGCCTGTGGCAGGCGTGGTCGCGTGACGTGGCTGGTTTCCCACCTTGCCGACGGCCCGCCGCAACGGTGCCGATGGGGCACATCGGCCCTGATCGGTCCAGCGGTGGCGTGTCGGTGCCAAAAGGTACGCACCCGTCTTTGCCCCGGCCACACCGCTGAAAGGCGGAGGCAAGTTCCTCCCACGGCGCTTCGGCGCGTACTTCTCAGGCCCACGCATGAGTGCTTTGATGTTGATTCCAGCTGTAACTCGCGGCTGGCCTGTTACTTGTCATCCCGTCCAGGGTGACGAGACGGCTCCTCTCCATGCTCCGCAAAGCTGGAGGGGCCGTCGGCGGGGCCCGGCGTACGCGCCGGGCCCGGCCGTACTTCCGGGGCGTGTGCGAGCGCGGCAACGGCACTCTCGCGCTGTCGAGCGCCCCCCGTGCGCCCTGTGGCGGACGAGGGGGAACCGGTAGCGTCTGCTTCATGCGGAGCATGGGCCGCCGTGTCACTCGAGAGAGCGACACGGCGGAAGCCGTCCGGCGGGCTTCCGCCCGGCCCCGCGGCCACCAGATCAGGCGCCGCGACCGTCCGTGACCGGACCCTTGTAGGGCAGGAGCTCGGGCCGCTTCGCGGGCAGTCCGTCGCCGGACGAGCGCCCCGTCAGCCGACGCCCGATCCACGGCAGGAGATGCTGCCGGGCGAAGCGTGCGTCGGCGGTGCGCCGGGAGACCCAGCCGGGCGGCGGAGTGGGCGCCGACGGGACGTGCCAGTCCGCGTCCTCCGCCTCGTATCCGAGGGTCTGCCACACGGCCTCCGCGACGCGGCGGTGTCCGTCGGCGGTGAGGTGCAGCCGGTCCACGTCCCAGGAGCGCGGGTCGGCGAGCGAGGGCGCTCCGTAGAGGTCGACCACCAGGGCGCCGTGCCGCTTCGCGAGCTCGTCGACGACGGTGAACAGCTCCTCCATGCGGGGACGGAAGCGTTCCAGGACGGGACCGTTGCGGCCGGGGCTGCGCATCAGGACGAGCTGCTCGCAGGCCGGGGCGAGACGCTCCACGGCCTCTTCCAGCAGGCCGCGGACGCGTCCCATGTCGACCTTGGGCCGCAGGGTGTCGTTGAGACCGCCGACCAAGGTGATGACATCGGGCCGCATCGCGGCGGCCACGTCCACCTGTTCGTCGACGATCTGCCCGATCAGTTTGCCGCGCACCGCGAGATTGGCGTAGCGGAAACCGGGTGCGCGGGCCGCCATCCGGCCCGCGAGGAGGTCGGCCCATCCTCGGTAGGAGCCGTCGGGCAAGAGGTCCGACATGCCCTCGGTGAAGGAGTCGCCGACCGCGACGAGGCTGGTGTAGGAGGCATTCATCTGCATGGCGAGAAAGATGGTAACCCGAACACATACCCATCGGTCTGTCGGACCGTCCTGACCCGGGGTCCGGCCCCGGCCGGGACCCCCGAGCGACCGCCCGGACCCGGGGTCCGGCCCCGGCCGGGACCCCCGAGCGACCGCCCGGACCCGGGGTCCGGCCCCGGCCGGGACCCCCGAGCGACCGCCCGGACCCGGGGTCCGGCCCCGGCCGGGACCCCCGAGCGACCGCCCGGACCCGGGGTCCGGCCCCGGCCGGGACCCCCGAGCGACCGCCCGGACCCGGGGTCCGGCCCCGGCCGGGACCCCCGAGCGACCGCCCGGACCCGGGGTCCGGCCCCGGCCGGGACCCCCGAGCGACCGCCCGGACCCGGGGTCCGGCCCCGGCCGGGACCCCCGAGCGACCGCCCGGACCCGAGGTCCGGCCCCGGCCGGGACCCCGAAGCGGTCCCCTCCCGCGCCTACGCCGGCTGTCCGAACAGCTCTCGCAGGACGTCCTCCATCGTCACCAGTCCCGTGAGCCGGCCGTCGCTGCCCATGACCCCGGCGAGATGGGTACGGCTGCGGCGCATCGCGGTCAGCACGTCGTCCAGGGGCGTGCTCTCCCGGACACGAGCGATGGGCCGCATGTCCTCGACACGGAACGGCAGCTCCCGAGGAGCCGCGTCCAGGGCGTCCTTGACGTGCAGATACCCGACGATCCGGCGTCCGTCGTCGACGACGGGGAAGCGGGAGAACCCCGACTCGGCCGACAGCCGCTCCAGCTCCTCCGGAGTGACGCCCACGCGCGCGTAGACGACGCGTTCGACCGGGAGGACCACGTCGTGCACGGGCCGGCGGCCCAGCTCCAGGGCGTCACGCAGCCGCTCCTGGGCACGGTGGTCGATGAGCCCCGCCGCACTGGAGTCCTTCACCAGACGGGAGAGTTCGTCGTCGGAGAACGTCGCCGCGACCTCGTCCTTCGTCTCGACCCGCAGCAGCTTCAGCAGCCCGTTGGCGAAGGCGTTGACCGCGAAGATCACCGGGCGCAGCGCGCGGGACAGCGCCACCAGTGGCGGTCCGAGCACCAGCGCCGTCCGTACGGGCTCCGCGAGCGCCACGTTCTTCGGCACCATCTCGCCGAGCAGCATGTGCAGATACGTCGCCAGGGTGAGCGCGATGACGAAGGAGACGGCGTGGCCCGCGCCCGAGGGGACGCCCACCGCGTGGAACACCGGCTCCAGCAGGTGAGCGATGGCGGGTTCGGCCACGATGCCGAGCACCAGGGTGCACAGCGTGATGCCGAGCTGCGCGGTCGCGAGCAGCGCCGAGACGTGTTCGAGGCCCCAGAGCACACTGCGTGCCCGCCGGTCGCCGCGTTCGGCGTGCGGTTCGATCTGGCTGCGGCGCACCGAGATCAGTCCGAACTCGGCGCCGACGAAGAAGCCGTTCACGACGAGGGTCGCGAATCCGATCAGCAGTTGTACGGCGGTCATCGCGCGCTCTCCTCGGCGTCGTGCGGGGCGTGCAGCAGCACCCGTGCGGCCCGCCGTCCCGAGGCGTCCACGACGTCGAGCCGCCAGTCGTCGGCCTCGACGGTGTCCCCCTCGGCGGGGATGCGGCCGAGCTCGGCCGCGATGAATCCGGCCAGCGTCTCGTACGGTCCGTCCGGCACGCGCAGTCCGACCCTGGCGAGCTGGTCGGTACGGGCGAACCCGTCGGCCGAGTACAGCGCCCGGCCGTCGGCGTCCGTGCCGACCGGGGCGAGGTCGGGGGTCTCGTGCGGGTCGTGCTCGTCGCGGACCTCGCCGACGACCTCCTCCACGATGTCCTCCAGCGTGGCCACGCCGGCCGTGCCGCCGTACTCGTCGATGACCACGGCCATCGTGCGCCGGCCCGCCAGCCGGTCCAGGAGCCGGTCGACGGTCAGCGACTCCGGTACGAGCAGCGGCTCGCGCATGATCTGCGAGACGGGCGTCTGGGTGCGGTTCGCGGCGTGCACCGTCAGCACGTCCCTGATGTGCGCGACCCCGACGACCTCGTCCAGGGTCTCGTGGTAGACCGGGAACCGGGACAGGCCGGTCGCCCGGGTCGCGTTCGCCACGTCCTCGCAGGTCGCCTGGACGTCGAGCGCCATGACCTGGACGCGGGGTGTCATCACGTTCTCCGCGGTCAGGTCGGCGAGGTTCAGGGTGCGCACGAACAGTTCGGCGGTGTCCGCCTCCAGCGCGCCCTCCTTGGCGGAGTGCCGGGCCAGCGCCGCCAGCTCCTGGGGTCCACGGGCGGAGGCCAGCTCCTCGGCCGGTTCGAGGCCGAAGCGGCGTACGACGTGGTTCGCACTGTTGTTGAGATGGGCGATGAACGGGCGGAACGCGGCGCTGAACCAGCGCTGCGGGGTCGCCACCCGCTTGGCCACGGCCAGCGGTGAGGAGATCGCCCAGTTCTTGGGCACCAGTTCGCCGACGACCATCAGGAAGAGCGTCGACAGCGCCGTACCGATGACCAGGGCCACCGAGCGCGAGGCGGAGGCCGGGACGCCCAGCGACTCCAGCGGGCCCGCGATGAGCTTGGCGATCGAGGACTCGGAGAGCATGCCGACCACGAGGTTCGTCACGGTGATGCCGAGCTGGGCGCCGGACAGCTGGAACGTGAGGTTCCGTACGGCTTTCAGGGCTCCGGAGGCGCCCCGCTCGCCGCGCTCCACGGCGCGTTCCAGTTCGCTGCGCTCGACCGTGGTCAGCGAGAACTCCGCGGCCACGAAGCCGCCGCACGCCAGCGACAGCAGAACTGCGACCAGCAGGAGCAACACTTCGGTCATCGGGTCACCTCCGTCCCATGATCGGCCAGGGACGGGGGGATCGCGCGATGTCCGCTGTCGCCGTGGGAATCACGGCCGCGGGGACTGGGAGGCTCGCCCATGGGCGGACGCTCACACCTTTCGTCGGAGGGAGTACGGTCCAACAAGGGTAAAGGACAGGCAAAGCGACGCTCGCCGGTGACCGCCGCCCGCCCTCGGAGCCTCTGTCCGCGCCGGGACGGCCTATTCGGTCAGCGGCTTCACCCAGCGTCGCCAGTGCTCCTCCGGCGTGTACCCAGCGGCACGCCAGGCATGGTGGGCGGTCTCGTTCCGCTTCAGCACCATGGCGTCCCCGCGCCGCCCGCCGAGGCGTACGAACCGTTCCTCCGCCGCGGCCAGCAGCGCCGACCCGATCCCCAGGCGCCGTCGGTCCGGACGGACCGCCAGCCGGTACAGATGACAGCGCCAGCCGTCGAAGCCGGCGATCACCGTGCCCACCAGTTCCCCGTCGCGCTCCGCGAGCAGCAGGGCCCCGGGGTCCCGGGCGACGAGCCCCTCCACGCCGCCGCGGTCGTCACTGATGCTGGTGCCCTCCGCGGCCGCCTTCCAGAAGGCGAGCACGGCGTCGAGGTCCTCGGGCCGAGCGGCCCGTACGCGCAAGTCGGTCATGGTCCGATCCCACCACGGGGCCCGAACGCCGGAACGGTATTTCCGCCATGCGGACGCTCACCGGCCGCGCAGTGCGCCGACCACGGGAGCGAAGGTCTCCAGGTTCGGCTCCAGCACCGTCAGATACGAGAAGCCATGGCGCTCCCGCAGATCACGGACCTGATCGACCAGCTGCTCCACCGTCCCGATCAGGACCACCGGCAGATCGAGCGCCTCCCGCTCGGTCAGCCCGTGGAGGCGGGGCAGCCACGGCCGGACGGCGGCACTCCGGTCGTCGGTGACGGAGACGATCTGGATCAGCAGATTCAGTTCGGCCGGCTCCTCGCGGCCGACGGACGCCTTCCGGTGGAGCTCGACGCGCGCGTCGAGCTCGGTGGCCGTGAGCGGTTCCAGGGTGCCGTTCCGCCCGGTGCGCGCGCCCGTGAAGGCCACGGTGTCCGCGTGCTCCGCGGCGATGCGGAGCATCCGGTCCCCGTTGGCCCCGATCAGCAGGGGTACCCGCGGCGGCCCGCCGGACCCGGACTCGGGAGCCTTCCCTCCCGGCCACGGAGTGCCGTCCCGGAGCGATCCGTCCGGGCCGAGGAGACGCTTCAACTCCTCGACCGTGCGCAGGAGATGGTCGACGCGCTCGCGCGCCGTGCCCCAGGGCAGGCCCGCCGTCGCGTGCTCGGCCGCCATGTACCCGGTGCCCAGGCCGAGTTCGAGACGGCCGCCCGTCAGTGCGGCGGTGGTGGCCACCTCGCGCGCCAGCAACGCGGGATTCCAGAAACCCGCGTTGAGCACGAAGGTGCCGAGCCGGGGCCGCTCGGTCGCCGCCGCGGCGGCGACCAGCGAGGGGAAGGGAGCGGGCATGCCCAGATGGTCCGCCACGGTGATCACGTCGTAGCCGAGCGCCTCGGCGCGGCGGCACCTGGCGGCCCACTCGGCCGCGGTCGCCGGGGCGATCAGGCTCACACCGAAACGGAACGGGCGCGGCATCGGACATCCCTTCCTCGCTGATCCCCGGGCCCTCGGCGGACCGGGGAGAAGTGGCAGGTCACGCCCCGGGCCGGGCGGCCCGGGGCGATCTCGGGGTCACTCGTGCGCGATCGCCGCCAGCACGTTCATCCGGGACGCGCGCAGGGCCGGGAGCAGCGCCGCGACGATGCCGACGACGGCCGAGCCGATCACGACCGCGACGATCGTCGTCCACGGGATGGCCAGCGCCTTCATGCCCTGGAGCGCGAGCACCTGCTGCACGCAGACACCCCAGACGATCCCCAGCGCCAGGCCGAGGACCGCGCCGAACACGGCGATCACCACGGACTCCAGACGGATCATCCGGCGCAGCTGGCGCCGGCCGAGGCCGATGGCGCGCAGCAGCCCGATCTCACGGGTGCGCTCCACGACCGACAGGGCGAGGGTGTTCACCACACCGAGCACGGCGATGACGATGGCGAGCCCGAGCAGGGCGTACACGAGGTAGAGCAGCACGGCGATCTGGTCGTGGACGAGCTTCTTGTAGTCGGCCTGGTCGCGGACCTGGACCTGTGGATACGGCTCCAGGGTCTTCTCCAGCCGGGGGCGCAGCTTCTCCGGGGACGTGCCCGGGGCCGCGTTCACGTACAGAGCCGAGTCCTGCCCGCCGGGCACGTACTTCTCGATCGTGCCGAAGCCGAAGACGAGTCCGCCCTGTGTCCCGAACCCGCCGCCGCCCTGATCGGTGAGCGCGCCCACCGTCAGTTCGGCCGTGCGGCCCGCGGGGAACTCGACCGGAATCGTGCTGCCGATCCGCACGTCGTGGTCGTTCGCGAACTTCACGTCCATGGCGATGCGGCCCTCGCCCAGCGCCGCGGCGGTGTCGCCCCGCGTGTACGTGACGTGGGCGACGTCGTCGAGCCGCGGGTCGTAGGCCGCGGCCGTCGTCTCCACCCGCTTGCCGTCGGGCAGCTTGACCGCGACCGGCGTGAACCGCTGCCGGACGACCAGCCCGACACCGTCGGTGGCGCGCACCTTGTCCGTGACCTCGTGCGAGAACGGCACGAAGTTGGCGTTCTGGAGCACGAAGTCGGCGCCGAGCGTCCTGTCGATCTGCTGGTCGAAGGACTTGCTCATGGACGCGCTGGCCACGGACATCCCGCCGACCAGGGCGAGTCCGACCATCAGGGCGGCGGCGGTGGCGCCGGTGCGCCGCGGATTGCGCAGCGCGTTGCGCTGGCTCATCCGGCCCACCGGACCGAAGATCGCCGGGAACGCGCCGCCGAGGACCCGGATCACCGGACGGACCAGCAGCGGTCCGGCGATCACCGTCGCGATCAGTGTCAGGACGACACCGAGCCCCAGCAGCGAGGCCGCCGTCGAGGTCTTCGTCGAGGCCGCGCAGCCCGCGAGAGCCGCGGCGCCGGCCGCGCCGACGACTCCGCCCACCACGGCCCGTACCCGCAACGGCCGTCCCACGCCCGCGACTTCGGCGTCCGAGAGAGCCGCCATGGGGGAGACGCCCGCCGCGCGCCTGGCCGGCAGATAGGCCGCGATGTACGTGACGCCGACCCCGACGACGTACGCCGCCACGGGAGTCGGCCAACCGATCACCATTTCTGTCGACTTGAGGTTCATGCCGAAGGCGGTCATCAGCTTGATCAGCCCGACCGCCAGCCCGATCCCGGCCGCGAGGCCGAGCGTCGAGCCGACCAGGCCGAGGAGCAGGGCCTCGGTGAGCACCGACCGGCGCACCTGACGGCGGTCGGCGCCGAGCGCCCGCAGCAGCCCGAGTTCGCGGGTGCGCTGGGCGATCAGCATGGAGAAGGTGTTGACGATGAGGAATATCCCGACGAGCACCGCGATCCCGGCGAAGCCGAGCATCACGTACTTGATGACGTCGAGGAATCCGCCGAGTTGCTCGGCGGACGACTTCGCCTGCTCCTGCGCGGTCTTCACGTCGTAGGTGCTGTTGCCGAGTTCGGCCGAGACGCGTCGCTTGAGCTGGGCGTTGTCGACGCCCTTGGCGGCGTCCACGGAGATGCTCGTGGCGAGACCGGGGCGGCCGAGCAGCTTGGTCTGCGCGGTCGGGGTGTCCAGGAAGATCAGCGCGGCACCGGGGTTGGTGGTGGTGAAGGTGGCGATCCCGACGATCCGGACCGCGAAGGAGCCGGGCTGCGCCTGCACGGTGAGGGTGTCGCCGATGCCGAGGTGCTTCTTGTCGGCGGTGTCCGCGTCGAGCAGCGCCTCGCCGTCGCCGCTTGGCGCGTGCCCTGAGGTCAGCTTCACCGGACTGCGCTCGGTGATCTGCCAGTTGGTGACGATGGTGGGCGCGCCCGTCGTCGGCCCGACCGACTTGTTCGCGCTGTCGACGACCGGGGCGTTCTCCACGGAGGCGTCCACGTGGGTGGCGGCGACCCCCTCGACCCTCGCGAGCCGGCCGGCGAGGGAGGCCGGGACCGTTTCCGTCGCTCCAGTGGGCAGTTGGGACTTCAGGTCGTTCCTGGGTTCCACGGTCACATCGGCCGCGGTGGAGGCGAAGAGCCGGTCGAACGTACGGGTCACCGTGTCCGAGAAGATCAGGCTTCCCGCGACGAAGGCCACGGACAGCACGATGGCCAGCGCCGACAGCAGCAGCCGCCCCTTGTGCGCGAGAAAGCTACGCAGTGTCGCCTTGAGCACGACCGCCTCAGTCCTTGTCGGGGGTTACGTCGCCGGAGCCGCCGCCGGGAGAGGCGTCGCCGGAGCCGGAGCCGGAGCCGGAGCCGGAGCCGGAGCCGGAGCCGGAGCCGGAGCCGGAGTCGGAGTGGGCCGGGGCGGCGGCGGCCTTCCCGGGCACCTCCCGTCCGGCCTCGAAGGTCACCCGGGCCGTGTCGAAACGCTTCATCCGTTCCAGCACGGCTTCCGCGGAGGGACGTTCCATCTGGTCCACGATCCGCCCGTCCGCGAGGAAGAGGACCAGGTCGGAGTGGGCGGCCGCGCCGGGGTCGTGCGTGACCATGACGACGGTCTGGCCCAGCTCGTCCACGGCCTCGCGCAGGAATCCGAGGACTTCGAGGCCCGCCCGCGAGTCCAGGTTCCCGGTCGGCTCGTCGGCGAAGATCAGCTCGGGCCGGGAGGCGAGCGCCCGGGCGCAGGCGACGCGCTGCTGCTGGCCGCCGGAGAGCTGGGCGGGCCGGTGCTTGAGCCGCTCGCGCAGTCCGAGGGTGTCGATGACCTGGTCGAGCCACTTCTGGTCGGGCTTCTGGCCCGCGATGTCCATGGGCAGCGTGATGTTCTCGGCCGCGTTGAGGGTGGGGATCAGGTTGAACGACTGGAACATGAAGCCGATCCGGTCGCGCCGCAGGCGGGTCAGCTCACGGTCCTTCAGCCCGGTGATCTCGGTGTCGCCGAGCCACACCTGTCCGGCGGAGACCGTGTCCAGGCCCGCGAGACAGTGCATCAGGGTGGACTTCCCGGAGCCCGAGGGGCCCATGACGGCGGTGAACCGGCCGCGCGCGATGTCCACGTCGACCGAGTCGAGGGCCAGCACCGCGGTCTCGCCGGAACCGTACGCCTTGGTCAGGCCGCGGGCGCGGGCGGCGGTCCCGTCCCCCTCCGCGCGGCCGGGAATCTGCTCGGCAGCAGCTGTGGACAAGACCGCCTCCTCTGGAATGGATGGTCCGGACTCCTCGTCCGGCCCGAGCGTAGTGTGATCGGACGCACACCCGGTATCCCTCGTAGGTGCTGCACGGTCTCCACCCCAGGGTGTGGCCCCGATATGGATGTAAGGGGCAATCTCCACCGCGCTTCTCCACCGTGGTTCTTCATCGCGCTTCTCCGCCCCGGCTCCTCTTGCCCGCGCTAGCGATTTCGCGCTAGCTTCGAAGGATGGCGAAGACTCAGCTGAACGTCCGCGTGGACGAGGGCACCGCGAGAGCGGCCCGGGAGCGAGCCCTGGAGCGGGGGATGAGCGTGAACCGCTACATCGAGGAACTGGTCCGGCAGGACACCGGGGAAGTGGGCCACACCTTCGTGGAGGCCGCGGCCGACTTCATGAAGCAGTACGAGTCCGTCTTCGCCGAGGAGTTCGGCGCGGAGCGCGAAGGCACCAGCGAAGGTCGTCGTTGATCCCTTGAGCAGTATCAGAGTCGATCTTGCCTGGCTCCTCATGATCGCCGAACAGAAGACACCCGGAGACCCGCAGGTCACCGACTGGGGGGCGCTCGTCGCCGCGGTCAGCCGGCACGAGGCGGAGATCCTCGGCATCCCCGTCTACGACAGCCCGCACGCCCGCGCCGCCGCACTGCTCCAGCTCCTGCTGCACGTCCCGGCGCTCGAACGCTCCAACGCGATGTTCGCCTCGGCCGTCGCCTACGCCTACCTGGTCGCCAGCGGCCTGAAGGTCGTCACCTCGCCCGAACAGGTGAGGGAACTGGCCCGCCTGGTCAAGACCGGCGAGGCCACCGTGCACGACATCGCCCACGAACTGCGCCGCTGGAGTCTGTGACACCCCGGCGCGAGGTGCCGGGGGTCCACCCGTCAGTCGAGCGGCCGGCGGGCGGTGCCGAGAACGCAGTACGAGGTGGGCAGCCGCGGTCCCTTCTCGGGCAGCAACAGCCGCCGGTACGGGCCCAGTTCGAACCCCGCCTCGCGCAGCACGGCGATCGGGTCGCGGCCCACGTGGCAGCCGCCGCACAGCCGGGGCCACACCGTGGCGTCCAGGCCCCGCTGGACGGAGCGCATGACGCGCCCGCCGCCCCTGCCGTGCTCCAGGAACCGGACCGTGCCGCCGGGGCGCAGCACCCGCCGCACCTCGGCGAGTGCTCGCGGCACGTCCCGCACGCTGCACAGCACCAGGGAGAGCACCGCGGCGTCGTACGCCTCGCTCTTGACCGGCAGCGCCTCGGCGGCGCCCGGCGCCACGTCGACGGGCACCTCGCAGCGCATGGCCGCCTCCAGCGCCAACTGCCGCAGCAGCCGCTCTGGTTCGATGGCGACGACCTCCGAGACCGTGCCCGGGTAGTGGGCGAAGTTCAGGCCGTTGCCCGCGCCGATCTCGATCACCCGGCCGGACAGCCCGGCGAGCAGCCGCTCGCGCAGGCGGCCGATCCCCATGCGGGTCTCGGCCCTGGTGCTGAAGCGGGCGTAGGAGCGGGCGAACACCGGATGCTGCGCGGTCTTCGCGGGGACCTTGCCGGAGTCGGCCGGCCGGAGCGGCTTGAACGGCATCGCGGACCTCCCGGGAGACGGGCCTCACCGGAAGTGTCCCCCGGGGAGACCCGCCGCACGCGCCGAAGGCGCGGGGCCGTGCGGGGCCGTGCGGAGCGGCGGCCCGGGCCCGGACGCGTACGGCCCTCGGTGTCAGGCCGTGTGCGGCGGCTGCTGTCAGGCCGTGCGCGGAAGCCGCCGCGCAGGGCCTGTACAGCCGTCGGCGTCAGGCCGTGTGCGCCGCCGTGAAGACGCCGGCGTTCCAGCGGCCGCCCAGACGGTGGTCAAGCCAACTCGGTGACCCCGCACGGAAGTCCGCCGGGGACAGGGCCCCCGCGCCCGCCGGGACCGCGCCCAGCAGGGGCGCCCCGGAGACCGCCGGGAGGTCCGCGAGATTGCACCGCATCGCCAGATCCGGGGAGTCCGGCCAGCTGCCGATCACGACCCCCGCGAACTCCAGTTCCCGCAGCCGCAGTTGACGTGCCGTCAGTTCCGTGGTGTTGAGTGTTCCCAGTCCCGCCGAGGCGACCACCAGTACCGGCGCGTCCAGCAGTCGGGCCGCGTCCGCGAGCGTCCCGCCCTCGTCGTCGAACCGGACGAGCAGACCGCCGGCGCCCTCGACCAGCACCAGATCGTGCTCGGTCGCGAGCTTCGCCGCCGCCTCCGCCGCCGCCACCGGGGACACCGCCGCGAGACCGGCCCGCCGTGCGGCCGTCCCGGGCGCCAACGGCTCCGGATAGCGTCCCAGTTCGAGGGTCGTGACGGCACCGGCGAGCCGGGCCACCTCGTCGGCGTCGCCGCGCTCGTGCGGTCCCACACCCGTCTGCGCGGGCTTCAGGACGGCCACGGACCGTCCGGCCGCGAGGGCCGTGGCGGCGACGGCGGCCGTGACGACCGTCTTGCCCACCTCGGTGCCCGTACCCGTGATCACCAGTACCGTCATCTCAGCCCTCCCGAGCCGCCGCGCACACCGCGCGGGCGATCCGCGCCAGGTCCGTGTCCCCGGTGACGTACGGCGGCATCGTGTACACGAGGTCGCGGAACGGCCGCAGCCACACGCCCTCGCGCACCGCGGCCGCCGTCGCCGCCCTCATGTCCACCTCGTGGTCGAGCTGGACTACTCCGATCGCGCCGAGCACGCGCACGTCCCGGACGCCCGGCAGCCCGGCCGCCTCCGCGAGCCCGTCCCGCAGGCCGGTCTCGATCCGCTTCACCTCGGTCCGCCAGTCCTGCGCGAGCAACAGGTCCACCGAGGCGCAGGCGACCGCGGCGGCCAGCGGATTGCCCATGAAGGTCGGGCCGTGCGCCAGTACCGGGACGTCGCCGCGCGAGATGCCGTCGGCCACCCGCGCGGTGCACAGCGTCGCCGCCATCGTCAGATAACCGCCGGTCAGCGCCTTGCCGACACACATCACATCGGGGGTCACGCCCGCGTGGTCCGCCGCGAACAGCTCGCCCGTCCGGCCGAAACCCGTCGCGATCTCGTCGAAGACCAGCAGGACGTCGTGCTCGTCGCACGCCTCGCGCAGGACCCGCAGATACGCGGGGGAGTGGAAGCGCATCCCGCCCGCGCCCTGCACCACCGGCTCCACGATGACCGCGGCGAGCTCGTCGGCGTGCCGCCCGATCAGCTCGCGCAGCCCCTCCGCGTACGACTCCTCGTAGGCGGCCGGCGGAGCGTCGGCGAACACCTGGCGCTGGAGCACGCCCTGCCACAGCTCGTGCATCCCGCCCTCGGGGTCGCACACCGACATGGGCTGCCAGGTGTCCCCGTGGTAGCCGCCCCGCCAGGTGAGCAGCCGCTGCTTGCCCGGACGGCCGAGCGAACGCCAGTACTGGAGGCACATCTTGACCGCGACCTCGACCGACACCGAGCCGGAGTCGGCGAGGAAGACGTGCTCCAGACCCTCGGGCGAGATGTCGACCAGCCGCTTCGCCAGCCGGACGGCGGGCTCGTGGGTGAGCCCGCCGAACATCACATGGCTCATCCGGTCCAGCTGGCCGCGGGCCGCGTCGTTCAGGACGGGGTGGTTGTAGCCGTGGATGGCCGACCACCAGGACGACATCCCGTCGATCAGCTCGCCCGTGCCGTCGGCCATCCGCAGCCGGACCCCGCTCGCCGACTCCACGACCAGCGGCTCCTGGCGGCCGGGCATGGGCCCGTACGGATGCCAGACGTGCCGCCGGTCGAGGTCGAGCAGGTCCCGCACGGACAGCTCAGGCATTGGGCGCGAGGTCCGTTCCGGCACCACGGCGACGCACGGAGACCAGGTCCGTACGGGCGTCCGCGGGCGCCTCGGCCGGAGCCTCAGGCGCGGAACCGCACACACCGCCGCCCTCCTGGGACCCGCAGCCCGACCCGGCGTGGGAGCCGCATCCGGCGGCGCCGTGCGAGCCGCACCCTTCCTGCGCGTGCGAGTCGCAGCCCGCCTCGGCGTGGGAGCCGCAGCCGCCGTCGGACGGCGCGCGGTGCTCGGGCAGGGTCACCTCGCCCGCGTTCTCCACCTCGAAGCCGGCGTCCGCGATCATCTCCAGGTCGGCCTTGCCCGCCTGGCCCTCGCTGGTGAGGTAGTCACCCAGGAAGATCGAGTTGGCGAGGTGCAGGGCGAGCGGCTGGAGGGTGCGCAGATGCACCTCGCGGCCGCCGGCGATACGGACCTCGACGTCGGGGCAGACGAAGCGGACCATCGCGAGGATGCGCAGACAGCGCTGCGGGGTGAGGTTCCACTCCTTGGCCAGGGGGGTTCCCTCGAACGGGATCAGGAAGTTCACCGGAACGGAGTCGGGGTCGAGCTCGCGCAGCGCGAACACGACGTCCACGAGGTCCTCGTCCGACTCGCCCATGCCCGCGATCAGACCCGAGCAGGCGGACAGCCCCGCCGCGTGCGCCTTCTGGACCGTGTCCACCCGGTCGGCGTACGTGTGGGTGGTCGTGATCTCCCCGTACGTCCCCTCGGACGTGTTCAGGTTGTGGTTGTAGGCGTCCGCGCCCGCCTCGCGCAGCCGCTCGGCCTGACCGTCGGAGAGCAGACCGAGGCAGGCGCACACCTCGACGTTCTCGTTCTGGTCCTTGATCGCCTTGATCGTGTCGGAGACCCGGTCCACGTCACGGTCGCTCGGACCGCGCCCGCTGGCCACCAGACAGACCCGCTTGGCACCGCCGGCCAGCCCGGCCGCCGCGGCCTTGGAGGCCTCCTCGGGCTTGAGCCAGCTGTACTTGAGGATGCCGGCCGTGGAGCCGAGACGCTGCGAGCAGTACGAGCAGTCCTCCGGGCACAGGCCCGACTTCAGGTTGACGAGATAGTTCAGTTTCACCCGTCGGCCGAACCAGTGTCGGCGTACCTTTCCGGCCGCGGCCACGACGTCCAGTACATCGTCGTCGGAGGTGGCCAGTACGGCCAGCGCCTCGTCGCGGGTCGGCAGCTCGCGCCGAAGCCCCTTGTCCACCAGCGTGTTCAGCAGGTCCATGAGGTCCGATCCTGGACCATGCGACCGCTCCCGGCCAAGGAGAGTTTGCACAACAGAGATGGTTCGACGTGTGGGTATTGCCACATCATGCGCCGCCGGAGCGCCCGCTAGGGTCTGTGCACAGCCTACAAATCACCGACACCGCAGGCGTGGCGAGACCCGGAGGACACATGGCGTTCGGCTGGATCGACGAACAGGCCGAGGCGCGCCGCCGGGCCGGACTCGTGCGTACGCTGCGGCCCCGTCCCGCCCACTCGCCCCTCCTCGATCTAGCGAGCAACGACTACCTCGGGCTCGCCCGCCATCCGGAGGTCATCGAGGGAGCGGCCGAGGCCGCGCGCCGGTGGGGCGGCGGTGCGACCGGCTCGCGGCTCGTCACCGGCACCACCGAACTCCACACCGAGCTGGAACGCGAACTGGCCGACTTCTGCGGTTTCGAGTCCGCGCTCGTCCTGTCCTCGGGCTACGCGGCCAACCTCGCCGCCGTCACCGCGCTCGCGCCGCACGGCTCGCTGGTCGTCTCGGACGCCGGGAACCACGCCTCCCTGATCGACGGCTGCCGGCTCGCCCGCGGCACCACACAGGTCGTCTCCCACACGGACCCCGAGGCCGTGCGCAAGGCGCTCGGCACCCACGAAGGACCGGCCGTCACCGTCTCCGACACGGTCTTCTCGGTGGACGGCGACGCGGCCCCGCTCGCCGAACTCGCCCTCGCCTGCCGGGAGTACGGCGCCGGGCTGATCGTGGACGACGCGCACGGACTCGGTGTCCTCGGCGACGGCGGCAGGGGCGCTCCGTACGCCGCGGGGCTCGCGGGGGACCCGGACGTCGTCGTGACCGTCACGCTCTCGAAGTCGCTCGGGAGCCAGGGCGGCGCCGTCCTCGGCCCGGCCGCGGTCATCGACCATCTGATCAACGCCGCGCGCACCTTCATCTTCGACACCGGTCTGGCGCCCGCGGCGGCGGGCGCGGCGCTGTCGGCGCTGCGGCTGCTGCGCCGTGAGCCCGGGCGGGCGGCACGGGCGCGCGAGGTGGCCACGGCTCTGCACACGCGGCTGACGGCGGAGGGTCTGTCCGCGGTACGGCCGGACGCGGCGGTGGTCTCCGTGCGGGCACCGTCCCCCGAACGGGCGGTGCGATGGGCGGCCGACTGTCGCGAGGCGGGCCTCGCGGTCGGCTGTTTCCGTCCCCCGTCGGTGCCCGACGGTGTTTCGCGGCTGCGGCTGACGGCCCGCGCGGACCTCACCGAGGAGCAGATCGAGCACGCGGTGGACGTGATCAGCCGGAACCGGTGAACCGGTGAACCGGTGAATCAGTGAATCAGTGGAGCGATGGTTCGACGAGCGGGTCGAGCGCGCGGCCGGTCGTGTGCAGGGGTGGCCGGCCGGTGAGGCGGTGGAGCGGTGAACCGTGCGGGGTCAGTTCAGCCCGGTGATGAACCCCTCCCAGACGGCCGGGGTGAACAGCAGGGCGGGTCCCGCGGTGTTCTTGGAATCGCGCACGGCGACCATTCCGGACCAGGGTCCGGTGCTCGGGCGCGCGGTCTCGACGCAGTTGTTCATCCCGGTACTGCGGCTGCTGCGCAGCCATCGCACATGGCGCAGTGAAGTGCTGGAAGGTACGTACCGAGGCATTGCGGGCATGACGTGCCTCCTTACGCGGCGTCACCTATCGCGGCGATGTAGTCCGACGAGTCCTCGGGCGAAAGTGCGTGGAACTGAAGGGCGTTGAAGGCCTCGGTGTAGGCCTGGAGGTCTTCTTTCCGTTCGAGATAGAGGCTACTCGTCAAGTGGTCGAGAACAACCACATCCAGATCGGTTGTGTTCGGAAATGAGAAAATAACGAAAGGGCCGGTTACTCCGATGTGCGCCCCGGCGGCGAACGGCAGTACCTGGAGCCGTACTTGGGGCAGCGCGGCGGCCTCCCGCAGTCGGCGCAGCTGGCGTGCCATGACATCGGGACCGCCGACCTCCCGCCGCAGCACCGCCTCGTCCAGGACGGCGGACAGTTCGAGCGGCGGGTCGGCGCGCAGGACGTCCTGCCGGGCCAGACGTACCTCGACCAGGGCGTCGAGCTTGCTCTCCTCCAGGCCGTCCACCGCGGCCCGCGTCACCGCGCGGGCGTACTCCGGCGTCTGGAGCAGCCCGGGTACGACGGAGGTCTCCAGCGTGCGCATGGCGCAGGCTCCCGACTCCAGGCTGATGAAGTCGCGGTAGGCCTGGGGGAGCACGCCGCGGTAGGCGTGCCACCAGTGGTGACGGCCGTTGCCGTCGGATCCCGCCAACACGACCAGAAGCTCGCGCAGTTGCGGGTCCTCGACACCGTATGCGTGCAACAGGCGTTCCACATCGGCCGGTTTCACCCCGCTGGTGCCGGTCTCGATGCGGCTCACCTTCGACTGGTGCCAGCCGAGCAGACGGGCCGCCTCGCCGCTCGTGAGACCCGTCCCCGCGCGCAGCGCGCGCAGTTCGGCACCGAGCTTGCGGCGGCGCACCGCGGGACCGTGCTGCATGTTCGTTCTCCTTACTCCTTCCAAGTCGCCCGAATACGCTCTGTCGACGCAGAGTTCACCGCATCGAGCGACAGATATATGCATTACTCGGTGGATCGCACCCGCGACCGGCCCGGTAATGGCAGTCTGGCGCAAGCACCAGTCCGGGACCGTACTCGAACCATCCGCTCGGTGTCGGGCTCCGGTCCCGTGGGAAAGGGACGAACGTCGCCATGGCAGACCATCAGGAAGCATCCGTCACCCTGCCGAGCGAACCGGCCTCGGTTTCCGTGGCCCGGAAATTCGTCGCCGAAGTACTGACCGAATGGGGTCTGCCGCGCGACGCGGAAGTCGCCGACACCGTCCGTCTGATCGTGTCCGAACTGGCCACCAACGCCGTGCAGCACACGTTCGGGCAGTCACCCACCTTCACGGTAGGGGTACGTCTCGAACGGGAGGAGCGGC
The DNA here is from genome assembly GCF_037940415.1 of Streptomyces sp. f51. Lineage (NCBI taxonomy): Bacteria > Bacillati > Actinomycetota > Actinomycetes > Kitasatosporales > Streptomycetaceae > Streptomyces > Streptomyces sp. f51. The sequence goes on along the minus strand of NZ_CP149798.1, from coordinate 774,270 downwards.
TGAACATCGGCGTCACCGACAGCCACCCCCGCTTTCCGAAGCGGCTGCCCGCGGCCGTCCAGCAGGACAACGGGCGGGGCATGGTGATCATCCGCTGGCTGACCGCCGAGTGCGGAGGCAGGCTCACCGTGCTGCCGACCCGGGAGGGCGGCAAGACGGTCTCCATCGAGCTTCCGTGGACGGTCCCGGTCCGGCCGGTGCCGGCGGGGTGGCCTCAGGAACCCTGAGAGACGCCGTCGGGGCGCCCCGCGACATCCGGTCGTCCACCGGCCTGCCGTGAGCGGCCCGGAGGGGCCGAGAGGGCGCCCCAGGGGCCGTGAGAGGCCCGCGCCGGGACCCGAAGGCGGCCGCGCCGGGGCCGGAGGGCACCCGCGCAGGGATCGGAAGGCGGCCGCGCCGGGCCGGGAAAGGCGTCCGCGCCGGGCCGGGAAAGGCGTCCGCGCCGGGCCGGGAAGGGCGTCCGCGCCGGGCCGGGAAGGGCGTCCGCGCCGGGCCGGGAAGGGCGTCCGCGCCGGGCCGGGAAGGGCGTCCGCGCCGGGCCGGGAAGGGCGTCCGCGCCGGGCCGGGAAGGGCGTCCGCGCCGGGCCGGGAAGGGCGTCCGCGCCGGGCCGGGAAAGGCGTCCGCGCTGGGGCGGCGAGGTCTTCGCCGCCCCAGGGGTGGATCAGCCGACCCTGCCGTACCAGACGCTCCTGGTCCAGATCCTCTCGAGCTTCACCACTTCCCCGGTCTTCGGGGAGTGCCAGATCTTGCCCTTACCGGCGTAGATGCCGACGTGGTAGACGTTCCGGCCCGAGTGGAAGAACACGAGGTCACCGGCCTTGCGGTGCGAGGCCGAGACATGGTGCGTCTTGTTGTACTGGGCCGCGGCCGTACGAGGCAGCGTCTTGCCCGCCTTCTTGTACGAGTAGAGCGTGAGCCCCGAACAGTCGAAGCGGTGCGGTCCGGTGGCGCCCCACTGGTAGGGGGAGCCGTGCTTCGACGCCGCGACCTGGAGTGCCCGCGTCGCGAGCGTGGCCGCCTCGGCGTCGGGTGCGACACCGGGGACCACGAGGCTGCCGCCCACCGCGGCAAGGGTGAGGGCCGAGGCCGTACCGGCCCTGGTCCACAGCGACGGGACACGATTGAGCGCAGTCATGCGCAACCCTTCGTCAGCCGCCTGTGAAGGATGACCTGTCGGATTCGGGCTGGCGAAGTTGCCCGGCCGCGGCTGCGGCTTCACCCCAAGGACCGCCCGGAACTGTTCCGGCGGCCCGTCTAGCTGGGTCCTCCACTCCTGCCGATGCACTCCTGTCGACCGGGCATCCGGGCGGCGGCAGGACTCGGCGTCCGCCCGGACCGCCCCGCCGCTGTGGCGGGGGCTTGTCGTCGGAAGGGATCTTCACTCATCAGAGTCGGAAAATCCGAGCGGAAACGGTGTTTTGTGGGCTTACTCACCAATCAGCCGTTCGAGTGAACACCCCTCTGTTCGACCACGTGTTGGGGACGCCGATGAGGCCCGCACCTGCGGGGACAGGTCTCATCCGGCCTTCGGAACCCGCGTGTTGCGCAACTCGGAGGGGTCCTGGAGAGGACCCAGGAATACGCCATCGGGGGGTACACCATCCGGTCCGTTTGAGTCGCGCGCTGGACGTCATGCCGCTTCGGCGCGCACGGCTCGTCCGTGCCGGTCCGTCAACTTCCCGATTCGGGCGGCACGGTGACCCGGGCGGCCCGCCGCTCACCGCCGAGCACGCGCAGCGCCTGGGCCAGCGTCGGGGCGTGCACCTCGCTCTCGCCCCGCTGGTGCATGAGCGCCAGGGCGTCCCGCAGGGCCTCCGCCTTGCCGACCAGCGCCTGAGCCGCCCTCAGGCCGCGATAGGTGTCTCCGGGGCGGGACGGGTTGATGCGGCCGACCAGGTCGACCACGTCGAGATAGCGGTCGATCAGCTCGGCCTCGGCGCGGGTCAGCGCGGGCAGCGGGGGCAGGTCCGGGATCATCGGCCGCTCACCTCGCGCCGGGCGTCGGGTGCGCGGACCTGCGGCCCGGGACGATCCGGTCGATCAGTCCGTAGTCCCGCGCCGCCGTGGCGTCGAGGATCCTGTCGCGCTCGATGTCCGCCGCGACGCGCTCCGGGCTCTGGCCCGTGTGGCCCGCGAGCATCTCCTCCAGGATCCCGCGGGTGCGGACCAATTCCGCGGCCCGGATGGCCACATCGCTGGTCTGCCCCTGGACCGGCTCCGTGATCGACGGCTGGCGCAGGACGACGCGCGCCCCCGGCAGGGAGAGCCGCTTGCCCGGAGTCCCTGCGGCCAGCAGCACCGCCGCGGCCGACTCCGCCCGGCCGAGGCAGATCGTCTCGACGTCGCAGGTCACGAACCGCATCGTGTCGTAGATCGCGGTCATCGCGCCGAAGGAGCCGCCGGGGGAGTTGATGTACAGCGAGATGTCCCGCTCGGGCGCCTGGTGTTCGAGGTACATGAACTGCGCCGTCACGTCGTTCGCCGCGGTCGCGTCGATCGGTGTTCCGAGGAACACGATCCGCTCGGCGAGCAGCTTCGCGTACGGATCCAGGGTCCGCATTCCCGTGCTCGTGCGTTCGGTGAACTCGGGCAGGACATGGCGGGCGGACGGGCTGTCCATGGCGCGCCTCCTCAGGTCGACGTCTGTAAAAAATGTACAGGACGTACGTCACGAGGGAAGGGGGTCATGCCCAGAGCGAAACGGCGGCCTCCCCGGACGACGGGCGGCCGAGGCGCGCCGGGTACGGCCGGCCGGGGGAATCTCGCGCCCCGCGGAGTGCCGGAGGCCCGGTCTAAGCTGGACGTCATGGCCTACGAGATTCCGGTGACGCAAGCCAGGGCTGAGCTCGCCGAACTGATCAACCGCGTCGTGTACGGCGGTGAGCGCGTCGTCGTGACGCGGCACGGGAAGCCACTCGTCGCCCTCGTCTCGGCCGCCGACCTGGAGCGCCTCGAAGACCTCCCGGAGCCCGCCGACGACCAGGTGGTCAGCTCGCTGTCCAGCGTCCGTGACGTGGCCTCCGCGCCCCGCGAGCGCCAGCGTTTCGGCATCGCCGCGGAACACCGGGGGCCCAGCGCCTCCTAGCCGCGCGCGCGAGCGGCCCGGGCTTCCCTCCGTGAGGGGGCTCCCGTGACGCGCGCCGTCCTCCGTATACGGTCCGTGCCCCGACGGCCGCACCGCGTCCCGGTGCGTCGCCGAGGCCCGCTCGGGCGGAACCGGGCAAGCGGGACGCCGTCGTGGGCCCCGACCGCTCCTCCGGGACGGCCCGGAATCGACCACGGGCCGGTTAACGTCCTCGAAACTCCGGCCAACTAGCGTGCCCATCCATGCCACCAGGGCTTTCGGTGGCCGCGGCCACCGGGCCCCGCACGGCCCGGAGCGAGGATGTGAGGTGGGACGTCGTGCAACTGACCCCGCACGAGCAGGAGAGGCTGCTGATCCACGTGGCGGCCGATGTCGCCGAGAAGCGCCGGGCCCGCGGGCTGAGACTGAACCACCCCGAGGCGGTCGCCCTGATCACCTCGCACATCCTCGAAGGCGCCCGTGACGGCCGTACCGTCGCCGAACTGATGTCCTCCGGGCGCAAGATCCTCACCCGGGACGACGTCATGACGGGCATCCCCGAGATGATCCACGACGTCCAGGTCGAGGCGACCTTCCCGGACGGCACCAAGCTGGTCACCGTCCACGACCCGATCGTCTGACGGGGGAGAACACCGTGATTCCGGGAGAGATCCTCTTCGCCGACGGGCCCGTCGTGTTCAACGAGGGCCGCGAGACCACCCGTCTGACCGTCCTGAATGCCGCCGACCGGCCCGTTCAGGTCGGCTCCCACTACCACTTCGCCGAGGCCAACCCCGGTCTGGACTTCGACCGCGGCGCCGCGCGCGGCAGGCGGCTCAACGTCGCCGCCGGCACCGCCGTGCGCTTCGAGCCCGGGATCCCCGTCGAGGTCGAACTCGTCCCGATCGCCGGCGCCCGTGTGGTGCCCGGACTGCGCGGGGAGACCGGGGGTGCCCTCGATGCCTGAGATCTCGCGTGCCGCGTACGCCGATCTGTTCGGACCGACCACCGGCGACCGGATCCGGCTCGCCGACACGGACCTCCTGATCGAGATCGAGGAGGACCGCTGCGGCGGGCCCGGTCTCGCCGGTGACGAGGCGGTCTTCGGCGGCGGCAAGGTCATCCGGGAATCCATGGGCCAGGCTCGCGCCACCCGCGCGGAGGGCACCCCGGACACGGTCGTCACCGGTGTCGTCATCGTCGACCACTGGGGGATCGTCAAGGCCGATGTCGGCATCCGCGACGGGCGGATCTCGGGCATCGGCAAGGCCGGCAACCCGGACACCATGGACGGGGTCCATCCCGACCTGGTGATCGGCCCCGAGACAGAGATCATCGCGGGCAACGGGCGGATCATGACCGCGGGCGCCATCGACGCCCACGTCCATCTGATCTGTCCGCAGATCGCCGACGAGGCCCTCGCCTCCGGCATCACCACGCTCGTCGGCGGCGGCACCGGTCCCGCCGAGGGCTCCAAGGCCACCACCGTCACTCCGGGCCCCTGGCATCTGGCCCGGATGCTGGAGGCGATGGAGGGGTATCCGGTCAACTTCGGTCTGCTCGGCAAGGGCAACACCGTCTCGCACGAGGCGATGTTCTCGCAGATCCGGGGCGGTGCCCTCGGGCTGAAGATCCACGAGGACTGGGGCTCGACGCCCGCCGCCATCGACGCCGCGCTCACCGTCGCCGACCGCACCGGCATCCAGGTCGCCATCCACACCGACACCCTGAACGAGGCCGGGTTCGTCGCCGACACCCTCGCGGCCATCGCCGGACGCGGGATCCACGCCTACCACACGGAGGGTGCGGGCGGCGGCCACGCGCCGGACATCATGTCCGTCGTCTCCGAGCCCTACGTCCTGCCCAGTTCGACCAATCCGACCCGGCCCTACACCGTCAACACCGCCGAGGAACACCTCGACATGCTGATGGTCTGCCACCACCTGAACCCGGCCGTGCCCGAGGACCTGGCCTTCGCCGAGTCCCGTATCCGGCCGTCCACCATCGGGGCCGAGGACATACTCCACGACCTCGGAGCCATCTCGATCATCTCCTCGGACTCCCAGGCGATGGGCCGCGTAGGCGAGGTCGTCATGCGGACCTGGCAGACCGCCCATGTCATGAAGCGACGCCGGGGCGCCCTGCCGGGCGACGGCCGCGCGGACAACCACCGGGTACGTCGCTATGTCGCCAAATACACGATCAACCCGGCGCTCGCGCAGGGGCTCGCCCGTGAGATCGGCTCGGTGGAGACCGGCAAGCTCGCCGACCTGGTGCTGTGGGAGCCCGCGTTCTTCGGGGTCAAACCGCACCTGGTCGTGAAGGGCGGAATGATCGCGTACGCGCAGATGGGCGACGCCAACGCCTCCATCCCGACACCCCAACCGGTGCTGCCCCGGCCGATGTTCGGGGCGATCGGGCGGGCCCCGGCCTCGAACTCCTTCAACTTCGTGGCACCGCTGGCGATTGAGGACGGGCTGCCGGAACGGCTCTCGCTCGGGAAGCGGTTCGTCGCCATCGAGTCCACGCGGGCGGTGACCAAGGCCGACATGCGGGAGAACGACGCGCGGCCCGAGGTGCGGATCGACCCCGACAGCTTCGCCGTGCACATCGACGGGGAGCTCGTCGAGGCGACTCCCGCCGCCGAACTGCCCATGGCCCAGCGTTACTTCCTCTTCTGATGTCCCGGGCGGCGCTTCTCGTGCTGGCCGACGGCCGGTTTCCCGCCGGAGGGCACGCGCACTCCGGCGGGGCCGAGGCGGCGGTCAGGGCCGGGCGGATCACCGACGGGGCGAGTCTGGAGGCCTTCTGCCGGGGGCGGTTGCACACGAGCGGACTCGTGTCGGCCTCGCTGGCCGCCGCCGGCGCGCTCGGGGCCGCTCCGGTGGCCCTGGACGCGGCTGCCGACGCCCGCACGCCCTCGCTCGCCCTGCGGGTGGCCGCGCGGCGCCTGGGCCGGCAGCTCGTCCGGGCGGCCAGGGCGACGTGGCCCTGTGCCGAACTCGACGCGCTGGCACGGGAGTTCCCCAAGGGGGCGCATCAGCCGGTCGTGCTGGGCGTGACCGCGCGGGCCGCCGGGCTCGGGCCCGTGGACGCCGCGTACTGCTCGGTGTACGAGTGTGTCAGCGGGCCCGCGTCGGCGACGGTGCGGTTGCTGAGCCTCGACCCGTTCGACGCGACGGCCGTGCTGGCACGGATCGCGCCGGAGCTGGACGTCGTCGCCCACGCGGCGGCGAGCGTGGCGCGGCGGTCCCTCGACGAGGGGGTCGGCATACTTCCCGCGGCGTCGGCGCCCCTGCTGGAGATCGGGGCCGAGGCGCATGCGGCCTGGCCGGTACGCCTCTTCGCGTCCTAACGGCCGCACACTCCCGGCCCCGCTCGCGGCGGGCCGCCGGCAACAGCCGACCGGCGGACCGGCAACCGGCGGGCGCCGACCCGCTGGAAGCATCAGCACCCGGGCCTGAACCCGGGCCTGAACCCGGGCCTGAACCCGGGCCTGAACCCGGGCCTGAACCCGGGCCTGAACCCGGGCTTGGTCCCGGGCCTGGTCCCGGGTCCGGTCCCGAGCCTGAACCCGGGCCTGGTCCCGACCCCGGGCCTGGTCCCGACCCCGGGCCTGGTCCCGACCCCGGGCCTGGTCCCGACCCCGGGCCTGGTCCCGACCCCGGGCCCGGTCCCGACCCGGACCCCGGATCCGGTCCCGACCCGGACCCCGGATCCGGTCCCGACCCGGACCCCGGATCCGGTCCCGACCCGGACCCCGGGATCGGCCGCGGCCCCGGCCCGGCGCCATCCCGACCTCGGCCACCGCCGTGGCCCCCGCACCCCATCGACCCCGCTCCCCACCCCGACCCCCACCGAATCTGGAGTCAGCGTGCATCTCGATCATCCTCATGGCGGGCCGTCCGCGGTCAGTGCCGATGCCAGGCGGCCCGACGGCAGGCGTCGTGCCCTGCGCATCGGGCTCGGCGGTCCCGTCGGTTCCGGGAAGACCGCCACCGTCGCCGCGCTCTGCCGGGCGCTGCGCGACGAACTGTCCCTCGCCGTCGTCACCAACGACATCTACACCCGCGAGGACGCCGAGTTCCTGCTGCGGGAGGCGGTCCTGCCCCCCGAACGGATCACCGCGGTGGAGACGGGGGCGTGCCCGCACACCGCGATCCGGGACGACATCTCCGCCAACCTCGAAGCCGTCGAGGACCTGGAGGACGAGGTCGGGCCGCTCGATCTCATCCTCGTGGAGTCCGGCGGCGACAACCTCACCGCCACCTTCTCCAAGGGGCTCGTCGACGCCCAGATCTTCGTGATCGACGTCGCGGGCGGCGACGACATCCCGCGCAAGGGCGGACCCGGGGTCACCACGGCCGACCTGCTCGTCGTGAACAAGACGGACCTCGCGCCGTACGTGGGCTCCGACCTGGCCCGGATGGAGGACGACGCCAAGACGCAGCGGGCCGGACTCCCCGTGGTCTTCCAGTCGTTGCGCAGCGAGCCGGGTGTCGCGGCGGTCGCCGGCTGGGTGCGGGAGCAGCTCGCGGCGTGGACCGCGTGACGACGGCGGGGGTGCGCGCGACCGCCCGCATCGAGGCCACGGCCGACGGCCGGGGCGGCACCTCGCTGCCGGTGCTGGACGGGGAGGGACCGCTGGCCCTGCGGCGTGTCCGCGGCAGCGGGCCCGAGGCGCGCGTGATGCTGGTCGGAGCGATGAGCGGACCGCTCGGCGGTGACCACCTCGCCGTCGAGGCCCGGGTCGGACCGGGCGCGCGGCTGAGGGTCGGCTCGGCCGCGGCCACCATCGCGCTGCCCGGACAGAACAAGGGGGAAGCCCGCTACGACGTGCGTCTCCACGTCGCCGACGGAGGCGAACTGTGCTGGCTGCCCGAGCAGTTGATCTCCGCCGGAGGCAGTGAACTGACCGTCTCCTCGTGCGTCGACCTCACGGGCGGTGCCCGGCTCGTCCTGCGTGAGGAGCAGGTGCTCGGGCGCGTCGGAGAGGAACCCGGACGCCTCACCAGCCGTCTCACCGTGCGCCACGACGGACGGGCCCTGCTCGACCAGGAGTTGGCCTGCGGCCCCGGTGCCCCCGGCGGCTGGGACGGGCCCGCTGTCCTGGCGGGCCACCGGGCGCTCGGGCAACTCGTCGTCGTACGACCGGAGTTCGAGGAGGACGTACCGGCGGCGCGGCCGATCGGGGAGTACGCGGCCCTCACCCCGCTCGCCGGGCCCGCCGTGCTCGTGACCGCGCTCGCCCCCGACGCGCTCCGGCTGCGACGCGTACTGGACGAGGCCCTGGGCGAACTCACATGACGTCAATTATCTTGCGGGGAACGTCACTTCACATCGCCGCACCGCTCACCGGAACACGGCATACCGGCTATCGGATTGGTAAAGAACACCGGTCGCGTCTGTTCTCAGGCACCTCACAGCCGAAAGGATCCCCGTACCAATCGCAATGATGTACGGGGAGGTCACACTTGAGGTCCAAGAGACCGACGAAACGAGTGGCAGCGTTCGGTTCGGCCGGCGTGCTCGTCACCGCGACCCTGATAGCCGGAGCCGTCGCGGCGCCGTCGGCCACCGCCGACTCGCGGCACGGACAGGGCTACGGGCAGAGCCGCGAGCAGCGCGGAGCGGCCGTCGCCGCCGAGCGTGCCGCCAAGGCCGGGATCGACTGGCAGGACTGCCCGGCCGACTGGGGCTTCGAGAAGCCGATCCAGTGCGGCTGGGTGAGCGTGCCGCTGGACTACGCGCACCCCTACGGCAAGCAGCTCAAGCTGGCCGTCGACCGCATCGGCAGCACCGGTACCAAGGAGGAGCGCCAGGGCGCGCTCGTCTACAACCCCGGCGGTCCCGGTGGCTCCGGCATGCGCTTCCCGCGCCGTGTCACGACCAAGAGCCCCCTGTGGGTGAACACCGCCAAGGCGTACGACTTCGTGGGCTTCGACCCGCGCGGTGTGGGCCACTCGGCGCCCATCTCCTGCATCGACCCGCAGGAGTTCGTCAAGGCGCCCAAGGCGGACCCGGTCCCGGACTCCGTGGCCGACAAGCTGGCCCAGCGCAAGCTGGCCGCCGAGTACGCCGACGGCTGCGCCGAGCGCACCGGCAAGGCCGTGCTGGCGCAGATGACCACGCCCAACACGGCGCGCGACCTCGACGTCATCCGGGCCGCGCTCGGTGAGAAGAAGCTCAACTACCTGGGCGTCTCGTACGGCACCTACCTGGGAGCCGTCTACGGCACGCTCTTCCCGGGTCACGTGCGCCGCATGATCGTCGACAGCGTCGTGAACCCGTCGCGCTCGAACATCTGGTACCAGGCCAACCTGGAGCAGGACATCGCGTTCGAGGGCCGCTGGAAGGACTGGGAGGACTGGGTCGCCAAGAACGACGCGTCCTTCCACCTCGGCGACACCCGCGCCAAGGTGCAGGACCAGTGGCTGAAGCTGCGCGCCACCGCGAAGAAGAGCCCGCTGGGCGGCGTCGTCGGCCCCGCCGAGCTGATCTCCTTCTTCCAGAGCGCCCCGTACTACGACTCCTCGTGGGTGCCGGTCGCCTCGGTGTTCAGCAAGTACGTCGCCGGTGACACCCAGGCGCTCGTGGACGCCGCGTCCCCCGACCTGTCGGACACCGCGGGCAACATCTCCTCGGAGAACGGCAACGCCGTCTACACGGCCGTCGAGTGCACCGACGCGCAGTGGCCCACCAGCTGGAAGAAGTGGGACCGGGACAACACGCGGCTCAACGCCCAGTACCCGTTCATGACCTGGGCCAACGCGTGGATGAACCTGCCGTGCGCGACCTGGCCGGTCAAGCAGCAGTCCCCGGTCGAGGTGAAGACCGGCAAGGGCCTGCCCGCCGTCCTCATCGTGCAGTCCACCAACGACGCCGCCACCCCGTACCCGGGCGCCGTCGAATTGCACAAGCGCTTCAAGGGCTCCCGCCTGATCACCGAGCAGGGCGCGGGCTCGCACGGAGTGACCGGTCTGGTCAACCCGTGCATCAACGGGCGGGTGGACACCTACCTGCTCACCGGCAAGACGGACGCCGCCGACGTGACGTGCACGCCGCACGCCACTCCGCAGCCGTAGTCCCGAACGTACGAGGGGGCGGCCGGTATACCGGCCGCCCCCTTCGCCGCGCACGGCGCGGGCGTCTGTGACGCGGCCCCTCAGCTCATCGGCATCTTGGGGAACCTGCGCCCCGACTCGGCCTTCCGCGCGGCCTCCTCGGCCTTGACGACGGCCGCGTACCGGTCGACGTACTCCTGCTCGGACAGGGACAGGATCGCGTACATGATCTCGTCCGTGATGGCCCGCAGAATCGCCTTCTCGCCCTCCATCCCGGCATAGCGGGAGAAGTCGAGGGGCTTGCCGAAGCGGATCACCACGGGGTGGATCCGCGGCAGCTTGCGGCCCGGCGGCTGGGCCTCGAAGGTGCCGATCATCGCGCAGGGAATCACCGGGGCCTGGGCCCGCAGCGCCATCACCGCGACGCCGACCTTGCCCTTGTAGAGCCGCCCGTCGTGCGAACGGGTGCCCTCGGGATAGATGCCGAGCAGCTCGTCCTTGCGCAGCACCCCGAGCCCCTCGCGGATCGCGGCCTGTCCCGCCTCCTTGCCGGAGCGGTCCACCGGGATCTGCCCGATGCTGCGGAAGAAGGCGGCCGTCAGCCGCCCCTTGATGCCGGGGCCGGTGAAGTACTCGGCCTTCGCGAGGAAGGTGATCCGGCGCTTCAGGATGGCGGGCATCAGGAAGTGGTCCGCGAAGGACAGATGGTTGCCCGCCACGATGGCGGGACCCGACGACGGTATGTGCTCAAGGCCCTCGATCCGAGGCCGGAAGACCAGCCTCAACAGCGGACCCAGAAGCACATATTTGAGCACGGTATAGAACACTGGGGCGCTCCTCTTTTCCCCTGGGGAGCGATCAGTGTAGGCGCGGCCGTCGCCGGGCGTAACCGCTGCGGTGTCACTCTCTGTGGCCTCTTGGCCGGTATCAGACCCCTTGCGTCAGAACTTTCTCCAGAGACCCGAGAGCCGACCGGAGTTCCTCGGCCGTGATCGTCAGCGGCGGCGCGAGGCGGATGGTCGAGCCGTGGGTGTCCTTGACCAGAATGCCCTCCTCCATCAGGCCGCGGCTGATCTCCCGTCCCGTGCCGATGGACGGGTCGATGTCGACACCCGCCCACAGGCCCCGGGACCGGAAGCCCTCGACGCCCCGGCCCACCAGAGCCGTCAGCCCCTCCCGCAGGACCACGCCGAGCTCGGCCGCCCGCCGCTGGTACTCCCCGGTCTCCAGCAGGCCCACGACCGCCGAGCCGACCGCCGCGGCCAGCGGATTGCCGCCGAACGTCGAGCCGTGCTCACCGGGCCGCAGCACTTCGAGGACGTCCCGGCGTCCGACGACCGCGGAGACCGGCACGATGCCGCCGCCGAGCGCCTTGCCGAGCAGCAGCAGGTCGGGCACGACCGACTCGTGCTCCACCGCCAGGGTGGTTCCGGTGCGGCCGAGGCCGGACTGGATCTCGTCCGCGATGAACAGGCAGCCGCCGCGCCGGGTCAGTTCGCGGACGCCGGCGAGATAGCCGTCGTCCGGGATGATCACGCCCGCCTCGCCCTGGATGGGCTCGATCAGCACGGCGGCCGTCGTCTCGTCGATCGCCGCCTCCAGCGCGGCCAGGTCGTTGTACGGCACGACCCGGAAACCGGGGGTGAAGGGCCCGAAGCCCGTCCGGGCCGTCTCGTCGGTGGAGAAGCTGACGATCGTGGTCGTCCGGCCGTGGAAGTTGTCGGCCGCCACCACGATCGTGGCCCGGTCGGGCTCGACGCCCTTCACCTCGTACGCCCATTTGCGGGCCACCTTGACGGCGCTCTCCACCGCCTCGGCGCCCGTGTTCATCGGCAGGACCATGTCCAGGCCCGTCAACGCGGCCAGGGACTCGGCGAATCCGGCCAGCTGGTCGTTGTGGAACGCTCGCGAGGTCAGGGTGAGCCGGTCGAGCTGGCGGTGGGCCGCCTCGATCAGCACCGGGTTGCGGTGGCCGAAGTTGAGGGCCGAGTAGCCCGCCAGCATGTCGAGGTAGCGGCGCCCCTCGACGTCCTCGACCCAGGTGCCCTCGGCGTGCGTGACGACCACCGGCAGCGGGTGGTAGTTGTGCGCCAGGACGGGGCCCTCGGCCCGGATCAGTTCCTCGGAGCTGCGCGCACCGGCGCCGGCGGACGCGGTCGTACGGGCGGGAGCGGTCATGAACGGATCTCCTGTGTGCAGCACTTGATGCCGCCGCCGGCCTTGTGGAACTCCGACAGGTCGACGGGGACGGGGACGTAGCCGTGGGTCACGAGCTGGTCGGCGAGGGCCTCGGCGCGGGGCGCGATGAAGACATGGCGGCCGTCCGAGACGGAGTTGAGGCCGAAGGCCAGGGCGTCCTCGCGGGTGGCGAGCACCGCGTCCGGGAACAGCCGGCCGAGCACCTCGCGGCTGCCGGGCGAGAACGCCTCCGGGTAGTACGCGATGTTGTCGTCGTCGAGGACGAACAGGGCGGTGTCCAGGTGGTAGAAGTGCGGGTCCACCAGGCGCAGGCCGATCACCGGGACGCCGAAGAACTCCTGGACCTCGCGATGGGCCTCGGGCGTGGTGCGAAAGCCCGTGCCGGCCAGGATGTGGCGGCGCGTCGGGACGAGGTCGCCCTCGCCCTCGCACACCGACTCCGGACGGTAGACGTCGAAACCGGCCGTCTTGAACCAGGTCTCGTACGCGGTGGACTCGGGGCGGCGCTCGGGCGCGTGGAAGGACGAGCCGAAGACCCGGCCCTCCAGGACGAGCGCGCAGTTCGCGGCGAAGACCATGTCGGGCAGGCCGGCGACCGGCTCGACGGTCTCGACGGAGTGGCCGTGGGCGCGATAGGCGCTCATCAGGGCCTGCCACTGGGCGCCCGCGAGATCGACGTCCACCGGGGTGTCGGGACGCATCCACGGGTTGATCGCGTACTGCACGGCGAAGTGTCTGGGTTCGCAGACGAGAAAGCGCCGGGGGCGCGGCACACGGCTTTCGGACACAGAGAGGTTCCTCCGCTTCCTGCGGTGTCATCTGGTGGGATGTCTCAACGGTAAGAAGCGGGGGACACGGCGGACAAGCGACAAGAGCTGCGCGTATACGCAGCACTGCTGCGTGATCGGCAGGGTCAGCGCACGTTTCCTGCGTCATCCGGGGCGGCGTGGGTCGCCCCGGCCTCCGGGGCCTCGGGCAGCAGATGGGACAGCACCATGTAGCTGATCGTCTTCCGGATGAACGGCTCCACCCGGATGCGTTCGAGCACCTCCTCGAAGTGCTCCACATCGACGGCCCGCACGTGCAGCAGCGCGTCCGCGCCCCCGGTCACCGTCATCGCCGCGGTGATCTCCGGATGGTTGCGCACCACCTCGGCGAGCCGCCGGGGAGGCGCCGCGCCCTCGCAGTACACCTCCACGTACGCCTCCGTGCGCCAGCCGAGCGCCGCGGGCTTCACCGTGGCCGTGAACCCGGTGATCACCCCCGTCTCGCGCAGCCGGTCGACCCGGCGCTTGACCGCCGTCGCGGACAGCCCGATCGCCGCGCCGATCTCCGCGAAGCTCGTCCGGGCATTGGCCATCAGGGCTGTGATGATCTTGCGGTCGAGCTCGTCGAACATGGCGGGCTTGCTGTTCATGGCCGCACTGTATCCAGCGGCGAGGCCCGGCCGGCCGGGCGCGACGGCCGTGTCCGGCACATGTCCAGCCGCGCGAATCACTCCTACACTCCACTCTCATGCTGCGCGCGCTCGCCGTCGACGACGAACAACCCTCCCTCGAAGAGCTGCTGTACCTCCTGAACGCCGACCCGCGGATCGGCAGCGCCGAGGGCGCGAGCGACGCGACCGAGGCGCTGCGCCGGCTCAACCGGGCCCTGGAGAGCGGCCCCGGGGGACCCGAGGCCATCGACGTCGTCTTCCTCGACATCCACATGCCGGGCCTCGACGGACTCGACCTGGCCCGGCTGCTCGGCGGGTTCGCCCGGCCGCCGCTCGTCGTGTTCGTCACCGCCCACGAGGGCTTCGCCGTACAGGCCTTCGACCTCAAGGCCCTGGACTACGTCCTGAAGCCCGTACGCCGCGAACGGCTCGCCGAGGCGGTCCGGCGGGCCGCCCAACTGCGCGACACCGCACCCCTGATCCCCGTCCACGAGCCGGACCCCGACCACATATCCGTCGAACTCGGCGGAGTGACACGGTTCGTGGCCGTCGAGGACATCACCCACGCCGAGGCCCACGGCGACTACGCGCGGCTGCACACCGCGCAGGGCAGCCATCTGGTGCGCATCCCGCTGTCCACCCTGGAGGAGCGCTGGCGCTCCCGCGGCTTCGTCCGCATCCACCGCCGCCATCTCGTCGCCCTGCGCCACATCGGCGAACTCCGCCTGGACGCCGGTACGGTGAGCGTCCTCGTCGACTCCGTCGAACTCCAGGTCAGCCGCCGGCACGCCCGCCAACTGCGCGATCTGCTGCTGCGCCGGACCACGAGCTGAGGAGCGCGGCGTGCCGCAGGACCCCACCGAACGCCGTGTGGTCGTCACCGGAGTGCCCAGGCGCACCCGCAGGACCGGCCACCACCGCCCGAGGGCCGAGATCGACGAACAGACCACACTCGGCCACACCTACGTCCGCTCCCTGATGCGCAGTCAACTCCGTGCCGCCTGCTCGACGTTCGCCGTGCTGATCCTGCTCGTCGGACCGCTGCCGCTGGTCTTCGCCGCGATGCCCGAGGGCGCCACCCTGGAATGGGCCGTCCTCGGCTTCTGCCTCTACCCGCCGCTGGTGCTGCTGGCCCGCTGGTACGTGCGGCGGGCGGAACGCAACGAGAAGGACCTCGTGCGCCTGGTCGAGGACCGCTGAGCCGTGAACGAGAACTACTCCGTTCCCGCCGTCGCGCTCGTCGTCGTCGCGACCGTCCTGGTCGGCGCGTTCGGGCTGCGTATCTCCCGTACCACCTCCGACTTCTACGTCGCCTCGCGCACCGTCGGGCCCCGGCTCAACGCGGCCGCGATCAGCGGCGAATACCTCTCCGCCGCCTCCTTCCTCGGCATCGCGGGCCTGGTGCTCGTCCAGGGACCCGACATGCTCTGGTACCCGGTCGGCTACACCGCCGGCTATCTCGTGCTGCTCCTCTTCGTCGCGGCCCCGCTGCGCCGCTCCGGCGCCTACACCCTGCCCGACTTCGCGGAGGCCCGGCTCGGCTCCCAGGCCGTCCGACGGCTCGCCGGGGCCTTCGTCGTCGGCGTCGGCTGGCTTTATCTTCTGCCCCAACTCCAGGGCGCGGGACTGACGCTGGCGGTGCTGACCAACGCGCCCGACTGGTTCGGCGGGGTCCTCGTGGCCGTCGTCGTCGTGGCCACCGTCGCCGCGGGCGGCATGCGCAGCATCACCTTCGTCCAGGCCTTCCAGTACTGGCTCAAGCTCACCGCCCTGCTCGTCCCCGCGCTCTTCCTGGTCCTCGCCTGGCAGGCGCACGGCGCACCCCGCGACGCCTTCGGGGAACCCCCGGCCTTCCGCGAACAGCGCCTCGTCCGGGTCGGCTCCACACTCGACCTGAGGCTGTCCGGGCCGCTCACCGTCACCGCCACGGGCACCGTCGACGGACGGCGCTACGAGGGCGAGCGCGTCCGGCTCCCGGGCGGCACCCACCGCATCGCCGGCGGCACCCGGCTGACCTTCGACCGGGGCGCCCGGGTCCCGGCCGCGGAACGGGGCGGCGACGACACCCTGTCGACCTCCCCGTCCGCCGGGAACGGGGAACGCCCGCTCTACGCCACCTACGGACTGATCCTCGCCACGTTCCTCGGCACGATGGGCCTGCCGCACGTCGTCGTCCGCTTCTACACCAGCCCGCACGGAGTCGCCGCCCGCCGCACCACCGTCG
Organism: Streptomyces sp. f51; assembly: GCF_037940415.1. Lineage (NCBI taxonomy): Bacteria > Bacillati > Actinomycetota > Actinomycetes > Kitasatosporales > Streptomycetaceae > Streptomyces > Streptomyces sp. f51. Next base: position 758,280 of record NZ_CP149798.1, on the reverse strand, counting down.
CCGTGCTCGGCCTGATCGGCGTCTTCTACCTCCTGCCGCCCGTCTACGGGGCGCTGGGCCGGCTGTACGCCCCCGAACTCAGCCTCACCGGCGACGCGGACGCCGCCGTGCTCCTGCTGCCCGACAGGATGATCGGCGGAGTCGGCGGCGACCTGCTCGGGGCGCTCGTCGCGGGCGGCGCCTTCGCCGCGTTCCTCTCGACGGCGTCGGGACTGACCATGGCCGTCGCCGGCGTGCTCACCCAGGACGTGCTGCCCTCCCGGGGCGTACGGCACTTCCGGCTCGGCACCGTCCTGGCCATGGCCGTGCCCCTCGCCGCGAGCGTGCTGGTCGGCGGGCTGCCCGTCGCCGACGCCGTGGGGCTCGCGTTCGCCGTGTCCGCGTCCTCCTTCTGCCCGCTGCTGGTCCTCGGCATCTGGTGGCGGCGGCTCACCCCGCCCGGGGCGGCCGCAGGGATGCTCGGCGGCGGGGGCGCGGCCCTCGTGGCCGTCGGCGCGACCATGGCCGGCTACCCGGGCACGAGCGGCCCCCTGCGCACCCTGCTCGCCTGGCCGGCGCTGTGGTCGGTGCCGCTCGGCTTCGTGACGATGGTGCTGGTGTCACTGGCCACCGCCGCTCGCGTACCGGCCGGGACGGCGGCGATCCTCGCCCGCTTCCATCTGCCGGAGGAACTCACCGACGACCAGGTCAGGGCCGCGGCGGGCGGAACCGCGGGCACGGCGTCGGGGACGGGACGGTGAGGGCGTGAGCGGGTTCGTCGCCGGGCTGTGCGTGGCCGTCCTCCCGCTGCTGGCGGCGGGATTCTGGCTCGGCCGGCGCACCGCGCGGCCCGGGAGCTCGGGAGGACTCGGCACCCCGGTCGAGCACGCCACCTTCCAGACCCTGCACACCGCCTCGCTCGCCGCGCCCCCGCTGCGCGCAGGACTGACCGAGGAGACGGCCCGCCGGTCCGCCCGGCGGCTGCGCACCCTGCTCGGCACGGACGCCCTGTGCCTCACCGACCAGGAGACGGTCCTCGCCTGGGACGGCGTCGGCGACCACCACCGTGACGAGATCATGGAACGCCTGGGCGGCCCGCTGGAGACCGGACGCGGTGAGGCCTTCCGGCTGGTGTGCGACGAGCCCGACTGCCCACTGCGCTGGGCCGTCGTGGCACCGCTCACCGTCGAGGAACGCGTGCACGGAGCGATCGTGGCCTGCGCGCCCCGCGAGTCCGCGGTCCTCGTGCGCGCCGTCGGCGAGGTGGCGCGCTGGGTCTCCGTACAGCTGGAACTGGCCGACCTCGACCGGTCGAGGACCCGGCTGATCGAGGCCGAGATCAAGGCGCTGCGAGCGCAGATATCCCCGCATTTCATCTTCAACTCGCTCGCCGTGATCGCCTCGTTCGTCCGGACCGATCCGGAGCGGGCCAGGGAGCTCCTGCTGGAGTTCGCCGACTTCACCCGCTACTCGTTCCGCAGGCACGGCGACTTCACCACCCTCGCCGACGAGCTGCACGCCATCGACCACTACCTGGCGCTCGTGCGCGCCCGCTTCGGCGAACGGCTGTCGGTCACCCTCCAGATCGCCCCCGAGGTGCTGCCGGTCGCGCTGCCCTTCCTCTGCCTCCAGCCCCTGGTGGAGAACGCCGTCAAACACGGTCTGGAGGGCAAGACCGACAAGAGCCACATCAGCATCACGGCCCGGGACGCGGGCGCCGAGGCGCTCGTGGTGATCGAGGACAACGGCGTCGGCATGGATCCCGGGCGGCTGCGCCGCATCCTGGCGGGGGAGGTCGGCCCCTCCGGGGGCATCGGCCTGTCCAACGTCGACGAGCGGCTGCGTCAGGTGTACGGCGACGATCACGGCCTGGTCATCGAGACCGCCGTGGGAGCGGGCATGAAGATCACGGCCCGGCTCCCCAAGTACCAGCCGGGCGTCCACTCCGCCGCCGGGCGCCCCCGGCAGTGAGACGCCCCGGAACAGCGCCGCAGTCGGCCGGGCCCTCCGGGGGGTCCCGCGGGCCGGGGTCAGGCGCTGCTGGAGGCCACCATCCCCAGCGTGATCAGACCGAGCACGACCCAGCCGAACCACAGCCAGCCGTTGCTGCCCAGTGCCACCGTGTAGGCCGTCACCACGACGAGCCCGCCCACGGTGAGCACCCCCATCGCCTTCGTCGAACCGGGCATCGCAGCACCCTCCTCCAGGCGGGTCCGCGACGCGGGCCGTGGCCTCTGGGGCCATTTTCACCCGGAGGGAGTCACATCGCCAGGGCCGTGCCGGTCACCGGGTCCGCCGAGAGCGGCGGCGGCCGTCAGCGGCCGCGTGTGTTGAGGGAGGCCAGATAGGCGTTGTAGGCCTCCAGCTCCTTGTCGCCGTCCCGGTCCGCGGCGCGGTCCAGACGCCTGGCCTGCCGCTGCTCGGAGTTGTACCACTGGAAGAGCAGCGCGAGCAGGACGAGGACCGAGGGGATCTCGCTGAACGCCCAGGCGATCCCGCCGGCGGCGGTCTGGTCGGCGAGGGCGTCGATGCCCAGGGAGGCCGGCGGGTTCTTGTACGACTCGACCATCGGCCCCGAGGCCATCATCAGCGAGATGCCGAAGAACGCGTGGAACGGCATCCCCGCGAACAGCTCAAGCATCCGCATCAGATAGCCGGGGCGGTGCGGGCCCGGGTCCACGCCCATGATCGGCCAGAAGAAGAACAGGCCGACGAGGAGGAAGTGGCACATCATCACGATGTGGCCGGTGGTGGAGCCCATCAGGAAGTCGAACAGCGGGGAGAAGTACAGCCCGTACAGGCTCGCGATGAACATCGGGATCGTGAACGCCGGATGCGTGACGATCTTCATGTACCGGCTGTGCAGGAACATCAGCAGCAGTTCGCGCGGCCCCTTGGCGCCGCGCTTCGCGGCTACCGGCAGCGCGCGCAGCGCCAGCGTGATCGGCGCCCCGAGCAGGATCAGGATCGGCGAGAGCATGCTGATCACCATGTGCTGGACCATGTGCACGCTGAACATGACCATGCCGTAGTCGTTCAGCCGGGTGCACATGACGAGCATCACCGTCAGCACGCCGACGACGAAGGAGGCCGTACGGCCCCACGACCACGCGTCGCCGCGCCGGGCCAGCCGTACGGCCCCCCAGCCGTACAGCCCGAGCCCGAGCAGGCACGCGACGAGGAAGAACGGGTCGGCGGACCATTCGAGCCCCCGTCCCAGCGTGAACGGCGGCAGATCCATGGTCATGCCGTGCCCGCTGTGATCCATCCGCCGGCTCCTGTTTCTGGGGGGTGCCTCCGAGGCCCTTTTAAGGCACTGGGGGAGGTTGTGCGCTGTCTGTCCGCACCAGAGTAGAACCGCCCCCGGTCGCGGTTGCGACCGGGGGCGGTTCCGACGGCGTACGGCTCAGAGCACGCACTCCGCCTCGGCGTAGCGCTCGTCCGGGACCGTCTTCAGGGTCTCCACCGCCTCGGCGAGGGAGACCATCACGATGTCGGTGCCGCGCAGCGCGGTCATCATCCCGAACTCGCCGCGGTGCACGGCCTCCACGGCGTGCCATCCGAACCGGGTCGCGAGCACGCGGTCGTACGCCGTCGGGGTGCCGCCGCGCTGCACGTGCCCGAGGATGACCGGCCGGGCCTCCTTGCCGAGCCGTTCCTCCAGCTCGATGGAGAGCTGACGGGCGATGCCCGCGAAGCGCTCGTGGCCGTAGATGTCCTTGCCGCCCTCGTCGTAGCGCATCGAGCCCTCGCGGGGCTTTGCGCCCTCGGCGGCGACGACGATGGCGAACCGCTTGCCCGCCTCGAACCGCTCGCCGACCCGCGCGGCCAGCTCCTCGATGTCGAAGGGCCGCTCCGGTACGACGATGGCGTGGGCGCCCGCGGCCATGCCGGAGTGCAGCGCGATCCAGCCGGTGTGGCGGCCCATGACCTCCACGATCAGGACGCGCTGGTGGGACTCGGCGGTGGTCTTCAGCCGGTCGAGGGCCTCGGTCGCGACCCCGACGGCCGTGTCGAAGCCGAAGGTGACGTCCGTGACCGCGATGTCGTTGTCGATGGTCTTCGGCACCCCGACGATGGGCAGACCGCCGTCCGAAAGCAGCCGGGCCGCCTTCAGCGTGCCCTCGCCGCCGATCGGGATGATCGCGTCGAGCCCGAGGTCCGCGACATGGCCCTTGGCCCGCTCCACGCCGTCACGCAGATGCGCGGGCTGGACCCGGGAGGAGCCGAGCATGGTGCCGCCGCGGGCGAGGATGCCGCTCACCGCGTCGAGGTCGAGCTTGAGGTAGTCGCACTCCAGGAGACCCTTCCAGCCGTCCCGGAAGCCGATGACCTCGTCGCCGTGGTCGACGACGGCGCGGTGTACGACCGACCGGATGACGGCGTTCAGGCCGGGGCAGTCGCCGCCGGACGTGAGGACACCAATGCGCATAGCCCGAAATACCTTCTCAACGTGGTCCGGGGACCGGACCACGTTGTCCGGCGAGGATCGGCGCCAGCCTACCGGCGGAAGGGGGCCGCGCCCTACCGTGCGTCCGCCTGCTGGACGCCCCCGCTCACCTGTGCGGATGTGGTGTCAGACGCGCTCCGGACCCGGCCGGAAGGAACCGTTCCGCTGCGAGGAAACGGTTCTTCGCCGCCCACGCAAAGAGGAACCGTTCCTCCACGAGAAACGGTTCCTCTGACCCGCCGGGGCGGGCCGGCCCTACGCGGGCTGCGTGGCGGACGCGATGCGCTCGGAGCGCAGCGCCTCGTACCAGCGGTCGTCGGTCGGCGGCAGCGCGTTGACGTCGAGGGCCAGCTTCAGCAGCAGGTCCGCGATCTGCGGGTTGCGGGCGAGGACGGGGCCGTGCATGTACGTACCGAACACGGTGTCGTTGTACGCGCCCTCGGTGCCGTCGCCCGTGCCGTTGCCCTTGCCGAGCCGCACGTTCGCGAACGGGCGGGCGGTGGGACCGAGGTGGGTGACGCCCTGGTGGTTCTCGAAGCCGGTCAGCTGGGGCAGACCGAGCCGCGGGTCGATGTCCGCGAGGACGTCGCCGACGCACCGCTCGCCCTCACCGCGCACCGAGACCACGTCGAGCAGGCCGAGGCCGGGCTCGCGCTGGCCGAGGTCGTTGATGAACTCGTGCCCGAGGATCTGGTAGCCGGCGCACACGGAGAACACGATCGCGCCGTTGCCGACCGCGCGCTCCAGACCGCCGTCGCGGCGCAGCCGCTCGGCCGCGAGCCGCTGCGGCCGGTCCTCGCCGCCGCCGATCAGGTAGATGTCGCCCGAGGTCGGGACCGGCTGGTCGCTGCGCACGTCGACACGGGCCACGTCGAGGCCGCGCTGACGCGCCCGGCGCTCCACGACGAGGGCGTTGCCCTGGTCGCCGTAGGTGCTCAGCAGGTCCGGGTAGATCCACACCAGGCGCAGGCTGTTGTCCGTCATTCTCTTCGTCCTCCGTGGCTCAGTTGCCGACACGACGCCTCAAGTCCTGGAATGCGGTGTAGTTCGCGATGACCTCGATGCGTCCGGGCGGTGCCATCTGCACGGCCTGGTCGAGGGTGTCGCAGACCTGGAACTGCTGGTTGGCGACTTCGAGACGGACGGCGAGGTCGAGCTTGCGGTCGCCGAGGACGAAGATCGGGTGTCCGGTCAGGCGGGTGTAGTCGACGTCCCACAGCCAGGAGGTGTCGGTGCCGTCGGCGCCGCGCGCGTTCACCGACAGGATGACCGGGGTCGGCGGCGGGTCGATCAGGGAGAAGGTCTCCAGCCAGCCCGCGGGGTTCTTGGCGAGGAGCAGACGCAGGTCGCGCTCCATGAACTGCACGACGTCGTAGCGTCCGGCCACGGCCTGGACCTGGTACATGCGCTCCAGGGCGACCTGCGGCGGCACGCCGAAGACGGCGGCCACGGCGGCCGAGGAGGCGGCGTTCGCCTTGTTGGCCCGGCCCGGCAGCTGGAGGTGGATCGGCCACGCGGAACCGTGCGGGTCGAGGACGTGGTCCCCGGACAGCGCCCAGGTCGGCGTCGGACGGCGGAAGCCGCACTCGCCGCAGAACCAGTCGTCGCCGGGCCGCTGCATCACGCCACCGCAGGACGGGCAGGACCAGGCGTCTTCCTTCCACATCTGGCCGGCCGCCACCCACATGACGTTCGGCGAGGAGGACGCGGCCCAGACGACCAGCGGGTCGTCCGCGTTGGCGACCACGACGGCCTTGGAGCCGGCCAGGCCCTCGCGCCAGTGCTCGGCCATCATCCGCGTCTCGGCGGCGCGGTCGAGCTGGTCGCGCGAGAGGTTCAGCAGCGCGATGCACTTCGGGTCGGTGTCACGCGCCACACCGGCGAGGTACTTCTCGTCGACCTCGATGACCGCGAACTTGGCGTCCGAGCCGCCGGCCAGCGCCGAGGTGATGCCCGCGGGCATGTTGGCGCCGAGGGCGTTGGACACGACCGGACCCGCGGCGCGCAGCGCCTCGGCGATCAGTCGGGTCGTCGTGGTCTTGCCGTTGGTCGCCGACACCAGGATCACGTCCAGGTGCGTGGCGAGCCTCGCCAGCAGGTCGGGGTCGAGCTTGAGCGCCACCCGGCCGCCGATCACCGATCCGCTGCCGCGTCCGGCGGCCCGCGAGACGGCTGCCGCCGCCTTGCCCGCCGTCACGGCCAGCTTGGCCCGCGGCGACAGCGGGTCCGAGTTGCCTGACATCGTTTCTCGATCCTCCTTGCGTACGCGCCGCGCCCCTGCCCCCGGCACATGTGGGGCTCAGCCTATCGAGATCCACTCACGGGCCCGAATCGCGGCACCACCTCGGTGCCGGCGCGACCTGCGCGCGCCTACCAGGACCGTACCCTTGCCGCCATGCGACACGGATCCATCCCGGGCACCCATGGGCGCGTCCGGCCCCTCATCCTGCTCGGTGACCCCGTCCTGCGTACAGCCTGCGAGGACGTCACCGAGTTCGGCCCCCAACTCGCGGAGCTCGTCGAGGACATGTTCGCGACGATGTACGCCGCCGAGGGCGTCGGCCTCGCCGCGAACCAGATCGGCGTCGGCCTGCGGGTCTTCGTGTACGACTGCCCGGACGACGATGATGTCCGTCATGTCGGGCATGTGGTGAATCCTCGTCTGGTCGAGGCGGACGGTGTGGTCCTGCGCGGCCCGGAGGGCTGTCTCTCGCTGCCCGGTCTGGAAGCCGGCACCGAGCGGTTCGACCACGCCCTCGTCGAGGGCCGCACGGTCACCGGCGAGCCGGTCACCGTGCACGGCACCGGCTGGTTCGCGCGATGCCTCCAGCACGAGTGCGACCACCTCGAAGGCGGGGTGTACGCGGACCGGCTCACCGGGTGGCGCAGGCGCCGTCTGCTGCGCAAGGTGGCGCGGGCCTCCTGGAGCGGCTGACGGCGGGTCCGTGGTCGCGTCGGTCTCCGGTCGCCGGGGCCGGGCCCGCTGACGGGGTGTCCGTGTGAGCCCCGGTCAGGCATCCGGCCGCGAACCCGGCCGGAACCGCGGTGGAAACCCGGCCCCGAACCCGGCCGCAACCGCGGTCGGAAACCCGGCCGCCCGATCCCGTTCGGAATCGGCGTCAGAACCCCGGGCCGCCGACCCGGTCGCCCGCCGCCGCGAGGCGGCCCCACAGCAGGTCGGCCAGGCTCCGCACCAACTCGGCGCGCGTGCAGGGGCGTTCGCCGAGCCACCAGTCGCCGGCCGCGTGCATCATGCCGACGATGCCGTGGCCCCACACCCGCGCGAGCTGCTGACTGCCGGGTCCGAGGTCCACCCGCTCCTCGATGACCTCGGCCAGTTCCTCGCCCATGCGGCGCAGCACGGGCGCGGAGTACTTGCCCACGTCGAATCCGGGGTCGCCGGGCTGGCCGCCCTCCGCCGGATGCATCAGGAAGCGGTAGACCTGCGGCCGGGCCTCGATGGCGGCCAAGTAGGTGTCGAGTGTGGCCTCGACGCGCTCACGCCGTTCGGCCGGGGCGTCCAGTGCGGCCCGCAGCGCTTCGAGGAGGGCGTCCGTGTGACGCTTGGCCAGCGCGGCGTAGAGGCCGCCCTTGTCGCCGAAGTGGCGGTACAGAATGGGCTTCGTGATGCCCGCCTCGGCGGCGATGGCGTTCATGGAGGCGCCGGGGCCGTCGCGCAGCACCACTCTGTCTGCGGCTTCCAGCAGTTCGCGCCGGCGGCGGTCGGCGGACCTCTGCTGATCGGTCCGCTGTGTGGTGTCCATGTGCTCTCCCCACCCGTGGTGATTCGGTGACGCCTGCGCAAAGTAACACTGACCGGCGTATGGGTATCGAACGGGATGCCGAGCAGGGCTCGGGAGTTGACTTTTCCTACTAGCCAGTAACACACTCCAGTTACCGCAAGTAACAGTTTAGTGCAGCGCTGGAGGGGACATGGCCGAGTTCACCATGGAGCTCAACGACGAACAGAAGGAGGTCCGGGACTGGCTGCACGGCTTCGCCGCCGATGTCATCCGCCCCGCGGCCGCCGAATGGGACGAGCGTGAGGAGACTCCCTGGCCGGTCATCCAGGAGGCCGCGAAGGTCGGCATCTACTCCCTCGACTTCTACGCCCAGCAGTACTTCGACGCCACGGGTCTCGGCATACCCATGGCGATGGAGGAGCTGTTCTGGGGCGACGCGGGCATCGCGCTGTCCATCGTCGGCACCGGCCTCGCCGCCGTGGGCGTCCTCGCCAACGGCACCGAGGAGCAGATCGGCACCTGGATCCCCCAGATGTACGGCGATGCCAACGATGTCAAGGTCGCGGCCTTCTGCTCCTCCGAGCCCGACGCCGGCTCCGACGTCGCCTCGATGCGTACGCGCGCCGTCTACGACGAGGCCAAGGACGAGTGGGTCCTGAACGGCACGAAGACCTGGGCGACCAACGGCGGCATCGCCAACGTCCACGTCGTCGTCGCGGTCGTCGACGCGGAGCTCGGCTCCAAGGGCCACGCCTCCTTCATCGTGCCCCCGAACACGCCCGGGCTGTCCCAGGGCCAGAAGTTCAAGAAGCACGGCATCCGCGCCTCGCACACCGCCGAGGTCGTCCTGGAGAACGTCAGGATCCCCGGATCCTGCCTGCTCGGCGGCAAGGAGAAGCTCGACGAGCGCCTCGCCCGGGCCCGTGAGCGCGCGAGGGCCGGAGGCGGCGAGCGCGTGAAGAACGCCGCGATGGCCACCTTCGAGGCCTCCCGTCCGGCCGTCGGCGCCATGGCGGTGGGCACCGCGCGGGCCGCGTACGAGGTGGCCCTCGACTACGCGAAGACGCGTGAGCAGTTCGGCCGTCCGATCATCGACAACCAGGGCGTCGCCTTCCAGCTCGCCGACATGCGCACCTCGATCGACGCGGCCCGGCTGCTGGTCTGGCGCGCGTCCTGGATGGCGGTCAACGGCAAGCAGTTCACCGCGGCCGAGGGCTCGATGTCGAAGCTGTTCGCCTCCGAGACGGCGAAGAAGGTCACCGGCCAGGCCATCCAGATCCTGGGCGGCAACGGGTACACGCGTGAGTACCCGGTGGAGCGGATGCACCGCGACGCGGCCATCTACACGATCTTCGAAGGCACCAGCGAGATCCAGCGCCTGGTGATCGCCCGCACCCTCTCGGGCATGCCGATCCGCTGACCCGCCCGCGCACGGCCCCGTTCCGCGCTCCACGTGGCCGGGACGCCGGTGATCACCGGCGTCCCGGGGAGCCGCGCCTGGTGCGGCGCCGTCACCCCACCGGACCTGGGACTTCGCGTCGGACCGCCGGGAACCGGGTGGGACCGTGCACTCTGGTCGCGGGGGCTCGGAGTCAGCCGGACCGAAGGAGTGCGCGATGGCGCGGACGGCCAGGGAACTGCTGGAGGGCGTCACCGGGCAACTCGCCCCCGACCCCCACGCCAACCGGCTGCTGCCCGTGATCGCTCGGGGCGCGGCCCGGCCCGAAACCCTCGCGGCCCTCGCCCTGGAACAGCGCCATGTGATCGCCGCCGACCACCGGGCCTTCCTCCACCTGGCCGAACGCTCGGCCGCCGGCACCAAGGAGTCGGCCCCCGACCCGGCGAGCGCCGCGTTCTTCGAGATGCTCGCCGAGGGCGAGGCGGTCGCGGCGGAGCGGCTCGGCGCGTTCGCCGCCGCGGTCGGAGCCGACGACGCGCGGGCGGCGGAGTACGAACCGCTCGCCGACTGCCAGGCCTATCCCGCGTACGTCGCCTGGCTCGCCCTGAACGGGGAGCCGACCGACGTGGTCCTCGCGCTCGGCGCCAACGTCGCCGCCTGGGGCGGCTACTGCGAGACCATCGCCGAGGCCCTGCGCCATCACTACGGCTTCGACGACGAGGCCTGCGGCTTCTTCGACCTCTTCGCCGCGCCCGCGCCGGACCTGGAGAACCGGGCCCTGGCCGCCGTACAGGCCGGCCTCGACGCCGACCGCGTCTCACGGGACGACGTGCTGCGGCACGGCCGGCTGCTCCAGGCCTACGAGTCGAGGTTCTGGCACGCGCTGTGGGAGCTGGACCAGCGGGTCGCCTGACCCCGACGCCGCCGGCCCGGGCCCGGCGCCGTCCGGCGGCCGGGCCGGGCATCGCCGCCCGGGTTCAGCGGCCGCTGGGACCGCTGCTGTGCGCGATGCAGGCCACGTCGATCCGGTCGGCCAGCTTGGCCAGTTCGATCGTGAGCGCGGCCACCGTGTCCTCGTCGAGGCCGTCCTGGCCGGCCTCGACCAGATGCAGCCACCGGCCGCCCACCGTGCGCAGCAGCTTGCTGACGTCGGCGGCGGCCACCTGCAACGTGCCGCGGTCGTCGACGATCAGCGGGAGGGTCACTTCGCGGTTCACACGAGGGATCGTAGCTGCGGAACGCTCACGCTCCGTGCCATACGGTGGTGATGTTGCAGAACTCGCGGATTCCGTGCCCCGACAGTTCGCGCCCGTAGCCGGACCGCTTCTCGCCGCCGAACGGGAACGCCGGGTGCGAGGCCGTCATCCCGTTGACGAACACCCCGCCCGCCTCCGAGTCGCGCACGAAACGCTCCACCTCGGCCTGATCACGGGTCCATACGTTCGAGCTCAGCCCGAACGGGGTGTCGTTGGCGAGGGCCACCGCCTCGTCCAGGTCCTCGGCGCGGTACAGCGTGGCGACCGGCCCGAACGTCTCCTCCAGGTGGATGCGCATGTCGGGCGTGATGTCGGTGAGCACGGTGGGCGCGTAGTACCAGCCGGCGCCGAAACCGTCGGGACGTTCGCCACCGCACAGCACGGTCGCGCCGTTCTCGACGGCGTCGTCCACCAGCTCCTCCAGGTCCGCGCGCCCCTGCTCGGTGGAGAGCGGTCCGATGTCGGTGTCCTCCTCCAGCGGGTCGCCGATCCTCAGGGCCCGCATGCCCGCCGTGAACCGCTCCGCGAAGGCGTCGAACACGTCCGTGTGCACGATGAACCGCTTGGCGGCGATGCACGACTGCCCGTTGTTCTGGGCACGCGCGGTGACGGCGATCGTCGCGGCGCGCTCCACGTCGGCGGACGGCATCACGACGTACGGGTCGCTGCCGCCCAGCTCCAGCACCGTCTTCTTGACCTCGTCGCCCGCGACCGAGGCGACCGCCCGGCCGGCCGGTTCGCTGCCGGTGAGGGTCGCCGCCTTGACCCGCGGGTCGCGCAGGACGCCCTCGACCGCCCCCGACCCGATCAGCAGCGTCTGGAAGCAGCCCTCGGGAAAGCCCGCACGACGGAACAGGTCCTCCAGGTACAGGGCGGTCTGCGGCACGTTCGAGGCGTGCTTGAGCAGGCCCACGTTGCCCGCCATCAGCGCGGGCGCCGCGAACCGGACCACCTGCCAGAGCGGAAAGTTCCACGGCATCACCGCGAGCACGGGGCCCAGCGGCCGGTAGCGCGCGATCACCCGGGAGGCACCGGAGTCCGCGGCGTCGGCGGGGGCGGCCAGCTCGTCGGCGAGCAGGTCCTCGGCGCGGTCGGCGTACCAGCGCATCGCCTTGGCGCACTTGGCGGCCTCCGCCCGTGCCTGCTTGACCGGCTTGCCCATCTCGGTGGTCATCACCCGGCCGATGTCGGGCACGTCCTCGTCCAGGAGAGCGGCCGCGCGGTGCATGAGCCGCGCCCGCTCGATGAACGGGGTGGTTCGATACGTGCGGAACGTCGCCTCGGCGGCAGCGAGCCTGCGCTCGATCTCCTCGGCGCCGAGGGCGTCGTACGTCTTGAGCGTCTCGCCGTTCGCCGGGTTCACCGTCGCGATGGGCATGGCCGACCTCCTGAAAGCTGACTGTTCCCCGACCCTCCCGCGCGGTGCGGCCGGGCGCAACGCGGGCGGCGGGGTTCCCTGGCGAGCCGGCGCTGGCTGCCGAACGCCGGCTCTCAGGCCGAGTGCTCCGCCAGCCGGTCGAGAAACACGCTCTGGGCGGTCACCAGCAGATCCCTGGCGCGCTCCGGGGTCATCCACTCCACCCGGTCCAGCTCGGGGAACTCCCGCCGCCGTCCCGATCCGGGCGGCCACTCCATCGTGAACGTGCCGGGGACCACGGCCGCCGGATCGAGGTCCGCCTCGATCGCCCAGGCCGTGACGACCTTGCCGTTCGCCTGGGTGACCTCGCCGAGCGCCACCGCCTCCCCGTCGGGCGGCGGAAGTCCGAGCTCCTCGCGGAACTCGCGGCGGGCGGCGTCCCAGGCCGTCTCGCCCGGCTCGTACTCGCCCTTGGGGAGGGTCCAGGCCCCGCTGTCGCGCCGCGCGAAGAACGGCCCGCCCATATGGCCGACCAGTACCTCGACGCCGTGATCGGTGTGCCGGAACAACAGCAGTCCGGCGCTCCTCTTCCCGTGCTGTCCTCCGCTCATCGCGTCACCTCCGGGTGGGCCGCCAGCAGGGTGTCGACGGTGTCGGCCTCGGCCGCCGGCTTGTCCTCGCGATAGCGCACGACCCGGGCGAAACGGAGGGTGACACCGGCCGGGTAGCGGGTGGACCGCTGGAGACCGTCGTACGCGATCTCGACGACGAGCTCGGGCCGTACGGTCACCACATGGCCGTCGTCCGCCACGGCCAGCTCCCGGAAGCGTTCCGTCTGCCAGGTGAGCATCGCGTCGGTCATGCCCTTGAACGTCTTGCCCAGCATGGCGAAGGAACCGTCGGCCGTACGGGCGCCCAGGTGCAGGTTCGAGAGCTTGCCGGTGCGCCGCCCGTGGCCCCATTCGACGGCCAGGACGACCAGGTCGAGGGTGTGCACGGGTTTGACCTTGAGCCAGGACGCACCGCGCCGGCCCGCGCTGTACGGAGCGTCGAGGGCCTTCACCACGACACCCTCGTGCCCCCGCTCCAGCGCGTCGGCGAGAAAGGTCTCGCCCCGCCCGGCGTCCTCGGGCCCCTGGACGAGCGTCCGCCGGACCCGCATCGGCTCGGGGACCAGCCGTGCCAGCTCCGCGTGCCGCTCGGTGAACGGCAGATCCAGCAGGTCCCGCCCGTCGACGGACAGGGCGTCGAAGAAGACGGGGGAGACGGGCACGGTCTCCGCGGCCGCCGCCACGTCCACACGGGACCCCACCCGGGCGGCCGTCTCCTGGAAGGAACGCGGCCGCCCGTGGTCGTCCAGGGCGATCACCTCACCGTCCAGGATGAACCGCCGTACCCGCAACTCCCTTGCGGCCAGGGTGAGTTCGGGCAGGCGGTCGGTGATGTCGTCGAGGGTGCGGGTGTAGACGCGGACCTCCTCGCCGTCCCGGTGCAGCTGCACCCGGATGCCGTCGAGCTTCTCCTCGACCGCGCAGGCGCCGAGCTTGCCGACCGCCTCGGAGACGGAGGCCGCGGAGTGCGCCAGCATCGGCAGCACCGGACGGCCGACGGTCAGCCGGAAACCCTCCAGGGCCTCCGGCCCGTCCGCCAGGAGGGCCCGCGCCACCGCCTGCAACGAGCCCGCCAGCATCACCGCCCGGCGTACGTCCCCCGCCGGCGCGCCCGTCGCCTCCGCGAGCCCCTCGACCGCCAGCGCGTCCAGCGCGCCCTGGCGCACCTCGCCGGTCAGCAGCCCGAACAGGAAACGCTGCTCGTCCTCCGTGGCCGCCGCCATCAACTCACCCACCAGACGGGCCCGTTCGGCCTGTGAGCCGGTGCCGGAGACCTCGCCGAGCGCGGTGAGCCGTGCGTCGACCTCGCGCACGGTGAGCGTTGGCTCGGCTGCGGGGGCCACCGGTGTGCTCAGCACCTTCCAGCCGACGCCGATGCGGCCCTGGGGCAGGCGGCCCGCCAGATACGGAATCACGATCGGCGCGTCCTCCGCCTCCGCGTCCCGGAACAGCCCGGCGAGCAGAGCGGTCTTCCGGGACCGCGCCGAGGTGGCGGCGACCTCCTGGGACACATGGGCGAGCCGGCTCAGCAGCATGCAGCCATCGTGCAACGACAGCGCCCGCTCCACACCCGTACGGCATCCCCGGCGTGCCCCCGTACGCCGGGATTCAGCCCCGTCCGCGCGCGATCGCCGCGTCGAGGTCGGCGAAGAGGAGCTCACCGTTGAGCGTGGCCGCCGCGCGGTATCCGCCGCTCGCCGCGTTCACCACCTGCTCGGCGAAACCGGCGGCGTTGCCCGCCGCCCAGACGCCGGGCACGCTCGTCAGACCGGTCGCATCGAGGACCGGATAGCTGCCGAACGGCGTCTCCCGCAGTTCCGCTCCCAGCCGCTCGAGCAGCCCGGTCCGGGGCACCGGTCGCGGCGCCACGAACAGCACCGAGCGGTCGTACGCGCTCCCGTCCACGAGCCGCAGGCCGGTGAGCCGGTCGTCCGTGACCAGCAGCTCCGCGACCTCGCCCGGCACCACGGCGACGCCCGCGGCGGCGAGCCGGCGCCGGTCCTCGTCGGAGAGCTCGTCCTCGGTCACCGTGTGCAGGAACAGCGTGACGTCCTTCGACCACTGGCCGACCATGAGCGCCTGGTGCACGCTCATCGGGTTCGCGGCCAGCACGCCGAAGGCCAGGTCGCGCACCTCCCAGCCGTGGCAGTACGGGCAGTGCAGCACATCGCGCCCGAAGCGCTCGGCGACGCCGGGCACCGGGGGCAGCTCGTCGGCCAGCCCCGTCGTGACGATCACCCGCCGCGCGTGGACGCCCGCCCCGGAGCCGATCGTGACGTCGAACTCCCCGGAGCCGTCCCGGACGACGTCCACCACCCGGCCCCGGACGACCTCCACCCCGTACCCCTCGACCTCGCGCCGGCCCTCGGCGAGGAACTCGGCGGGCGGCATGCCGTCGCGGGTCAGATAGCCCTGCATGTGCGCGGCGGGCGCGTTGCGCGGCTCGCCCTCGTCCACGACGAGCGTGCGGCGCCGCGCCCGTCCGAGGACCAGGGCCGCGGAGAGCCCCGCCGTGCCGCCGCCGACGACGACCACTTCGTAGGTCCCGGTGGCTGTTCCGGTCGGTGTCCCGGTCGATGTCTCGGTCATGGTGACCACCTCCACCCAGAAGGTCGCCCGGCACGCCTCGTATTGACAAATGGCTTTGCCGATTCTGCAATGGAAGGATGAGTGAAGCGGCCCGTGCGGGCGAGAGCGGTCCCGGCGGGCGTGAGGCGGCCGGCGAGGTGACGACGGACGCGGTCCTGGCCGAGGTGGGCCCGCGGCTGCGGCGGATCAGGAAGGAGCGCGGGGCGACCCTGGCGGGGCTGTCGGAGGCGACCGGCATCTCGGTGAGCACGCTCTCGCGCCTGGAGTCGGGCCTGCGCAAGCCCAGTCTGGAACTGCTGCTGCCCATCGCGCGGGCCCATCAGGTGGCCCTGGACGAGCTGGTGGGCGCCCCGCCGGTCGACGACCCCCGGGTGCGTACGGAGCCGATCGTGCGGCACGGCCGAACGTACTGGCCGCTGACCCGCCAGCCGGGGGGACTCCAGGCCTACAAGGTGCTCGAACCGAAGCGGACGGCCGAGCCCGACCCGCGCACGCACGAGGGCTACGAATGGCTGTACGTGCTCTCGGGGCGGTTGCGGGTGGTCCTCGGCGAGCACGACGTGGTCATGGAGGCCGGCGAGGCGGCCGAGTTCGACACCCGCGTGCCGCACTGGTTCGGGTCGACGGGGGAGGGCCCCGCGGAGTTCCTGAGCCTGTTCGGACCGCAGGGCGAGCGGATGCACGTACGGGCACGGCCCAAGGCGCGGTCCACGGAGGACTGAGGGCGGGCGGCCGGGAGACCGGTGGGTGTCGCGGGTGCCGACGCCGGGCGTGGCGGAGGGGGAGGGCGCCAGGCTCGGTGAAGACGACCGCCGTCCGCTGTTCCCAGGGTGGCAAGCGACCGCTTAGTATGCGAAGGACCCCGGTCAGCCGACACAGATCCCCTGGAGGCCCCGCATGCAGGCATGGCAAGTGCACCAGAACGGCGAGCCCGCGGAGGCGATGCGCCTGGTGGAGGTGGACCGGCCGACGCCCGGTGACGGCCAGGTCCTGCTCAAGGTGCGCGCCGCGAACATCAACTTCCCGGACGCGCTGATGTGCCGCGGCCAGTACCAGGTCAGGCCGCCGCTGCCGTTCACCCCGGGCGTGGAGATCTGCGGAGAGACCGAGGACGGCCGCCGGGTGATCGCCAACCCCGCGCTGCCGCACGGCGGCTTCGCCGAGTACGCGGTCGCCGACGCCGCCGCCCTGCTGCCGGCGCCCGACGCCCTCGACGACGCCGAGGCCGCCGCCCTGCACATCGGCTACCAGACCGGCTGGTTCGGCCTGCACCGCCGGGCCCGCCTGGAGGCCGGCGAGACGCTGCTCGTCCACGCGGCCGCCGGAGGGGTCGGCAGTGCCGCCGTCCAGCTCGGGAAGGCGGCCGGCGCCCGGGTCATCGGTGTCGTCGGCGGCGCCGACAAGGCGGCCGTCGCGCGCGAACTGGGCTGCGACGTCGTCGTCGACCGGCGCTCCGAGGACGTGATCGGCGCCGTCAAGGAGGCGACCGGCGGACGCGGCGCGGACGTGATCTACGACCCCGTGGGCGGCGAGGCCTACACGCAGTCCACGAAGGTCGTCGCCTTCGAGGGCCGGATCGTGGTCGTCGGCTTCGCGAGCGGCTCGATCCCGAGCCCCGCCCTGAACCACGCCCTCGTCAAGAACTACGGCGTCCTCGGCCTGCACTGGGGCCTGTACAACACCAAGAACCCGAAGCTCGTCCTGCACTGCCACGAGCAGCTCACCGAGCTCGCCGCACGGGGCGCGATCAAGCCGCTGGTGAGCGAGCGGGTGCCGCTGAGCGAGGCCGCCGCCGCCGTGCAGCGGGTCGCCGACGGAGTCACCACCGGACGGATCGCCGTGGTGCCCACACTTCAGAACGGAGCCGCCGCATGACCGACGCAGCCGAACTGCGCCGCCGCACCCAGGAGTTGCTGGCCGCCCACCCGCCCGGGGAGACGGAGCGGCTGGACTTCCTGAAGGCCCGCTTCGACGCCGGGCTCGCCTGGGTGCACTACCCCGAGGGCCTCGGGGGACTCGGCGCCCCGCGCCGCCTCCAGGCCGTCGTGGACGCCGAACTCGCGGCCGCGGGCGCGCCCGACAACGACCCCCGGCGCATCGGTATCGGCCTCGGCATGGCCGCCCCGACCATCCTCGGCTTCGGCACAGAGGAGCAGAAGCGCCGCTTCCTGCGGCCCCTCTGGGTCGGCGAGGAGGTGTGGTGCCAGCTCTTCAGCGAGCCCGGCGCCGGTTCGGACCTCGCCGCCCTCGGCACCCGCGCGGTCCGTACGGACGGCGAAGGCGGTGACTGGGTGGTCAACGGGCAGAAGGTGTGGACCTCCAGCGCCCACCTCGCCCGCTGGGCCATCCTCATCGCCCGCACCGACCCGGACGTGCCCAAGCACCGGGGCATCACCTACTTCATCTGCGACATGACGGACCCGGGCGTCGACGTGCGCCCGCTGCGCCAGATCACCGGCGAGGCGGAGTTCAACGAGGTCTTCCTCACCGACGTCCGCATCCCCGACGCCCACCGCCTCGGCGAGGTCGGCGACGGCTGGAAGGTCGCGCAGACCACCCTGATGAACGAGCGCGTCTCCATCGGAGGCATGCGCATCCCGCGTGAGGGCGGCATGATCGGCCCGGTCGCGAAGACCTGGCGCGAGCGGCCCGAACTGCGCACCCACGACACGCACCAGCGGCTGCTGAGGCTGTGGGTCGAGTCCGAGGTCGCGCGCCTCTCCGGCGAGCGGCTGCGCCAGCAGCTCGCCCTGGGCCAGCCCGGCCACGAGGGCGCCGGCATGAAGCTCGGCTTCGCCCGCCTCAACCAGGAGATCAGCGGCCTCGAAGTCGAACTCCTCGGCGAGGAAGGGCTGTTGTACGAGGACTGGACGATGCGCCGGCCCGAACTGGTCGACTTCACCGGCCGGGACGCCGGATACCGCTACCTGCGCTCCAAGGGCAACAGCATCGAGGGCGGGACCAGCGAGGTCCTGCTGAACATCGTCGCCGAACGCGTCCTGGGCCTCCCGTCCGAGCCGCGCACCGACAAGGACGTCGCATGGAAGGACCTCGCCCGATGAGCCAGGTGAGCACCGAGCCCGATCTGCTCTACACCGAGGAGGAGGAGGCGCTGCGCGCCGCCGTCCGCGACCTCCTCACCGACCGCTGCGCTGCGGCCGACGTCATCACCCGCAGCGAGTCGGCCACCCCGTACGACCCCGAGCTCTGGAAGGCCCTGGCGGCGGGCATGGGCCTCGCCGGACTGCTGGTGCCCGAGGACCGGGGCGGCCAGGGCGCCACCCACCGCGAAGCCGCCGTGGTCCTGGAGGAGCTGGGCCGCGCGGTCGCTCCCGTGCCCTATCTCACGAGCGCCGTCGTCGCGACCGAGGCCCTGCTGGCCTGCGAGGGGCCCGCCGCGGACGAACTCCTCGCCGCGCTCGCCTCCGGCCGGACCGTGGGCGTCCTGGCCGTCGCGCTGAACATCGGACCGGGCGCCGCCCACCGGGCCGTCCGTCTGGAGAACGGTTCCCTGCACGGGGAGCTGACGGGCATCGCGGACGCGGCCGCCGCCGACGTCCTGCTGGTTCCGGCCGAGGACGGCGGGCTGTACGCCGTCGACGCGGACGCGGTCACCGTCGTCCCGCAGGTCAGCCTCGACCAGACCCGGCCGCTCGCCCGGATCACCTTCGAGGCGGCGCAGGCGCGGCCGCTCACCACGGACGCGGCGGGCGCCGTACGGCGGGCGCTGAGGGCCGGGGCCGGACTGCTCGCCTCCGAGCAACTCGGCATCGCCGAGCACTCGTTGACCGAGACGGTCCGCTACCTCAAGGAGCGCAAGCAGTTCAACCGGCCGGTCGGCGGATTCCAGGCGCTCAAGCACCGGCTGGCCCAGGTGTGGCTGGAGGTCGTGGGCGTCCGCGCCGCGGCCCGGAACGCCGCCGACGCCCTGGCCACGGCCGACGCGGACGGCTACGTTGCGGTGGCCGTCGCCCAGGCGTACGCGGCACCCGTCGCCGTGCACGCCGCGGAGGAGGCGCTCCAGTTGCACGGCGGCATCGGTATGACCTGGGAGCACCCGGCGCACCTCTACCTCAAGCGCGCCAAGGCCGACTCGATCGCCTACGGCACGGCGGGAGCGCACCGCGAGGCCCTGGCCGAACTGGTCGACCTCCAGGCGCCCTGACACCGTCCCGCGAAGAGCCCGTCCCGACCCGGGGCGGGCTCCTTTCGCGCGCGGGGGCCGGTGCGCGTTCCTCCCGCCGGGGCCGGGACCTGGCCGTTCCCGGACGCCCACGGCCGGCGGCGCAACTCCACCCGTTCGGGGGACACGTCAGCCGCCCGGGTCAACCCCCCGCTACGCCACACTTACGGCCGAACGCCGCGAAGTGGACGTGGCGGAGGAGGTTGACGATGGCCATTTCCATCTCTGCTGTGCTGTTTCTCCTGGTGCTGGCGGTGATCTTCCTGCGCAACGGAGGACTGAAGATCTCCCACGCCCTGGTCTGCGCCCTGCTCGGGTTCCTGCTGGCCAGTACGAGCATGGCCCCGACCATCCACAGCGGTCTCACCGCGACGGCCGACATCGTGGGCAGCCTGGCGCCCTGACGCCCTGACGCCCTGACGCCCTGACGCCCTGACGCCCTGACGGCAGGGCGGACTGACGGCAGGGCGGACTGACGCCCTGGCCCGGCCGGGGTGTCAGCGGCCCTCGAACACCCCGATGCCGTTGGGGACGGGACGCTCGGCGCCGCCGCTCGGATGGTTGAGGACACTGACGGCGTCCGCCCCCGCCCGGCGGGCGACCATCGTGGTGGATCC
Organism: Streptomyces sp. f51; assembly: GCF_037940415.1. Classification (NCBI taxonomy): domain Bacteria; kingdom Bacillati; phylum Actinomycetota; class Actinomycetes; order Kitasatosporales; family Streptomycetaceae; genus Streptomyces; species Streptomyces sp. f51. Next base: position 738,096 of record NZ_CP149798.1, on the reverse strand, counting down.
ACCGCCGTCCAGGCTGAAGGCGTCCTCGGACCCCAGCCGCTTCATGGCGCGGGTGACCTCGGCGATGGTGAGCCCGGCACGGAACCGGGGGGCGCCGTCCAGGGCGAGGAGCTGCATCCGGTGTCCGTGGTCGGAGAAGCCCACCGCCGTGCGTACGGCGGAGGTCCTGTCGTCCAGACCCGGCAGCGGCTTTCCGCGGGTCATCATCGGATAGCCCCCGATCGCGAACCGGTAGGGCACCCGGGAGGACCGCGCGACCAGCCGCTGCCGTACCCCCACCCGCTCGCCCACGGACAGCTCGCGCAGTTTCCGCGCCCCCGCCTCACGGCCGACCAGCACGGTCGTGCCCCGGGCGATCGGCCCCCTTCCCGGAGTGACGGCGGTGGACACGACCCGCCCGCGGCGGAGCGTCACCTCGTAGGTCTCGGTGCTGCACGGCGCGGCCCGGTCCGTGTCCGTGCCGCAGGTCGCCCGGACCCGCGAGACGGCGCCCCAGTCCGCGGTGAACTCGCCGACGGAGCCCACCGGGAGCGCGTACTGGTTGAGCCCCCCGAGCCGCCAGGTGCCGTGCGAGCTGCCGACCGAGCCTTCGAGGGCCACGTCGTCCAGCCGGGCCCGGTGGTCGACTCCCACACCGAACACCTCCTCGGTGTTCGTGCCGGGCGGCAGCTCCGGTCCGAACCGCTGGCCGACGGGGACCGCCCCCTTGAGGCCGCGGCCGCTCGCGATCGCCGGACCCACCGTCGCGCCCGTCGCCTCGACGCCCGGATGCTGCGTCTCGGTGATGTCGAAGAAGTCGCCGTTGACCCCGGCCACCGCGCCCCGGGAGTTGGCCAGTTCGGACACCGGTGCCCGTGACGCCACGGAACCGGGATGGAGCAGATCGACCCGCACCCGGGGATCGCGGAGATCGACGGTCAACACATGCGCGTGTGCCACCCCTTTGGCCCCGGGGATGTCCAACTGCGTATAGGCGACGCCGGGCGCGAGACGGGTCGCCTTCTCCGCGCCGCTGGCCGGCGCCGCCCCCGTCAGGGCCGCACCGGCCAGTGCTCCGCATGCCGTGAAGACGGTCAGTGCCGTTCGGAACCGTCTGCCAGGACGTGTCACCGTGCCCCCTGATGTCTCGTCAACTCTGCCGGGAATCAGCAGAATTGCATCAGAGACGGGGACCCGGGGCGGTGGCTAGGCGCCTACGACGCGGGAACGGATGAGAAAACGCACTCCTTCGGGTGCTTCCAGGGAGAAGCCGCTGCCACGGCCCGGCACGACGTCCACGATCAGGCGCGTGTGACTCCACAGCTCGAACTGGCTCTTCGACATCCAGAAGGACACCGGCTCCGCGACGCCCTCGACCTCCAGATCGGCCAGCAGGACGTCGGAACCGCCGGTGCGGAACTCGCCCGCCAAGTAGCACATGGGCGCGCTGCCGTCGCAGCAGCCGCCCGACTGATGGAACATCAGGGGTCCGTGCTCGGTGCGCAGCCGCCTCAGCAGTTCGGCGGCCGCGGATGTCAGCTCCACGCGCGGGACGACGTCCATCGGCTTCCCCCTCGGGTCTCGCGGCTGTCGCGGACCAGCCGACCATCCCGGACGTTGCGAGAGGGTTGCACACCCCGGGCACGCACGAGGCCGGCCCCCGGCGACGCCCGCGTGATGCGGGTCGTCACCGGGGGCCGGCCTCGGGAGCGTCGGGCCGCGGGCCCGCGCGACGGCGGCGGGCCCGGCGGTGGGTCAGCAGATGCGCGGAAGCTGCTCCCCGAGGGGCATGTCCACCACCCGGGTGCCGCCCAGACCGGTGGCCGCGACCACCATGCCGGGATGGTCGGGCACGCACTGCCCGATCGCCACGGACTCCTTGCCCAGCGGATGGGCCCGCATCGCCGCCAGCACGGCGTCGGCGTGCTCGGCCGCCACGAACGCGACCAGCTTGCCCTCGTTGGCCACGTACAGCGGGTCGAGGCCGAGGAAGGCGCAGGCGTTGGCGACCGTCTCCGGGACGGGCAGCGACCGCTCGTCGAGCCGGACGCCGACCCGGGCCGCCGCCGCGATCTCGTTCAGCGAGGTCGCCAGACCGCCGCGGGTCGGATCGCGCAGCACATGGATGTCGGGGCAGACGGCCAGCATGTCCGCGACCAGACCGGCCAGCGACGCGGTGTCGCTCTGGATCTCGACGCCGAACTCAAGACCCTCGCGCACACTCATGATCGCCACCCCGTGCACGCCGATCGGCCCGCTGACCAGCACCACGTCACCGGGGGCCGCGCGCTGCGGACGGATGTCGACGCCGTCCGGGATCAGGCCGATCCCGGCGGTGTTGATGAAGACGCCGTCGCCGTGACCGGCGTCCACGACCTTGGTGTCGCCGGTCGCGACCAGCACCCCTGCCGTCCGCGCCGCCTCGCCCATCGCCTCGGCCACGCGCCCCACGACGGAGAGCTCCACCCCCTCCTCCAGGATGAACGCGCAGGAGAGGTAGGCGGGTACCGCCCCGGCCATGGCCAGGTCGTTGACCGTGCCGTTGACGGCGAGGTCCCCGATGCTGCCGCCGGGGAAGAACAGCGGCCGTACGACGAAGGAGTCGGTGGAGAAGGCGAGCCGGGCGCCGCCCATCAGCAGATGGGCGGAGTCGCCGAGCTCGGCGAGCACCTTGTTGCCGAACGCGGGCGCGAACAGGTGCTCCACCAGCTCGGCGGAGAGCGTGCCGCCACCGCCGTGCCCCATCACGATCCTGTCGTGGTCGCGCAGCGGCGCCGGACAGGTCCAGGAGGAGAAGTCGGCGGGAGCGTAGGCCGAGTCAGCCAACGGAACTCGCCTCCTTGTCCGGGGTCTCCAGACGCCGGTAGAGGTAGTACGCGGCGCACGCGCCCTCGCTGGAGACCATGGTGGCGCCCAGCGGATTGCGCGGAGTGCACTCCTTGCCGAACGCGGCGCACTCGTGCGGCTTGATGAGCCCCTGGAGCACCTCGCCGCTGCGGCAGACCGTCGACTCCTCGGTCTCGATGCCCGTGACCGAGAAACGGTGCTCGGCGTCGAACTCGCGGTACTTGGGCGACAGCCGCCAGCCGCTCACCGGGATCATGCCGATCCCGCGCCAGGCCCGGTCGGTGACCTCGAAGACGTCGGAGAGCATGGCACGCGCCGCGGGGCTTCCCTCGGGCTGCACCGCGCGCGGATAGGCGTTCTCCACGGTGTGCTCTCCCGCCTCCAGCTGGATGACCGCACGGCGGATGCCCTCCAGGATGTCGAGCGGCTCGAAGCCCGTCACGATGATCGGAACCCGGTGCCGCTCGGCGAGTTCGGGATACTCGGTCGTGCCCATCACCGTGCAGACGTGCCCGGCGGCGAGGAACGCCTGCACCCGGCAGTCCGGCGAGTTCATGATCGCGTCGATGGCCGGGGGCACCCGGACGTGCGAGACCAACAGGCTGAAGTTGGGGATGCCCAGCTTCTTGGCCTGGTACACGGTCATCGCGTTGGGCGGGGCCGTGGTCTCGAAGCCGATGCCGAAGAACACGACCTGCCGGTCGGGGTTCTCCTGCGCGATCTTCAGCGCGTCCAGCGGCGAGTACACGACCCGCACGTCCGCGCCCTCGCTCTTGACCTTGAACAGGTCGCGGCCGCTGCCGGGCACGCGCAGCATGTCGCCGAAGGAGCAGAAGATCACGTCCGGCCGGGAGGCGATCTCCAGCGCCTTGTCGATGATCTCCAGCGGGGTGACACAGACCGGGCAGCCCGGCCCGTGGATCAACTGGATCTCCTCGGGCAGGAGCTGGTCGATGCCGTGGCGGATGATCGAGTGCGTCTGGCCGCCGCAGACCTCCATCAGGGACCAGGGCCGGGTGGTGACGGCCCTGATGTCGTCGAAGAGCCGCTTGGCGAGGACCGGATCGCTGAACTCGTCCAGATACTTCATGACCGCGCCTCCTTCTCGGCGCCCTTCAGGGGCGGAAGTCCGGTTCCCGCGGGGCGTTCGGCGCCGGCGTCCCGGGCGGCCTTGCCCCAGGCGTCGCCGAACTCCTCCTCAAGGACACCGAGGTTCTCGAACAGTTCCAGGGTCTGCTTCGCCGACTCCTCGTCCAGCCGCTGCAACGCGAACCCCACATGGACGATGGCGTAGTCACCGACCTTCATGTCCGGCACGTACTCCAGACACACGTCCTTGACGACACCGCCGAAGTCCACCTTGGCCATCCGCGTCGCGTCACGTTCCTCGATCTCCAGCACTCGGCCGGGTACGGCCAGACACATGACTCGCTCCTGCCTCACTCGTACGCTCCGCCGCGTCAGTCCAGCGACCGGGCGGCGACGGCCAGTTGGCCGAGGGCCAGACCGCCGTCGTTGGGGGGAACCCTGTGGTGCCTCAGCACGGTGAAGCCGTCCCGTTCCAGGACGGCCCCGCAGCCCTCGGTGAGCAGGGCGTTGCAGAACACCCCGCCGCTGAGGGCGACCGTGCCGATGCCGGTCCGTCTCCGTGCCACCGCGCACACCTCCAGGACCAGGTCCGTGACGGCCCGGTGGAACCGGCGGGCCACGGCACCGGCCGCGACACCGGCCCTGACGTCCGCGACGGCGGCGGCCAGGACCGGCGCCGGGTCGGCGACGATCGGCGCCCCGGGGTCCTGACGGACCGCTCTCAGCATGAACCGGTACGCGTCGTCCCGCTCGTCGTCGGCGAGCGTCCCCGAGAGATCGGCCAGCGCCGCGTTCTCCAGCTCCATCGCCGCCTGCGCCTCGTACTCCACCCGGTGACAGACGCCCGCGAGCGAGGACACCGCGTCGAAGAGGCGTCCCATGCTGGACGTGGGAACGCAGTGGAGCCCGCGTTCCAGCTGCCGTTGGAGCAGCCGCCGCTCCTCGGGCGTGGCCGCCGCAGCGCACGGCAGGTCGTCGTGCCAGGGCAGTCCCGCGGCCCGCAGATGCGACAACGCCATGCGGTAGGGGTTGCGTACGGCCGCGTCGCCGCCCGGCAGCGGGACATAGCCCAGATGGGCGAACCGCCGGTATCCGTCGTAGTCGGCGAGCAGCACCTCGCCTCCCCACACGGCACCGTCGTCGCCGTAGCCGGTCCCGTCGAAGGCGACCCCGATCACCGGCGACGAGCCGTCGAGACCGTGCTCGGCCATCGCCGAGGCGACATGGGCGTGGTGGTGCTGCACCTGGCGCAGGGGCAGCCCGCGGGCTGCGGCGGCGCGCCGCGCCCACTGGGTGGAGCGGTAGCCGGGATGCCGGTCGGCGACGAGCAGGCGCGGTGCGACGCCGGTGAGGTCCGTCAGATGGCCGGTGGCCCGCTCGAAGGCGGTCAGGGTGGCCAGGTCGTCCATGTCGCCGACGTGCGCGGACAGCCAGGCGTAGCGGCCGTCCCCGGCGCAGAAGGTGTTCTTCAGGTCACCGCCCACGGCCAGGGCCGGGAGCACCGGCACCGGGAGCGCGACCGGGAAGGGGGCGTAGCCGCGCGACCGCCGCACCGGGAGCTCGGCGCCCGCGCACACCCGTACCACCGAGTCGTCACAGGGCACATGGACGGGCCGGTCGTGGCCGAGCCAGGCGTCGGCGAGTCCCGCAAGCCGGGTCAGCGCCTCCGCGTCGTCGGTGACGATGGGCTCGCCCGAGCGGTTCCCGCTGGTCATCACGAGGACGGCGGGACCCGGCGGATCACCGGGCAGCCCGAGCAGCAGCCGGTGCAGCGGGGTGTACGGGAGCATGACGCCGAGGTCCGGGCTGCCCGGCGCGACGCCCGCCGCGATCTCGTCGCCCGCCTCCGCCCGCCGCCGCAGCAGGACCACCGGCTTGCGCGGCCCGAGGAGCAACTCCCGCTCCTCGGGCCCGACATGGGCCAGCCGCCGGACGGTGTCCAGCGAACCGGCGAGCACCGCGAAGGGCTTGCCCCCGCGGTTCTTGCGCTTGCGCAGGGTGCGTACGGCCGCGGGATCGCCCGCGTCGCACGCCAGGTGGTAGCCGCCGATCCCCTTGACCGCGACCACGGCACCCTCCGCCAGCAGCCGGCGGGCCTCGGCGAGCGCGTCCCCGTCGCGCAGCTCGCCCGGATCGTCCGCCCCGGTGCGCAGGGTGAGCCGGGGCCCGCAGGCGGGGCAGGCGATCGGCTGGGCGTGGAAGCGGCGGTCGGCCGGGTCGGTGTACTCGCGGGCGCAGTCGTCGCACATCGGGAAGCCCGCCATGGTGGTGCTGTCCCGGTCGTACGGCAGCGAGGTCACGATGGTGAACCGCGGGCCGCAGTGCGTACAGGTGATGAAGGGGTGCCGGTACCGCCGGTCGGCGGGATCGGCGAGTTCGCTCAGACAGGCGTCGCAGGTCGCGGTGTCCGGCGAGACCAGGGTGCGGCCCGGTCCGGCGGTGGAGGGGCGGATGGTGAACTCCGAGCCCTCGCCCTCCAGGGGTACGGCCTCGTGCTCCACCGACTCGACGACCGCGAGCGGAGGCGGCCGCGTGCCGATCCGCGCGCAGAACTCCGCCACGGCGTCGGCCGGGCCCTCCACCTCGGCCTCGACGCCCCGCGCGTTGTTGGTGACCCAGCCGGTCAGCCCGAGTTCGCACGCGAGGGTGTAGACGAAGGGCCGGAACCCCACTCCCTGGACCACGCCCGTGACGGTGACGTGCCGGCGCTCGCGCCCCGGGGAGCTGTTCACCGGGTCTGTCCCCGCACGCCGGGCCGCGTGGACGCGTGGACGTGTTCGCGTCCGTCGACGTGTTCGTGCCGGCCGGTGTGGTCGTGCCCGCCGGCCGGGCGGTGCTCGTCGCCGTGCGTGTGCCCGTCGCCGTGCTCGTGCCCGTCCGCCGGGGGGTGTTCGTGGCCGTGCTCGTGCCCGTTCTCGTGGCTGCGCAGATACCGCTCGTGCTCCCGCGCCAGGACCGGTACGTGCGTCTCCTCGCCGGCCGCGCAGCGCAGGACGTGCGCCAGCAGGGCGTCGACCCCCACGCCGGTACGGGCCGAGGTCTCCAGGACCGGCACCCCGGGATTGACCTGCCGTACACCCCGCAGGAACGCCTCCCGGTCGAAGCCGACGGCGTCCGCGATGTCGGTCTTGGTGATCACGACCAGCTGCGCGAGGCCGAAGGCGGTCGGGTACTTGACCGGCTTGTCCTCGCCCTCGGTCACCGACGCGAGCGCGACGCGCAGGGTCTCCCCGAGGTCGTAGGAGGCGGGGCAGACCAGATTGCCGACGTTCTCGACGAACAGCAGCCGGGTGCCCTCGGGCAGCCAGCCCTCGAGCTTCCGCCGGAGCATGCCGGCCTCAAGGTGGCACAGCCCGTCGGTGAGGATCTGCCGCACCGGCGCGCCGGAACGGGCCAGTCGGGTCGCGTCGTTCTCGGTCGCCAGATCGGCGGTGACGGCCGCGGCCGGGGTGCCGCCCGCGACGGCGCGCGTGAGCAGCTGTTCGAGCAGGGCCGTCTTGCCGCTGCCCGGACTGGACAGCAGGTTCACCGCCACCGTGCCGCGGTCACCCAGATAGCCCCGCAGGGCCAGCGCGTTCTCGTCGTTCTTGGCGAGCACGGCCTGATGCAGGTCAACGGTGCGGCACATGGCTCGCCTCCTCGTCGCGTACCTCCGGGCGACCGTCGGCCAGCGTCACCCGGACGATCTCCAGCTCACGGCCGCCGAGCAGGGTCAGCGGCGCCCCGCATCCGGCGCACCACAGCACCGGGGGCATCCCGGTCGGCGCCTCGCGGCCGCAGCCCTCGCAGCGGCCCCGTGCCTCGACAGTCTCGATCAGCAGCCGCGCACCCGCCAGCGCGGTGCCCTCGGCCGCGAGCCCGAACGAGAAGTCCAGGGCCTCGGGCACCACCCCCGCCAGCTCGCCGATCCGCAGGGTCAGCGACTCGACCGCGCGGCCCTGGTCCCGTACGGCCTCCTCGACCTGTTCGACGACCGCGACGGCGATCGACAGCTCATGCATCACCCTCACCTCCCGCCGCTCCACCGCCGCGCGGGGCCGCCTCGCCCGGATGTGAGGCGCGCGCATGGCTGGTTACCCTGAGAACACGATGACCGGGCAAGAGGTCGAGCGACGCGCTCTGCTCACCCCGGTGCTGCTCCTGTTGCTGGCCGAACGCCAAGGTCATGGCTATGAACTGGTGCAGCGCCTGGGCGCTTTCGGCTGCGGCGACGCGGACCAGGCGCATGTGTACCGGCTGCTGCGGGGCATGGAGGGCAGCGGCGAGGTCACCTCGCACTGGCACGCCTCGGAGAGCGGACCCGCGCGCCGTGTCTACGCGATCACCCAGCAGGGCGCCATGAACCTCGCCCTGTGGTTCGTACGCCTGGGTGAACTCCACGGCACCCTGCATCTCTTCCTGGAGCGGTACGTACAGCTCGAGGACGTCGGAGGCCGCGCCGGGCGCGACGGCGGCAGTCCGCGCGCCGGGGCGCGTCCACCGGATCACGCACGGCCGCCCGATCATTCACGTCCGCCGGATCACATGCGCCGCATGCGCAAGTAGCGGCGGATGTCGGAGAGGTTCCTCGCGACGCCGTAGGCCACTACGAGGCCCGCGGCCAGGCCAACCCATTGCCATTCCATCCTTGCCTCCATCGTGGTCAGCTCCGCTGGGGTACGGAGGTGGCGCGGTGTACCAGGTCGAGCACCAGGTCGGCGGCGGCGTCCACGGCACCGGCCACCGGGGGAGTCAGCCCCATGCCCTCGCCGGTGTCCTGGGGAACGCAGCCGACGACGTACACCTCCCTCGGAAGGGTGCCGCCCGCGCCGGCGTGCAGATCGTGCAGCAGGGCCAGCACGGTGGCCGGGTCCATGGCGTGGGTGTCCAGCGGGCCGGGACCGTTCCGTGCGGCGGGGGGTTCGGGGCCGACGTCGATCGTGTGGAGCGTGCCCGGCGGACCCTCGCGGGCGACGATGTCCACCAGCACGAGCGTCCGGTAGCCCTCCAGCAGTCGATAGGCGAGGTGCACCCCCCGGATCCCGGCGTCCATCAGCTCGACGCCGGGCGGCAGTTCAGGGGTCCGGGCGGCGAGCCGCCGTAGGGTCTCCACCCCGAACCCGTCGTCGCCGAGGAACACGTTGCCGACTCCGGCGACGAGCACGCGGCCCCTCCCGCGCTCCTCGGCCCCACCGGCAGGGCCGCTGCGATCGGACTCGGTCATGGCGTCTCCTCCGGGTCCGTCAGCGGGGCCACCTCGTCGGGCTTGAAGTACAGGAAGCGGCCCTGGGCCCTGCGTACGTCGGTGCCGGGGTCGTCGTCCACGACGACGGCGAGATGCGTCTCGCCGTCGAGGTCGCCGACCACGGCCTCGACCGTGGCGTGGCGGCCGTGCAGGAAGGCGTCCTGGGCGTCGGAGCGCCGGGCGCCGGGGGTGAGTCTGACCCTGCTGCCGGCGCGTACCGTCGCCCCGTCGATGACGACGACGGCGGGCACCTCGTCGGCCCCCGCGTCCTGCGCCGGGTCCCACCAGGGATGGCCCGGGCCCTGGGGCAGGCTCAGGCCGGTGTCGGGAGCGGCCGGGACCGGCTCGCCCGGCGGGTCCTCGCCGGTGATCTCGCGCAGCCCCCGGATCGCCCCGTGCAGCCGTCCGCGGACCGCGTCCGGCATGTCGTCCACCAGGTCGATCACCCCCGCGGCGCGGGCGTCCGTGCCGCGGGCCTCGCGCTTCTCGCGGTCGGTGAGCGCGGCCGTGCGCAGCGAGAGGATCTCGTCGATCTCGGTGGCGTCGTAGAGGGGCCCCGGGCTCTCCTCGGCGACGGCGGGGTGGTCCTCCAGGATGATCGGCGAGGACAGCATGACGTCGTCCGCGCCGGGCGGGCCCGCGAGCACGGGCCAGGTGCGGTCGTTGTGGCAGCTCGCCGCGGCCGGACGGGCCCACTCCGGCGGGTCCGTCAGCGACAGGAACCGTCCCCCGGGAATCCCGAGCAGCAGATGGGTGCCGATCAGGCTGTGGGCGAGCGCGGTCTCCCGGTCGGCGTCGGCCCGGTCCGGGACGGCCGTGGTGTTGTGCACGCTCACCGTGAGCCGCAGCACCCGGTAGGGCCCGGGCAACTCCTCGACACGGGGCCGCAGTTCGCCGGTCAGCCGCTGTCTGCGCCGCACGAGCCGGCCCACCGTCCGGCCCTCGGCGTCGGTCACCGGCTCGTACGCGACGGCGTCCGGGAGGTCGAACCGTACGGCGTGCCGGGATGCTTGATCGCCCGTCAGTTCTTCGAGCGTCTCATGGATCAGGACGCGTTCCTCGTGCCCCTCGTCCCAGGGGACCAGCACCCGGTCGGGAAGCTCCAGTTCGGGAACCTCCGTGTAGCCGCCGTCGGGGTCGAGCCGTTCGACGGTGCGCCGCCGCACGTGCAGGAAGCGCAGTTCGGCGTGGAGCCGGTCGCCCTTGCGGGGTTCCAGCAGACACTCGGTCCGCTGGACGGAGTGCTCGCCGGTCGTGGCGGTCCAGGCGGGCGGCACGAGCACGCCGAACTGCCAGCGCAGCTGGTTCTTGGCGGCGGAGGCGCGGTAGGGGTAGAGGACGTATCCCTCGAACAGGACGGCGTCCGCCACCGCGCGGGCCCGCTCGAAGCGGTCCTCCAGGGGATTGCCCATCTCAGTCGGCCCCCTTCGCTTCGGCCTTCGCGTCGGCGGTGGCCAGGAGTTCGTCGAAGACCCGCTCCCAGGACGGCAGGGCGCGCGCGGAGCGGTAGCGGCGCAGCGCGTCGAGCACGTCGAGACGTACGCGCAGCCAGCCCGAGTTGGGGAAGTACTGCTCGATCATGTTGCGCCACACGTCCACCGGCATCCGGTACGTCGTCTCCTTGTGCCAGGGCACCGGCTCGGCGCGGAAGCCGTCCCGGCCGGTGAACACCGTGCCGGAGAACAGCAGGAGCAGCGGCACCTCGCCCCGGGACAGCGCCCGGAAGTACGACGCGGACGCGACCTCGGTGTCGTAGGTGCAGGGCACCGGGAGATCGACCTCGGTGGAACCGGTGAACCCCGGGACGGTGATGGAGGTGTGCGCGAACTGCAACGGCTTGAGCGTGCTGTTCCAGCGGCTCGGCTCACCGAAGAGGTCGCCCAGCATGCCGACCTCCTCCGGCTCGTAGGAGCGCCCTGCCGGCTCGATGCGGATCTGGCAGCGCAGCGCGAGGGCGTGCACCGGCTGATGGTCCGTCTCCTCGATGCGCAGCCCGAACAGCAGCGTGGGCCCGGCCCCGTACGGCTCGGGCCGCACGCCGGTGCACGTGAACTGGAGATCGGTCACGGGGCGCCCCCGGACCGCGAGGCGGGGTCCCCGGCAGCCGGATGTGCCGACGGGGCGGCGGGTCCGTGGGCCGGGGGGTGCGACGGCCGGGCCGCGGCGGTGATCCGCTCCAGGAAGTCCGCGATGTCCGCGCGGGCCTCGGCGCCGCCGTCGAAACCCTTCCAGTGCAGCCGCATCCGGCCGACCAGTTCGTAGCAGACGTCCACCGGGACGAGCGTGCACGTCACCGCGCCGCTCCGTCCGCGGTGCAGCAGCAGTGCCTCCACGTCGGGTTCCAGCAGTTCGGCCAGCCGGCTGCGGCCCAGCACGGCGTCCCAGGTGGCCGGGTCGAGTTCGCTCTCGGTGGCGCCCGCGGGGCTCGGATAGAAGGCCGCGAGCCTCCCGAGCTCGGAGTTGCGGAAGAAGAAGGCGAGCGCGACCGGGATCTGGAGCCGGTTCCAGTCCGCCTCGTCCAGCTCGAATCCGGGATCGGTGAGATACCGGTCGGGGACCGCCCGGAAGCGTCCCTGGCCCGCGCCCGGCCGGGTGAAGAGCAGATGGCAGGGAGGACATGCGCACTTCAGGGACCGCCGGGAGGTGTCGACCAGATGCCGGTGCTCGGTGGGCAGCGGTTCCCCGCACAGGTCGCAGCGCTCGCCCTCGGGCGGCGGCCTGCGGGTGAACTGCCTGAGGATGTCGGTGGTCACGGCCCCGCCCCCAGCAGTTCGCCGGGCAGCGCCACCCGCACCGCCGCGCCGTCCTCCAGCAGCGGTACGGGCTCCAGGTGGCCCTCCTCGCCCCGGCCGGCCCGGCGCACGTCGAACGCGGCCCCGCAGCCCGCGCACCGCAGCAGTTCACCGTCGAGGACCGCGGGAGCCAGGTCCGCCGTGCACAGGGGGCAGCGGTCGCGGTAGGCGTACAACTGCCCCGGCAGACGCACCAGCAGCAGGGTGCGGCCGGCGACCTCGGTGATCCCGGTGGTGCCGTCGCCCACCGGCAGCGAGCGCGGGCCGAGTTCGTACCAGCGGGCCGTCCCGCCGGGCTCCGCGGACGGTGCCGTCCCGCCTGGGGCCGTCCCGCCCGGTGCCGTGCCCGGGGCGTCGTCCGGCCGGTGCGGCAGGATCTGGAGCAGCGCGGGCTGCGGGTCCTCCGCTGTCATGCCCTCGACCTCGATGTGCGCGACCTCGGGGGCGATCCGGGCGACCGCCTCCTCGATGGTCCAGCGCACGGTCTGGGTGGAGGAGGGACAGCCGTCGCAGCTGCCGCGCAGCCTGAGGCGCAGCGTCGGACCGCCGTCCGCCTCCAGGTCGAGCCCGGCCACCTCGACGTCGCCCGCGTGCGAGCCGAGGTAGGGGCGGACCTTGTCGAGGGCCCGGCCCACCCGGGTCGCGGTGTCCTCGGGGTGCAGATCGTGCAGGATCAGCAGATCGCCGACGAGTTCGTCGGCGGTCAGGACAGCGAGGGGGTCCGCGCCGGCGGGCGCGGAGCGCAGCAGGCGGACGGCCCGGGCCAGGCCCTCGCCGTAGAACTCCATGAGGCAGCGCACCAGTTCGTCCGCGACATCGCGCGCCTCGGGTCCCGCCCGCTGCGCCAGCTCGTCGAGCAGCGCGCCCATCCGCTCGCCCGTCTCCTGTCCGGCCATCGGCAAGCCCCTCTCGTGAGGCTCCTGAGGAAGGTCGCATCGCGATGAACGTCTTCGTCGGACCGCGATGGACGTCGGATCCCGGGAAGGTCAGACCGCCAGTCCGCTCAGCCCCGTCGGCATGTGCGTCTGCTCCACGGTCCGGCCGCCGCCGACGTACATGTGCACGCCGCACGGCAGACACGGGTCGAAGCTGCGGACGGCCCGCATGATGTCGATGCCCTTGAAGTTCTCGGGCGGGTTCTCCTCGAAGATGGGGGTGTTCTGCACGGCGTCCTCGTACGGGCCCGGTGTGCCGTAGCTGTCGCGCACGCTGCCGTTCCACGGGGTCGGCGGATACGGGTGGTAGTTGGCGATCTTCCCGTCCCTGATCACCATGTGGTGGGAGAGCACACCCCGGACCGCCTCGGTGAAGCCGCAGCCGATCGACTCGTCCGGCACGTCGAACTTCTCCCAGGTCTGGGTGCGTCCGGCGCGTACCTCCTCCATGGCCTGTTCGGCGAAGTACAGGGCCGCCGCGGCGGCGTACGCCTGGAAGTAGGTGCGGGCCCGGTTGCGTTCGAGGGCGTTGCTCCACCGCGGGATCGTCCACTCCAACGCCATCTCCGGCTTGGTCATCGTGCGCGGCAGGTTGATCTGCACGCTGTGCCCGGTGGCCTTGATGTAGCCGATGTCGACGAGCCCGGACAGGGCCGTGGACCACAGGCGGGCGATCGGGCCGCCGCCGGTGTCCAGTGCCAGATGGTCGGTGCCGTCGAACCAGCGCGGCGACATGACCCAGCTGTACTTGTCGTCGAAGTCCCGCTTCTGCGGGGCCGGGATGGTGTGCTGGTTCCACGGGTGCCGCTCGTCGACCGGGTTGCCCAGCGGGTCGCGCTCGACGAACTTCTCCATGCCCGACCAGTCCTCGTAGTACGAGCTGCCGAGCAGGATGCGGATGCCGAGGTTGATGTCGACGAGGCTGTTGGTGACCAGCTTGCCGTCCACGACGACGCCCGGGGTGACGAACATCCGCCGGCCCCAGTTCTCCATGTTGGCGTACTGGAAGTCGCAGTACTCCGGGTCGTTCAGGGCGCCCCAGCAGCCCAGCAGCACCCGGCGCCTGCCGACGTCCTCGTACCCGGGAAGGGCCTCGTAGAAGAAGTCGAAGAGGTCGTCGTGGAGCGGGACGACCCGCTTCATGAACTCCACGTAGCGGGTGAGCCGGGTCAGGTAGTCGGTGAAGAGCTGGATCGTGGCGACCGTGCCGACGCCGCCCGGGTAGAGCGTGGAGGGGTGCACATGGCGTCCCTCCATCAGGCAGAACATCTCCCGGGTGTAGCGGCTGACCTGGAGCGCCTCACGGTAGAACTCGCCCTCCAGGGGGTTGAGCGAGCGCATGATGTCGGCGATCGTGCGGTAGCCGTGGTCGGCCGCGTGCGGGGCCTCGGTGCGCTCGGCCAGTTCCAGCACTCCGGGGTTGGTCTCGCGGACCATCCGCTCGCAGTAGTCCACGCCGACCAGGTTCTCCTGGAAGATGTTGTGGTCGAACATGTACTCCGCGGCCTCACCGAGGTTGATGATCCACTCGCCGAGGTGCGGGGGTGCCACGCCGTACGCCATGTTCTGGGCGTACACGGAGCAGGTGGCGTGGTTGTCGCCGCAGATGCCGCAGATCCTGCTGGTGATGAAGTGCGCGTCGCGCGGGTCCTTGCCGCGCATGAACACGCTGTACCCGCGGAAGACGGACGAGGTGCTGTAGCACTCCGCGACCCGCTTCGCCTTGAAGTCGATCTTGGTGTGGATGCCGAGACTGCCGACGATGCGGGTGATCGGGTCCCACGACATCTCCGTGAGGCCGTCACCGGCCGGCTTGTTCGTCGCCGTCGCCATGGTGCCGCGCCACCTTCCTGTCGAGTGTCTGCTCAGCGGGCGACCGTGGTCACCACGGGGCCTTGTAGCCGGTCGTGAGCTCCTCGCTCCTGCCGCGCCACTTCGGTTCCTTGTCGACGGTCTTCGCGGTGATGTTCCGCAGCCGCCGGATGACGGATCCGTAGATACCGCTCGCCGTCGCGGACACATGACCGCCCGGCGGCTCGTCCATGAACGGCATGAACTTGTCGGGGAAGCCGGGCATGGTGCAGGCGATGCAGATCCCGCCGACGTTCGGGCAGCCGCCCACGCCGTTGATCCAGCCGCGCTTGGGCACGTTGCACTTGACCACCGGGCCCCAGCAGCCGAGTTTGACCAGGCACTCGGGAGATCCGTACTCCTTCGCGAACTGCCCCTGCTCGTAGTAGCCGGCGCGGTCGCAGCCCTCGTGCACCGTCGCGCCGAACAGCCAGGTCGGCCGCAGCTCCTCGTCGAGCGGGATCATCGGGGCCGCGCCCGCCGCCTGGTACAGCAGGTAGAGCAGCGTCTCGGAGGCGTTGTCCGGGTGCACGGGGCAGCCCGGGATGCAGACGATCGGGATGCCCGCCTTCGACTTCCACTCCCAGCCCAGGTAGTCGGGCACGCCCATCGCGCCGGTCGGGTTCCCGGCCATCGCGTGGATTCCGCCGTACGTCGCGCAGGTGCCGATGGCGACCACCGCGAGCGCCTTGGGCGTGAGCCGGTCGAGCCACTCACTGGTGGTGATGGGCTGGCCGGTCTCGGGGTCGTCCCCGAAGCCGCACCAGTAGCCCTCGGGCTTGACCCGCTCGTTGGGGATGGATCCCTCGACGACCAGCACGAAGGGCTCCAGCTCGCCCCGGTCCGCCTTGAAGAACCATTCGACGAAATTGTCGGCGCCCTCCACGGGCCCGCACTCGAAGTCGATCAGGGGCCAGTGCACCGCCACCTTGGGCAGTCCCGGCAGGGCGCCGAGCGCCAGTTCCTCGATGCTCGGCTGGGTCGCGGCGGTGAGCGAGACCGAATCCCCGTCACAGCTCAGCCCCGCGTTGATCCAGAGAATGTGGACGGTCGGGTCCTCCTGCGCGTCGTCCTGCGCGGCCGGGCCCGCCGTCGTCTCCGTCGGGGCGTTCATGAGCCCTCCTGGAATCAGCTCATTCAGGTCATAACTGTCCAAACAGCCTTCTCTATGGTTACCGCCCGGAAGCATCGCCGGTAAGTGCGAACGGGCCCTATCGCCACCCCGCACCCTCGGGTCACGCGATGGCTCGAAATGTTCGCAAAATTGCTGGGTATTTTGTTAACAATCTTGTAGCGTGCGTGACGCCTTGGGCCCGAGGTGTCAGTGGATCACTCGATACGCAACAAGAGGAGACCCCATGCAGTCGCTCTCGGAATCCTCCGATCGAGCAGCCTCCGCCCGCCCGGCGGGTGCGGGGAAAGGGCACGGCCGCGGGCGCCGGGTGAGGGGCGTGGCGATAGCGGGCTCACTCGCCCTGACGGCGTTCGCGGTGCCCACGTCCGCGCTCGCCGACGAGGCGCGGACCGTCTCGCACGTCCATGCCGCGGACCCGCAGGACGCGGCCCTGGCCTTCGACCCCGGCGCGTACACCACGCTCACCGTCACGATCGACGGCCAACCGGTCACGGTGCGCGCCTACAGCGAACTCTGCTACGTCGCCGCCCCGGTCGCCGCGGCCGCCCAGCAGTCCGGCATCTTCGGGACCACCACCATCGGCAACACCCGCTGCGGCTACGAGAGCATGAACGTCTTCGTGCCCGAGAGCGCCTTCGACGACCAGCGCGCGCCGATCTACTTCGCGGTGAACAACGCGGGCTGGATGGCCAGTTACATCCGAGCGAGTGTCACCGACGGCGCCTCCTACAACAGCGCGACGAGCAACGTCGGCGCGGCCCTGAAGGCCGGCTCCGTCTTCGTGGACGTCGCCAACCGCAGCCGCGGACTGACCGGCGCCGACGGCTCCTCGCCGGGCAAGGCCCCGGCCGCGGTGGTCGACGCCAAGGCCGCGGTCCGCTACCTCCGCCTCAACGACGCCGCCATGCCCGGCAGCGCCGAGCGGATCGTCGTCAACGGCACCAGTGGCGGTGGCGCGCTGTCCGCGATCCTGGGCGCCTCGGGCAACAGCCCCGCCTACGACTCCTACCTCGCCGCGATCGGCGCGGCGGGCGTCGACGCCAAGGGCCGCAGCACCCTGCGCGACGACGTGTTCGCGGTGAACGCGTACTGCCCGATCACCGACCTCGGCAACGCCGACACCGCCTACGAGTGGCTCTACAACGTCCTCGGCACCCGCGACGCGACCGGCTCGAACGCCACGCCCCAGGACGCCGCCGAGATCGCCGCCCGGTTCCCGGCGTACGAGAAGAGCCTCAAGCTCCACAACCCCGACGGTTCCCGGCTCACCGCCGACGACATGCTCGACACGATCCGGAAGGAGGTGATCCGCTCCGCGGAGACCTATATGAAGGCCGACCCGGCCCACACCGTTCCCGCGCTCGGGGCCACCTTCGACATCACGTCCGGCGGGCCCGGCGGCACCACCACCAAGTCGTACGTGAACGACTGGATCGACGTCGACAACGCCAAGGACACGGTGCTGTCGGTCGACATGGCGAAGTACCTGAAGTTCGTCGCCACCCAGGCCACCCTGAAGACGACACCCGCCTTCGACGCCGTGGGCGTGCACGGGAACACCACCAGCGGGACCGAGACCAACCTCTTCGGTCCGTACACCCAGAAGTACATGAACTACACCGAGTGGAGCTGGAACCACAACGACGTCGCCGGTGACGGCAGCGGCACGGACGACACCGGGCTGACCTGGGACCAGTACACCGCCCTGGGGAGCACGACCCTCGACGACCGGATCCATCTGATCGACCCGATGGACTTCATCGGCACGAACGCCGACACCGCGCCCAACTGGTACGTCCGCAACGGCACACGGGACCGGGACACCTCGTTCATCGTCTCGGTCAACCTGGACCGTGCGCTGGAGGCGGACCCGCAGGTCGGGAACGTCGACTACCGGCTCGCCTGGAACCAGCCGCACGCCGGCAACTACGACGTGCCGGAGGCCACGGCCTGGATCGCCGAGGTGGTCAGGAAGGCCGGCGACCCACTCGCCACCCGTCACCACCGTTCCGCGGGACATTAGCGTCCGTCCAGATCGTCATGTACCCCTCTCCCTCCCCGGGCGGTCTCGTCCAGGAGCGGGTGGTGAGCGTGTGCAGCCGCCCGCTCACGATCGCGTGACGCGGCAGCCGGGCGCCGAACTCCGCGGCCAGCGCCTCCAGCAGCGGCCGTTCGGCCTCGGCGCCGCCGTCGCCGTCGCCGAAGAACCGGTCCGGGTCCAGCGCCTCCGGTATCTCCCCGCTCCGCCGGACCTCTCCGTCCGCGAACGTGAACGCGTACTCCTCGGCGCCCTCCCGCGCCACCGACAGATGGAAGAACGGCTTGCCGTGCCGTGCCCTCAGACCGCACCACACCACCACCGCGCGGGTTCCGGCCCCGGCATCCGGGGCCGGGGAGACGAACCGCCGCCCGTCGAACGGGGCGGGGTCGCCGTCGAAGGCGAAGCTCCAGCGGCCGCCGGCCCGGCCGACCGCCATGAGCGCCCTGTCGTCGTACGAGGAGAACTCCCGTCTGCCGAGGAGTGATCCGCGGCGCGCCTCCCAGGCGGTGAGGGGCGCGCTCAACTCGGCCACGGCCCCTGCCTCGTTGGGATCCCCGGCCCTGTTCGGGCCCCCGGTTCCGGGCTCGGCGGGCTCGGCCCGGTTCGCGTCGCGGCCGGCGTTCCCGGGCGCGTCCTCGCCGTCGTTCCCCTTCTCGCGCGCGAGGCGTCCGGGCAGTTCGCGCGGCTCCACGCCCTCCACCAGGACGAAGCGGTACGACGTGCGGTCGCCGCCCCGGTCCGGTTCCGCGAGCCACGCCAGCCCCGGCGGGTCGAGGTCGGGTGTCTCGTCGGGCGCGGCACCGGCCTGTCCTGCTCTCGGCGTGGACAGCAGCTCCCGGCCGCGTTCCGGGGTCAGCAGCGGCCCGAGCAAGGGGTCGCCCACCCATCCGAGCGGTGCCAGGTGGTCAGGGCCCAGCGGCTCCCACAGGGGCAGGGCGTTCCTCAGCGTCCGCCACGCCTCGTCACCCTCTCCCCAGCGCGCCAGTTCACGCGCCCGCTCGACCGCCTCCCCGAACGGACCGGCGGGCGCGTAGCGGTAGGTGCCGTTCCTCACCTGGTCCAGCGTGGCGTGGGCGCGTGCCACCAGGGCCTCGTCCGCGCCCCGCAGGTGGAACCTCAGCGTGGAGTCGTCGCGCGCGTGCGCCGCGTGTTCGGCCACCAGGGGCGGCAGCAGCTCGCCCGCGTACCGCGGATCCGTCACCAGGTCCTCGAAATCGACACTGTGGGACTGACCCAGCAGACGCCGTATCTGGTCACCCAGCCCCGTGGCCGACGGCCTGCCGTACTCCCGCGCCTCGTCCAGCGCCGCCAGGGCCCGCTCCCAGCCGCCGCGCAGCGCTTCCAGCCGGGCCTCTTCCACCCGGGCGTCCAGCTCCCGGGTCGTGTCGTTGACGAACGCCGGCTCCCCTTCGCCGTCGCGCGACCGCAGCCGGTGGAACTCCCGGTGCATCTCCCGCATGAACTCACGGAAGTTGGCGTGCCGTTCGGGCGGTGCGGCCCGCCAGCTCGCCCAGGTGTACACGGCCCACTCGCCGTCCTCGTCCGCGTCCTCGGGATCCATGAGGACGTACGTGGCGTCGGACGTCACGTCGAGCTGGAGTCCGCGTCGCCAGATCTCCACCTCGCGCCGCTCCTCAGGACCGGCGTCCTCCTCCAGATACTCCTCGAACGAGGCCCCGAGGCCCGACGCGTCCTCGTGCCAGCTCGCGTCCCGCGTCCCCGCCAGCAGCCACACGAATCCACCGGCGTGGCGCCACCCGTCGCTGACGGAGAGGAACTCGCGGTACGACGACGGCATCCGGCGGCCCAGGCGCTCCTCCATGGCCGCGATCCGTTCCTCGGGCGCGGGCGGTAAACCCAGCCACCGCGCCTGCCGGGCACCTTGTTCGTCCTCGCCGAGCACCTCGTCCTCGGGCAGGGAGTCCGCCCACTCCTCGCTCCACCGGAGCAGGAAGGACCGCCAGTCGAATGCCATGGATTCGCTCATGAACACGATGCTGCCACCCGCCACTGACAACGGCCGTGGTGCGGCCGAGGTGCCCTGAAGGGGCTCACCGGGTGTCAGATATCGCCCGTACCGCGCCATTAGGTGGATATGACCGAATTGCCCCCAGGGTGTCGGACGTCACTGGGCCGCGCTCGGCGCGGTCAACTCGGCTGCGGGGCAAGAAGTTCCAGGACATGCGGGCGCACTTTCGCGTCGGCGGGCCACTTGCGCAACGAGTTCGCCTCGCGCAGAGTCCATCACCGTTCAGTCCGTCATTTGCTCTCTTGTTCCGCAAATGGCCCAGCTGTCGCATGGGGGCGAAAGGTCACGCGTACATGCCAATGAATTACACAACGGACAACCGGAAACACCGCCGCCCTCGCGCCATGCGAACGAAACTGGGTGCGCTCGCGGTCGCCACCGCCGCGCTCGCCGGGGGCGTGCTCACGCAAACGGATCAGGCCGAGGCCGCCACACCCGACGTGGTGGTCGACTCCCTGTCCGTGGTGTCGGCCCCGAACGGACAGTCCAAGGCCACCGCCACGGTCCACGGCGTCAAGACGATCAAGCTCCAGGCGCTGACCGTGGCCGTGCGCTCCGCCGACGGCGCCAACCGCGACTTTCCCGGAGCCGTCGCGACGACACTGGGAACCCGGTCCACCACCTTCACCTCGGGCTCCCGCGCGTTTCCCGCCGGTACCTATACGTATTACGTCGCTTACAAGTTCCACGACCACTGGCACAGTCTCTCTCCGGTGAAGTCCTTCACCGCCGGTGCCGGCACCGGCACCGCGACACCCGCGCCGACGGCCTCGGCTCCCTCGGGCACGGCCACGCCGACGCCGTCCACACCGGCACCGACGGCGACGGCGTCCACGCCCGGCTCGGCCGTACCGTCTTCCGCGCCGTCTTCTTCCGCGCCGTCCTCGACCGGTGCGGCGCCCGTCGGTATCCCCGGCACGTGGCACCCGGTGTTCGCCGACGAGTTCAACGGCGGCGCCCTTGACGCCTCCAAGTGGAACGCGAACTGGTTCGGCTGTCCCACGTGCGTCACCAGGCCGCCGAACTCCGCCGAGGGGTCCGCCTATTCGCCGTCGCAGGTCACGGTCGGCGACGGATCGCTCCATCTCAAGCTCGCCCAGCAGCCGACCACCGTCGGCGGCAAGACGTATCCCTACGTCTCCGGCCTGGTGACCAGCAACGGCAAGGCCCAGTTCACCTACGGCGCCTTCGAGGCCCGCATCTACACCCCGTCGTCCGGTTCGCAGATGGCCAACTGGCCCTCCTTCTGGGCCGACGGACAGAACTGGCCGACGGACGGCGAGCTGGACGTCCTGGAAGGGCTGGGCGGCTCCGCCTGCTACCACTTCCACTCCCCGGCGGGCGGCCCGGGAGGCTGTGCCTCCGGCACCTACTCCGGTGGCTGGCACACGTTCGGCGCCGACTGGAAGCAGGGTTCCGTCACGTACTACTACGACGGAAAGCAGGTCGGTCAGATCACCTCGGGGATCACGTCCGCCCCGATGTACCTGATCCTCAACAACGCCGTCAACCCCAGTCACAGCGGGACCAACGTGGCCCCCGCCGACATGCAGGTCGACTACGTGAGGGTCTGGCAGCACTGACCCCACGGACCCGCCGGGGCGCCGGCCGCATCGAGCGGCCGGCGCCCTCCGGGCTGTCGGCCCCCGGGCGGCCGGCACCCGTGTGACGGCGCGGTGCCCGAGGCGCGCCGTCCCGCGTCACGACGGTCCGGCCGCGACGGCCTGTTCCGGCGCCCGCCCGGATGCCTCGGCCTCCGCCACGAACCAGTCGACGGTGTTGCGAAGCCCCTCTTCCAGAGGCACCCGCGGCTGCCAGCCGAGCGTCTCCCGGGCCCGGGTGACGACCGGGCGCCTGCGGAGGGGATCGTCGACGGGCAGCGGGAGGCGGCGCAGCCCGGCGTCCGATCCGGTGATGCCCGTCACCAGTTCCGCGAGTTCCAGCACCGTGTGCTCCTCCGGATTGCCCAGGTTGATCGGACCCGGCTCGGCGGAGTCGAGCATGGCCACCAGACCTTGGACCAGGTCGTCGACGTAACAGAAGCTCCGCGTCTGGGTGCCGTCGCCGAAGATCGTCAACGGTTCGCCCCGGAGCGCCTGCCGGATGAAACTGGAGATCACCCGGCCGTCGTACGGACGCATCCGGGGGCCGTACGTGTTGAAGATCCGGACGATCCCCACATCGACCCCGCGGCTGCGCCGGTACGCCATGGAGATCGCCTCCGCGAAGCGCTTGGCCTCGTCGTAGACGCTGCGGGGGCCGATGGGATTGACGTTCCCCCAGTAGCCCTCGTCCTGCGGATGCACCGCGGGATCCCCGTAGACCTCGCTGGTGGACGCCAGGACGAAGCGGGCCTTCTGGCTCTCGGCCAGCCGCAGCATGTTCTCCGTGCCCCGGCTGCCGACCGCCAGCGTCTCCAGCGGGTGACGGTGGTAGTCCGCCGGGGAGGCGGGAGACGCGAGATGGGCGACGGCGTCGACCGTCCGGGGGAAGCGGAACCGCTCCGTGACGTCGCACGGAACGAAGTGGAAGCCCGGCAGGTTCAGCAGACGGGCGATGTTGGCCTTCCGGCCCGAGGAGAAGTTGTCCAGGCAGTAGACGGTGTCACCCCTGCGGAGCAGTTCCTCGCACAGATGGGACCCCAGAAAGCCGCTGCCACCGGACACGACGACACGCATGGGACTCGTCCTTCCGCTCAGCCGAGCCGCGGACGGCCCGGAGCGCTCAGCCGCCAGCCCGCCGAGTGCCAGGTCCGGGCGTCGAGGGTGTTGCGGGCGTCGACCATGGCCGGGCTGCGCACCACGGTGGCGAGGGCGGCGGGGTCGAGCTCCTGGTACTGGGGCCACTCGGTGAGGTGCAGGACGACGTCGGCCTGCTCGCACGCCTTGGTGACGTCCAGGGCGTATTGCAGTTCGGGGTACACGGCCCGGGCGTTGTCGATCGCCTCCGGGTCGTGCACCCGGACCCGCGCTCCGCGCAGGCGCACCGCCTCCGCGACCGCGAGCGCCGGGGAGTCCCGTACGTCGTCGCTGCCCGGCTTGAAGGCGGCCCCCAGGACCGCCACGTCACGGCCTTCGAGGCTCCCGCCGGCCATGCGCTCGGCGAGGTCGACCGTGCGCCCGCGCTGCCTTGTGTTGATCTCGTCGACCTGGCGGAGGAACGCCACCGACTCGCCCCGGCCGATCTCCTCCGCCCGCGCGGCGAAGGCCCGGATGTCCTTGGGCAGGCAGCTGCCGCCGAAGCCGAGGCCGGGGGCCAGGAAGGAGGGGCCGATGCGGGAGTCGCCGCCCATCGCCGCGGCGAGGGTGAGCACGTCGGCGCCCATGACGTCACAGATCTCGGCCATGGCGTTGATGAAGGAGATCTTGGTGGCCAGGAAGGAGTTCGAGGCCACCTTGACGAGTTCGGCGGTCACGGTGTCGGTGGCGATGAAGGGCGCGCCGGCCGCCGTCAGGGGGGCGTAGACGGCGCGCAGCCGCTCCTCGGCCCAGGCCGACCGTACGCCCGCCACGACGCGTTCCGGGCGCAGCGTGTCCTGGACCGCGGATCCCTCGCGCAGGAACTCCGGGTTCCAGGCGATCTCGGCGCCGGGAGCGTCCAGCCGCTCGGCCAGCCGGTCCGCCGTACCGACGGGCACGGTGGACTTGCCGACGACCAGGGGCCGGTCGTGGCCCGCGGCGCGCAGAGCCGGGGCCAGCGCGTCCACCACGGCCTCGACATGGCGCAGGTCGGCGGCGCCCGAGTCGGGCCGCTGCGGGGTGCCGACGCAGATGAAGTGCGTGTCGGCGAACCGGGCGGCCTCGTCCAGCGACGTGGTGAAGCGCAGTGTGCCGGCGGCCACCGTCCGCTGGAGCATCCCCGGCAGGCCGGGCTCGTGGAACGGGGGATGCCCGGCGGCGAGCGCCGTGACCCGCTCCTCGTCGACGTCGACGCCGAGCACCTCATGGCCCGTCTCCGCCATGCAGGCGGCATGGACTGCTCCGACGTACCCGGTCCCGATGACTGTGAGGCGCATGTCTCTCTCCGAGGTGTTCCGTCCGTATATTTACGACGTATACGTACATGGTCACCCCAGGACGGGCTGAGGTCAACGCGCATCGGTGAGAGGTCCGTGCACCCGGCGGTCGCACGGCGGCGGATCGGCCGGTCAGCGGCGCCCGGCCGGGCCGGAGCGCTCGGGCCGCAGCAGGCGCCACGCCACCAGCCCGGCGAACCGCATCGCCTCGGCCGCGGCCGGTACGGGGTCGTCCCAGGAGAGCCAGGCCCGCTCGGTGGCCCGCACGTGCAGCAGGTCGGAGGGCAGCCGGCGCTCATGCCGCAGCCATGCCGCCGCCGACGCGAAGTCCAGCTGGCCGGCGGCGAAGACCCGACCCTCGGCCTGGTCGCCGTCCGGCACGGCGTGGCCGGTCAGGTCGAGATGCATGGCACGGACGACGTCGATCCCGTGGACGTTCTCGAAGAGGCGGAACTGCGCGCCGGCGCGCGGATTGAAGTCGACGAGCTTGTACCGCCCGTCCCGGCGGTCGTAACGCCAGTCGAGATCCGCCAGGCCGCTGTAGCCGGTGCCGCGGCACAGCCGCTCCGCCAGACCGGCCAGCTCGGCGTTGCGCAGGGCCACCGCCCGGGCGGTCATCCCCGCGTACGGAGGCCAGGAGCGCAGCTTGAGGCCGGTGAACAGGACGCGCGGAACGCCGCCCGCACCGCAGTACAGATGGGTGATCCAGTCCTCCGCCTGCTGCCGCGGGATGTACTCCTGCACGAGTACGGGGGGCGGCGCGGCCTCGGGGAAGCGGCGGAGCAGCGCCCGTTCGGTGGGCACGACGGTGGTGGTGCCCCTGACGGCCGGGGTCCGGAGCCTGCTGAACGGCGCCAGATTCTTGAGGACCAGCGGATAGCCGAGCTCGCGGCCCGCGTCGACCAGTTCGTCACGGTTCTGCGGGGCCCGCGACGACGGCGAGGGGACGCCCGCCTCGGCGCAGATCCGGTGCAGGCTCGCCTTGCAGGCCAGCAGGCGCGGAAGATGGGCCGGCACGGGCGGAATCAGGAAACACTCCTTCAGCCGGTCCGCGTACTCCGCGAGCAGGATCGCCGCCTCGTCGTCGGTCGGCACCGCCACGCACCGGACGCCGATCGTCCGGCCTATGGACAGCAGGCCGTCCGCGAGCCGTTCCGGTTCCTCGCAGCCGGTCGTCCGCCACACGATGCCGTTCGTGAGATGGCGCGAGAGGGCGACCGGGGTGAAGCGGTCCTCGACCACGGCGTGGACCGGGACGCCGAGCCGTCCGAGCGTGCGCACCACGCCCAGACTGCCGTGGTGCAGCGGATAGTTGCCGATTCTGGCGAGGAGCACGGGTACGTCGGTGTCCAGCAAGAGGACCACTCGTCCCTCTCCGGGAAGCATTCCCCGGAAGGCACTAACATGGACAAAGCTCGTAGATCCACTCAAAAGACTTGGATCGCCCGTCATCATTATCCCCGGCAAGCAGGGGTCGTGCCGCTGACAGCCCGGCAAGGTCTGGTATGAAGACACCCGCCAAGATGTCCTCGCTCTCCGGTCTGCTGCCCCTGTACTTCCCGCGCGCTCTGGCGGGTCTGGACGACCGTCTGCGGGCTCACTGGCTCGTACGCGGCGCCGGTCCCAGGGACATCACCGTGGTCCGGCGCCCGTCCTTGCCCAAGGCGGGTCTGCTGGTGTTCGAGCTGAGGCACGGCGCGGGAAGCCTGGTGATCAAGCACCCCAGGGACGAGGCCGGCGCAGCCGTCACGGCGCGGGAGCGGGACGTCCTGCTGGAACTCGCCGAGGACACCCGGCTCGACCCGTGGCGCGCCCTCCTGCCCCGCGTCGTCGGCTCGCCCGGCCCCGAGGGCACCCTTGCCCAAACCGCGCTCCCGGGCGTGGCGGCCGAGCGGCTGGTCATGGCCCCCTCCGGTGACCCGCACACCGCCATGGCTCCCGCGATGCGGCTGCTGGCGGATCTGCGGGCCGCCACCGGGCGTCCGCGGAAGGCCGCCGACCGTGCCCCCGCCTGGTGCGAAGAGCAGCTGACGGTCCTGTTCGCCGGGATGCCCGGTTACCGTTCCGGCCGCAGAGCGGCCGAATGCGAGGCCCTGCGCCAACGGCTGGAGGCGGCCCTGACGGGTGCCGTGCTCACGGAGGGCTGGACACATGGCGACTACCACCCCGGCAACGTGCTCCTGGGCCGGGACCCGCTCCGGGTGACAGGCGTCTTCGACTGGAGCAGCGGCCGCGCCGACGGGCCGTGCGAGATCGACGCCTATTCCTTCGTCCTGGCCCTGCGCAGCACGGTCACCGGCCGCCCGCTCGGTGGCCTCGTCGCCGAGACCCTGCGCACCGGCCGGGTGCCGGACGCCGACCGGACCCTGCTCGCCCTGGCCGGTCTCGACCCGTACGACGGTGTCGTCGATCCGGTGGCGATTCCCCTGCTGAGCTGGCTGTGGCACGTGGTGAACAACGTCCGCAAGTCCCCGAGATTCGGCCACAGCTACGGATGGCTCACGCACACGGTCGCGCCCGTCCTCGGCGAATGCGTCCGCTGGGCCGGTGCGCGACCGTGACGGCCGGCACCGGCCCGACGGGACACAGGGAGCGACCATGCCCATGAACACCGGATCCGGCACTCGGCGCAGAACGGCCGGGAGCAGAGGCGTCCCCGGCTCCCGGCGGCTGCCCACCGCGGTCATCGGGGCCGGCCCCTACGGCCTTGCCACGGCCGCATGGCTGAGCACGGAGGGAGTATCACGGCGGGTGTTCGGCGAACCCATGGAGTGCTGGCGCGCCAACATGCCGGACGGCATGTACCTGAAGTCCGTCCCCGCTGCCTCCTGCATCTCCGCGCCGGAGTCCGGCTACGGTCTGGGGGACTTCCGCAGCGCACGGGGACGTGGACCGGTCGGTGACCGGTACCCCATTCCCGTCGAGGAGATGATCGCCTACGGGCAGTGGTTCCAGGAGCGCCGCGTGCCGGAGCTGGAGCGCGGGCGGGTCCGTACCGTCAGCCGTGTCGACGGGCGCTTCGGCGTCACCCTGGACTCGGGGGAGGAGTTCCTCGCCGAGAACGTGGTGATGGCGACCGGCCTCGTCCCCTTCGCCCACGAGCCCGCGGAACTGGCCGGGCCCCTCCCGGCGGAGCTGGTCTCCCACACCAGCCGGCACCACGACCTGGGCCCGTTCTCGGGGCGGCGGATCGCCGTCCTCGGCGCCGGGCAGTCGGCCCTGGAGAGCGCAGCGCTGCTGCGCGAGGCCGGGGCCCTTCCCACGGTGATCGCCCGCGCGGCCTTCGTCGCCTTCGGCGGCCCACCCGACACCGACCGGCCCTGCGACCGGCCGCGTCGGGTACGGATCGTCAAACCGGGTTCCCCGCTCGGACCGGGCTGGTCGCTGCTGGCCTGCGCCCACGGCGCCGGAGCGATCCGCCGTCTGCCGCGGGGGCTGCGGCTGCGGCTGCTGCACAACGTCCTCGGTCCGTCCGGCGCCTGGTGGCTGCGGGACCGCGTGGACGACCGGATCCCCGTGCTGTGCGGCCGTACGGTCCGCTCCGTGGAGGCCGAGGGCGGCGTGGTGCGTCTCGGGGTCACGGACGCGGAGGGGCGGGCGGAGACCGTGCGGGCCGACCATCTGCTGCTGGCCACGGGATACCGCGTCGACATCGACCGGCTCGGGCTGCTGGCACCCGAACTCCGCAGGGAGATCGAGACGTTCCGTGGCGCGCCCCGGCTGTCGTCCGGGTTCGAGTCCTCCGTACCCGGGCTGTTCTTCACCGGACTGGCCGCCGCCCCCACCTTCGGACCCGTGCTGCGGTTCGTCGCCGGAACCGGATTCGCCGCGCGCCGGCTGGCCGGCGCGGTCGCGGCCGGGACCCGCGCCCGCCCATGAGGTCACGGGGCGCGGTTCTCGGGGTGCTTCTCCTGCTGCTGGCGGTGGCATGCGGTGCCTGCGGGTCCGCGCCCGGAACGGCGACGCCCCGGCCCGTGGCACCCGGCCACTGGCGACTGGTCTTCCACGACGAGTTCGGCGGCTCACACCTCGACAAGAACCGCTGGGCCACGTGCTACGACTGGAACAAGCGGGGCTGCACCATCAGCACCAACAATGAACTGGAGTGGTACCAGCCGGGTCAAGTGGTCGTGGGCGGAGGGAAGTTGACCCTCAATGC